>DATLZE010000099.1:0-16085 GCA_035574195.1 Burkholderiales bacterium | reverse complement strand
GGGCCAGCGCCGGCGGCGCACCGCGCTGTTCGGCGTGGAGGATGCGGGCCGCTGGGCGCTCGTCCCGCGCGGCGCGGAGCAGCCTGCCCCGCACGAGCGCGCGGAGCGCGTCGCGCGGGCGCTCGCGCGACGCTACGGCGTCGTGTTCTGGCGGCTCCTCGCACGGGAGGCGCACTGGCTGCCGCCGTGGCGCGAACTGCTGATGGCGTTCCGGCGGCTCGAGGCGCGCGGGGAGGTCCGCGGCGGGCGCTTCGTCGCGGGCTTCGCCGGAGAACAGTTCGCGGCGCCCGAGGCGGTGGGCATGCTGCGCGGCGTGCGCAACCGCGAGCCCTCCGGCGAATTCGTCGTGGTGAGCGGCGCCGATCCGCTCAACTTGGTCGGCATCGTCGTGCCGGGACCGAAGGTGCCGGCCCTTGCCGGCAACCGCGTGCTCTACCGCGACGGCGTCGCGCTCGCCGCGCTCGTCGCGGGCGAGGCGCGCTACCTCGAGCGAGTCGCGCCGCAGCAGGCGTGGGCCATGAAAGACTTGCTGCTGCGCACGCCAGCGCCGGCGCAGATCGCAGCGTTGATGTAATGCCGGTGAACGGGCCTTTGCGTCTCGGCCCGCGCGCCCCCGGCGTCCATTCGCCGCGCGCGCGACCGCATCCTTTCAGGCTTGGGCCGCTTGTGAAGCAACGCGCAGGCTAGGCGCTCGGCCGGATTTCGAAGCCCGAGAATTCCCCCTCCGCCTCGCTCTCGCGCACCCCGCTCACCGCCGCGCCCGGCGGCCCGCGGCGCACCGCCGCGACCATCGCCTCCACGGCCTCGGGTGCGCCCTGCACCACCGCCTCGACGCTTCCGTCGTGGCGGTTGCGCACCCACCCGCACAGGCCCAGCGCGCGCGCCTTGCGCTCGACGAAGAAACGGAATCCCACGCCCTGGACGCGCCCCGTGATCAGGAGATGCCGGGTTACGGTCATGGCGTCAGGATGGCTCGCTCGGCAGCGCGGGCGCCGGTCGTCGGAGGCGCCGGGCGCGGCTCACAGCTTGAGATAGGCGTAGCCCTCCTCGATCTGCAAGCGGCTGATTTCGGCCACGCCCGAGGGCACGAGCCGCGCCGCCGGGATGACCGCGGCCGTATCGAGCTTGCGGCGCACGAGGGTGTTGGCGCAGACGCGGAAATCCACGCCCCGCGATTTGAGCTTCTCGACCGCGGCCTCGAATGGCTGGCCGGATGCGTCGCGCGCGCCCTGCAGCAGGAAATTCACGCCGTCGTTGTGCGCGACCACGACGACGCGCGTCGCGGGCGAGGCCTCCAGGTGATTGGCGAGGTTGCGCAGGATGGCGCCGGCGGAGGCGCTGTCGGAGACGTGGACCACGACCCGCGCCGCAAGCGGCTGCCCGTGCGGCGCGGGACCGCGCAGGCCGCCCGCTCCGAGCCAGAGCACGAGGACAAGCAGCGCGGCGGCGCCCGCCCCCGCGAGCCAGGGGCGCCGGGGCAGGCTCGCCCGGCGCATCGCCGCCTGCCCGTAGCGCGCTTGCAGGCGCTCCCGGAGCGAGGCGGGAGGCGCCAGAAATTGCGTTCCGCGGCGCACCGCGTCCCGCAGCGCCCGCAGGTTCTCGAGGTGCGCGCGGCAGCGCGGGCACGCCTGCAGATGCTCCTCGATCGCCAGCGCGCCCGCGGCGTCGAGCTCCGCGTCCACGTAGCCGTTCGCGAGCCGGATGGCGTCCTGGCAGTTCATGTTCCGGTGTTCCGGCGCGGCACGCGCCCGACCAGCGCGCGCGCGAGCAGGCGCCGCCCTCGCGCAAGGCGCGACATGACCGTGCCGATCGGCGCGGCGGTGATCGCGGCGATCTCCTTGTACGAGCAATCGTGCAGCTCCCGCAGGATCAGCGCTTCGCGGTATTCGGCCGGCAGCTGCCGCAGGCAGCGCTGCACGAGCGCCCGATCCGCGTTCTCGATCGCGCTCGCCTCCGGGTTGGCGGGAAAGCTCACGACCGAGCCCGGCGCGAGCGCCTCCTCGCCGTGCCGGCTCTCGTCGAACTCCTCGGGCGGCTGCGGCTCGGGGCGGCGGGCGATCAGCGTCAGGCAGGTGTTGCGCACGATGCCGAGCAGCCACGGGCGGGCGTTCTCGCCGCGGAAGGAATCGAAGAACCGGAACGCGCGCAAATAAGCCTCCTGCACGGCTTCCTCGGCCTGCTCGGCGTCGCGCGCGAGCCACAGCGCGAGGTTGTAGGCCGCGTCGGCGTGCGGTAGCACCAGGCGCTCGAAGCGGGCGCGCTTGTCTTCCTCGGGTGCGGGCCGTTCCATCGGTGATTACCGTCCCCTGGGCGATTTTATTCCAACGGCCGGCTGCGGGAATATTTTTCTCGCTGCGCCGGTATTGGGGAGAGCGGCGCCAGCGGGGGACCGCAGCGCCGCGATACGAGAGGGGCGAAACGGGCTTTTTTCTTGATAGCATAGGAGGATGGCAATGAAAGCACAGCATGCAATCGCGTGCGGGGCGCTGCTCTGCGCGCTGCTCGCGGGGTGCGCCGCCACGGGGGCCGTGGATCCGAAGGCCAACGTGTGGCCGGACAAGGTCGTCTACCACGTCAACAACACCGAGGCGCAGGCCGATGACGCGCTGCGCAATATCCGCAATCACCTCGAGGTGAACCCCAAAGCGCAGATCGTGGTGGTGACACACGCCCGCGGCGTGGATTTCCTGTTCGAGGGCGCGAAGAACAGGAACGGCTATCCCTACAACGTGATCGTCGAGGACCTCAAACAGCGCGGCGTGCAGTTCGACGTGTGCGAGATCACGCTGCGCAACCGCAAGCTCACCCGCGACCAGTTCATCCCGGAGGTGACGTTCGTGCCCTCGGGGGTCGCGGAGATCACGCGGCTGCAGCAGCGCGAGGGTTACGCCTATCTCAGGCCCTGATGGCGGCGGGGATCGAGTACCGGATCAACGTTCCGATCAGCGCCGAGCAGTTCATCGACCTGCTCGAGCGTTCTACGCTCGCCGCGCGGCGTCCGGTGCACGACCGCGAGTGCATCGAGGGCATGGTGAAGCATGCCAACCTATGGGTGACAGCGTGGGACGGGGGAAAGCTCGTCGGTGTCTCGCGCGCCCTGACCGATTTTCACTACGCGTGTTACATCTCGGACTTGGCGGTGGACGCGGCCTACCAGCGCACGGGCATCGGCCGCGCGCTCATCGAGCACACGCGCAGCCAGCTCGGCCCGCGCTGCACGATCCGGCTCGTCGCTGCACCCGCCGCCGCCGACTACTACCGCAAGATCGGCTTCGTCCGCAACGACCGCTGCTGGGAGCTTGGCGGAGAGCGTCGCGCGCGCGGCGCGTGAGCCGCGGCTGCACGACATTCGAATAAAAACGAGCCGCGGGCGCCGCCCGCGCATTTTCATCGGCCGGACGCCGAAATTGCGCAGCCGGCGCCGAAGCGCTTAGAATTCGGCTTTGCAGCGCTGGCGCGGGGTGGTGCGCGTCACGCTCCCAGACGATGTCCGCAGTATAGCCGATGCCAGCAGCCACTTCCTCTCCCCTCGGGCTCGTCATCGGCATCGCGCTGTTCTGGCTGGTTCTCGGAATCCTCGGCCTCCTGCTGCCCGGCCGGCCGCAGGCCCCCGCACGCTGGCTCTATTGCCTGGGTGCCGCGGCGGCCGCTGCGCTCGCGGTCGCCGGGCTGTTCGCGATCGGCAGGCCACAGGAGGCGATGGTGCTGCCGCTGGGGTTGCCGGACTTGCCGTTCCACGTGCGGCTCGACGCGCTCTCCGCTTTCTTCCTGATGCTGCTCGGCGCTGCCGCCGCGGGCATCTCTTGCTACGCCGCCGGCTACTTCGCGAGCGGGACCGGCGGCTTCTCCGGGCTCACCTGCCTGCAGTATCACGTGTTCCTGGCCAGCATGGTGCTCGTGCTCGTTGCCGACGACGCCTATCTTTTCATGGTCGCGTGGGAGGCGATGGCGCTCGCCTCGTACTTTCTCGTCACCACCGAGCATCACGATCCCGGCATCCGCAAGGCAGGCTTCATCTACCTGCTGATGGCGCACGTGGGCGCGATCGCCATCTTGCTTTGTTTCGGCGTGCTGCACGAGGGGCACGGCGACTACACCTTCGATGCCATGCGTCAGGCGCAGCCGACCGTGGGATGGGCGACGGCCGCGTTCCTGCTGGCGCTGTTCGGCTTCGGCGCCAAGGCCGGAATCGTGCCGCTGCACGTGTGGCTGCCGCAAGCGCATCCCGCCGCGCCTTCTCCCGTCTCGGCGCTGCTCTCGGGCGTCATGCTGAAAACCGCGATCTACGGCATGTTCCGCGTCACCTACGATCTGCTTCCTTCGATCCAGTGGGAGTGGGGGCTGCTCACGCTGGTGCTCGCGGTGCTGACCACGCTTTTCGGCGTGCTGTTCGCGTTGATGCAGCACGATCTGAAGCGGCTCCTCGCCTATCACTCGGTCGAGAACATTGGCATCATCCTGATCGGATTCGGGCTGTCGCTGATCTATTTCGGCACCGGGCACCCGGTCCTCGCCGTGCTCGGGCTGCTCGCGGCGCTCTACCACACGCTCAATCACGCGATCTTCAAGGCGCTGCTGTTCCTCGGAGCGGGAGCGGTGCTGCACGGAGCGGGATTGCGCGATCTCGGGCGCATGGGAGGATTGATTCGCGCGATGCCCTATACCGCGCTCTTCTTCCTGGTAGGCGCGCTCGCGATCTCGGCGCTGCCGCCGCTCAACGGATTCGTTTCCGAATGGCTCACGTTTCAGGCTGCGCTCCTTTCCCCGGCGCTCGAGCACGGTGTGCTGCGCTCGATCATCCCGCTCGTTGCCGCGGCGCTCGCGCTCGCCGGGGCGCTCACCGCGATGTGCTTCGTCAAGGTGTTCGGCGTCGCCTTTCTCGGCCAGGCGCGCAGCCGTGAAGCGGAGCGCGGCCGCGAAGTCGGCGGCTGGGAGAGGCTCGGCATGGCATGGCTCGCCACGCTGTGCGCGCTGCTCGGGCTCGCTCCGGTGTGGATGATCGGAGTGATGGACCCCGTCGCGCTCGAGCTGCTCGACTACAGCCTGGCCTATTCGGGAATTTCCTCGCACTGGCTGTGGCTCACGCCGGTTGCGCCGGAGCGCGCGAGCTACAGCCCGATGATCTTCTTCGCCGTCATAGTCGCCGTGGTGCTCGCCGCCTTCGGGCTGGTGCGTGCGCTCTACCACGGCCGGTTGCGCCGCACTGCGCCGTGGGATTGCGGCTTTCCGGAGCTGAACGCACGCATGCAGGATACGGCGGAAGGGTTCGCCCAGCCGATCCGCCAGATTTTCGCGCCGCTCTACCGCATCGAGTCCCGCCATCCCGATCCGTTCGACCGTGCGCCGCGCTACTCGTCCGAGGTGCACGACCGCTTCTGGGACTGGATCTACATGCCGATCGCGCGCGCGACCGCCTTTCTCTCGCGCCTCGTCGGGCGAATTCAGGTCGGGAGAGTCGCGGTTTATCTGGTGTACAGCTTTCTGACCATCCTTTTCCTGCTGGCGTTCGTGCGATGACGGCGAGCGGGGCCATCAACCAGTTGGTGCAACTCGTGCTGGTGGCAGCGGCCGCGCCGTTGCTCGTGGGCTGGGTCAACGCCTGCCGCGCCTGGCTGCAGAACCGCCGCGCCCCGAGCCTGCTGCAACCTTACCGCGTGCTGCGCAAGCTCCTGCACAAGGACGCGGCGCTCGCGGAAAATGCCTCCTGGCTGTTCCGCCTCGCGCCCTACGTGATTTTTGGCTGCATGTGGCTGGTGGCCGGCATCGTGCCGGTGCTGGCAACGGACTTGCCGTTCGCGGCTGCAGCCGACGTGATCGCACTGGTCGGAGTGTTCGCCGTTGCGCGCGTATTCATTTCGCTCGCGGCGATGGACATCGGGACGGCTTTCGGCACGCTGGGGGCGAGGCGCGAGATGCTGATCGGCGCTCTGGCAGAGCCGGCATTGCTCATCGTCTTCTTCAACTTGTCGCTGATCAGCCAGTCGACATCGCTCACCACCATCGTCGAGACGCTGGGCCACAGCGAGTTCGCGCTCTATCCGAGCCTCGCATTCGCTGCGGTGGCTTTCGTGATGGTGCTGCTCGCCGAGAACGCGCGCATCCCGGTGGACAACCCGGCGACGCACCTCGAGCTCACCATGGTGCACGAGGCGCTGGTGCTCGAGTATTCCGCGCGGCACCTCGCACTGATCGAATGGGCCTCCGCGATCAAGCTCTTCGTCTATTGCGCGATCGGCATTGCCTGTTTTCTCCCCTGGGGCATCGCCGAGGCCGGCGACTGGGGCGCGCTGCCGCTCGCAGTCGCCGCCTCCGCGGCGAAGCTCGCAGTCGCGGGGGCTGGCCTCGCGGTACTCGAGACGGTGAGCGCGAAGATGCGCATCTTCCGCGTGCCGGAGTTCGTCGCGACCGCGTTCCTGCTCGCGATGCTCGGTCTGTTGCTGCACTACGTGTTCCAGGTATGAACGATCGCGATTCACGGGTCGGAGGCCGCGCGCCGTGCCACTGAGCGGCCAGCTCATCAACCTGTTCGCGGCGATCATGCTGCTGATCGCGTTCGCGATGCTCTCGCAGCGACGCATCCTGTCGCTGATCGAGCTCTTCGCCTGGCAGGGGGTGGTGCTGGCGCTCTCCACCTTCATCGTCGCCTGGACCACTGGGCAGGGCCACCTTTATTTCTCCGCAGCGCTCACCGTGGCGCTCAAGGTGGTCGCGCTGCCGTGGATCCTCTACCGGTTGATCCACCTCATCAACATACGGTGGGACGTCGAGACGCTCATCAACATTCCGACCACCATGCTGATCGGGATCGCGCTCGTCATCTTCTCCTTCAACCTCGCGCAGCCGATCTCGGAGATGGCGAGCACCGTCACGCGCTCCACCCTCGGCATCGCAATGGCGTGCGTGCTGCTCTCCTTCCTGATGATGATCACGCGGCGCAAGGCGGTGCCGGTGGTGATCGGCTTTCTCTCGATGGAAAACGGACTGTTCTTCGCCGCGACCAGCGCCACCTACGGCATGCCGATGGTGGTGGAGCTCGGCATCGCGCTCGACGTGCTGGTTGGCGCGTTCATCTTCGGCATCTTCTTCTTCCAGATCCGTGAGACCTTCGACAGTCTGGATGTGCGCCACATGGAGAAATTGAAGGAAGACTGATGGAAATACTGCTGCTGCTCGGCGCTCCGCTCGTTGGCGGTGCGGTGCTCGCCGTGCTGGGCGGCCGGCCCCGCGGCCCGGAGATCGGCGTCGCGGCGAGCTTGGTCACCTTCCTCGCGGCGGCTGCGCTCACCGCGCGCGTGCTCGGGGAGGGACCCATCACCGCGTTCAGGAACCAGTTCTTCATCGATTCCTTCAACGTGGTGCTGGTCGCGCTTACCTCCTTCGTCGCGTTCACCACCGCGCTCTTCTCGCGCCCGTACATGCGCATCGAGTCCGACCGCGGCAAGGTGCGGGTGCGGACGCTGCGGCTCTACCACGCGATGTTCCAGGTCTTCACCTTCACCATGCTGCTCGCGCTCACCACCAACAACATGGGCATCCTGTGGGTGGCGATGGAGGCGGCGACGCTCTCCACCGTGCTGCTGGTGAGCCTCTATCGCACCCCCGAGGCGATCGAAGCGGCTTGGAAGTACTTCATCTTGTGCTCGGTCGGCATCGCGCAGGCCCTCTTCGGCACCATCCTGCTCTATTTTGCCTCCGAGAAATTGCTGGGATCGGGGGGCACGGCTTTGCTGTGGACCGATCTGAACCAGGTCAAGGCGGGCCTCGAGCCGACGGTGATGTCGCTCGCCTTCGTGTTCCTATTGGTGGGCTATGGCACCAAGGTGGGGCTGGTGCCGGTGCACAACTGGCTGCCCGACGCGCATGCCGAGGGTCCTACCCCGATCTCGGCGGTGCTCTCCGGGCTCCTGCTCAACGTCGCGCTCTACGCGGTCGTGCGCTGCAAGGTGCTCACCGACGGTGCGCTCGGCACCGCCTTCGCGGGCAATCTGATGATGGGATTCGGACTGCTGTCAGTGATGGTCGCGGCGTTCCTGCTCTCCCGCCAGCGCGACATAAAGCGCATGTTCGCCTATTCCTCCATCGAGCACATGGGCATCATGACCTTCGCCTTCGGCATGGGGAGCGTGACGGCGACTTTCGGGGCGCTGCTCCACATGACCATGCACAGCCTGACCAAGTCGGCGATCTTTTTCGCGGTCGGGCACGCGGCGCAGAAGTCGGGCACCCAGATCATGGACGACATCCGGGGGCTCATCCGCACCAACCCCACGATCGGCTGGGGGCTGATGCTGGGCTCGATCGCGATCCTCGGCATCCCGCCGTTCGGGGTGTTCGCGAGCGAGTTCATCATCATCACGACCGCGATGCGGGAGCAGCCGTGGGCCACGCCGTTCCTGCTGGTCGCGCTGGCGGTGGCCTTCGCCGCGATTTTCGGCAAGGTGCAGCCAATGGTGTTCGGCGAGACGGCGCTGCCGCGCCTGCCGCATCCGCCGGCGCTGGTGCCGGTGTTCGTGCACCTCGCGCTCGTGCTCCTGCTGGGCATCTACATCCCGCCGTTCCTCGCGCAGTGGTACCGGCAGGCCGCCGCGCTGATCGGATAGGGGAAAAACGACGTGAGAGCGGGAGGAAGCGGGCGGGGGAAGTGCAAAGCACCGTGGGGATTTTCGCGCCCCCGTTCTCCGCATCTCCCCTTCTTTCGGTAAGAGGTATCGTCGGGCGATGAGACTGGAAGGGCTCGATATCGAATTGACTCCGATTCCCGGGGCGGTGCCGGCATACCGCGCCGAGGTCGGGGCGGCGCAGTGGTCCGAGACTTGCCAGCGGGTGGCCGAGCAGGGCGGGCGGCTCCTCGCGCTGTGGGCGAGCGATGCGCGCGCCGCGGGTCGCGGTTTCACCGTGCACGCCGCGCTCGCCGCGCGTGGCGGGCTCGTCGTGCTTTTGCTGCCGCTCGCCAGCGAGTCGTATCCTGACCTGAGCGCGACCTTCCCCGCAGCGGACCGCATGCAGCGCGCCGCTTGCGACCTGCTGGGCGTGCGCGCCGAGGGCGCCGAGGACCGCCGTAAATGGCTGCGTCACGCGGCGTGGCGCGCCGACGAATTCCCGCTTCGGAAGGACTTCGAGGCGAAGGGCGAACCGCGCTCGGCGGGCCGCCGAGAAGCCGACGGCTATCCCTTCGTCCGCGTGGAGGGCGAGGGCGTGCACGAGATCCCGGTAGGCCCAGTGCACGCCGGCACGATCGAGCCCGGTCATTTTCGCTTCTCGGTGGTGGGTGAGACGGTGCTGCGGCTCGAGGAGCGGCTCGGCTACAAGCACAAGGGCATCGAGAAGCGCTTCGAGGGCCTGTCGCTACAGGAAGGTGCGCGACTCGCCGGGCGGGTATCGGGCGATTCCACCGTCGCCTACGCCTGGGCTTACGCGATGGCGGCGGAATCGGCGGCAGGTGTCACGCCGCCGCCGCGCGCGTTGTGGCTGCGCGCGCTGCTGCTCGAGCGCGAGCGCATCGCCAACCATCTCGGCGATCTCGGCTTCCTCGCCAACGACGCGGGGCTCGCCTTTGGGCTCGCGCAATTCTTGCGGCTGAAGGAGGAGTGGCTGAGGACCCATCAGGCGCTCTTCGGCCACCGCTATCTGATGGATCTCGTCGTTCCGGGCGGCGTCGCGCGCGACCTCGCGTCCGAAGGTGCGGCGCGCATGCGCGGCGAGATGGAGGCGCTGGAGGAGACCGTCACGCGGCTCAAGGCGATCTACGATGAACACGCGGGGCTGCAGGACCGCTTCATCGGCTGCGGGCGCATCGCGCCCGATCTCGCCGCTCGCCTCGGACTGATCGGACTCGCGGGCCGCGCGAGCGGACAGGCCCGGGATCTGCGCGTCGAGTATCCGTGCGCTCCGTATCAGGAGCTCGGCGTGCGCATGGCGACGCACCGCAACGGCGACGTCGCCGCGCGGGTGACGGTGCGCTTCGAAGAAGTGTTCGAATCGCTGCGGCTGCTGCGCCTGATCCTGGAGAGGCTTCCCGCCGGAGAGCTTGCCGTGCCCGTCCCGGCGGCTGCTGCGGGCGCGTTCGGCGTGGGCTGGGTCGAGGGCTGGAGGGGAGAGGTTTTCATCGCACTCGAGGCGGAGGCCGGCGACCGCATCCGGCGCTGCCACGCGCACGATCCCTCGTGGCAGAACTGGCCTGCGCTCGAGCACGCGGTGATCGGGAACATCGTTCCCGACTTCCCGCTCATCAACAAATCCTTCAACCTGTCCTACAGCGGGCACGATTTGTGAGCCGCGGCGACGACTGACGGCGGGGAGCCTGTATGTATCAGCTGCTCAAACAGATCGCGGTCACGGGGATCGTGACGGAGCGGCCGCCGCTTCCGGACCAGGCGCTACGCGTGACGCGCGAGCGGCTGCGCGCGGACGTCTTGCGTTATTTCGACGGCGCGCTCGCCATCCGCCACGTGGACGCGGGCTCGTGCAATGGCTGCGAGCTCGAAATCCACATGTGCAACAACCCCTATTACAACCTGGAAGGGCTCGGCATCAAGTTCGTCGCGAGCCCGCGCCACGCGGACTTGCTGCTCGTCACCGGGCCGGTGTCGCGCCACATGGAGGAGGCGCTCAGACGCACTTACGAGGCCACACCCGATCCGAAGCTCGTGGTGGCGATCGGCGACTGCGGCTGCAACGCAGGCGTCTTCGGCGAGAGCTACGCGAGCCGCGGGCGGGTGTCGAACGTGATTCCCGTGGACGTGGCGGTGCCGGGCTGTCCGCCGACCCCGCTCGCGATCATGCAGGGCATCCTCACCGCGATCAGCGCGGCAAAACGCTGAAGGCGCCGCTGGCGCGCCTCCAGGACCCGTGCACCCGGGGCTGTTGCGCTCAGTGCTTGAGGTGGCGCGCGAGGAATTCGAAGACGCGCTCGAGCGCATCCGCGCGCGCCTCGGGGTGCCCGCCCACCGTGGCGCCGCGGCCTTCGGGCCGGTTCGGATTGCGCACCTCGGGCCGGAAGCGCACCGGGAGATCGATGCGATCGAAGCTGTGGTGCGCACCGGGGTAGGTCACGATCTGCATCGCCGCGCCCTGCTCCTTGGCGATGGCCGTCAGCGCGACGCAGGGCGCAACGGGCGTCCAATCGTCGGCCTCGCCGGCGAGGACGAGCAGCGGCGCGTAGGGGCGGTAGGGCGTTTCCGACCGCGCCAGTGCCCCGCAGCCCGGATAGAAGGCAACCCCGGCTCGAAACCCCGGCTGGCGCTGGTTCTCTGGCCGCAGACCGTAGAGCGTGCCGGAGGCCCCGTTCGACCAGCCGATCAGACCGATGCGATCGGGCGCGACATAGGGTTCGCGCGCGAGCCAAGCGGCCGCGGCATAGGCATCGGCCACGCGCTCCCGGTGAACGAGGATGGGGCGCTTTTGGAGCTCGCAGATCGAGCGGTAGCCGCGCGGATTGAAGCTGTCCACGAGTAGCGCGACATAGCCCGCGGCAGCGAGCCGTTCGAGCCAGTCGCGGTAGGAAGCGGTGACGTAGCCCTCGCGCGTGTAGAAGCCGCCGCAGCCGTGCAACAGCACGAGCGCCGGAAACGGTCCCGCGCCGCGCGGCCGGAACATCAGGGCCTCGAGCTCGACTGCCCGGCCTTCGAACGGCTCGAGCGCCGGGAACGCGACCCAGCGCGTTTCGTAGCCGGCGGCCGCGGATGCGGCGGCCCACGCGGCGAGCGCGAGTGAAGCGGCGAGCGCTCGCCACGCGCGCCAGCGGCACCCCGGGCGCGCTGCGGCTACAATCCGAGCAGCGATTCGAGGTTGCGCCACAGGATCTTTTCCTTTTCTTCCTCGGTGAGCGACTTCAGCCCCCGGACCCAGGCGACGGGCGAGGGGTGCCACGCCACGAACGGCCAGTCGCTGCCCAGCACCACGCGGTCGGCGCCGACCCGGTCGAGGAGATAGCGCAGCTCCTCCTCCGCCCCCACCACGGTATCGTAGTAGAGCCGGCGCAGGTAGGCGCTCGGGGGCTGCGGGGTGCTGCGCGAGCCGGGGCGGTCGCGCCAGTTGCGGTCGAGCCGCCCGATCGCGTAGCAGGTCGGGCCGCCGCCGTGGGCGATGCAGATGCGGATCGCCGGGCAGGCTTCGAGCACGCCGCCGCAGGCGAGGATCGCCGCGACGATGGCGTCGTCGAGGATCACCCCGAGGCTGTTCGACAGGCCGTGGCGCTTCGCGCGCTGCGCGAGAAAGTTGTTTTGCGGTTGCGGGTGGAAGAAGAGCACCGCGCCCATCTGCTCGGCGGCCTTGAACAGCGGCAGGAACTTCGGCTCGTCCCATTGCTCGCCGTTCACCTGGGTGTCGAGCATCGCGCCCTTGAGCCCCAGGCGCGTCACCGCGCGCTCGAGCTCGGCGATCGCCGATTTCACGTGCTGCGCGGGCAGCGTGGCGAGCCCGGCGAGACGTGCGGGGTGCTCGCGCACGGCGGCGGCGATCTCGTCGTTCACTTCGCGCGCGAGCGCGAGCCCGCGCTCCGGGTCGAGGTGGTAGCCGACGAGCGGGGTGTGCAGCGAGAGCACCTGCACGTCCACCTTTTGCGCGTCCATGTCCCGGATGCGCTCCTCGAGGCCGTAGCGCACCTTGGGCGAGGTGAACGTGGTGCGCATGCCGCCGCCCACCACCGCCCCGAGCCCCTCGCCCGGCTCGTGGCGGTAGCCGTGCCACTGCGCTCCGGAGTCGGCGGCCTTCCACAGCGATTCCGGCACGATGTGGGCGTGGATATCGATGGATTTCATGGAGGATTCCTCGCTTGCTCGTTTGCGACTCGATGCTTCTCGATATTCTTTGGCGCCCTCGGCGGCTCGATTCTCGCTTCCGCTCCCCTTCGCTGCCCGGCGCGCCCGTGTCGGGAGGCCGTTCAGCCGACGCGGTGGCGCTCGATCATCTTCCAGTCGAGCTCGAGACCGAAGCCGGGCCCGGCCGGCACCGCCATCGTCCCGTTCTCGACCGGCGGGCGGTTCGCCCACAGCGCCTGCCACACCGGGTCGCGCTCGGGGTCGGCGAAGCACTCGAGATAGGTGCCGTGGGCGACGCCCGCGAGCAGCTGCACCGCGATCTGCGGCTCCTCGTGGTGCGCCATGCGCACGCCCGCCGCGGCGCAGATCTGCGCCGCGCGCCGCCAGTCGGTGACGCCGCCGCCTTCCGAGGCGTCGTAGTTGACGAAATCCACGGCGCCCGCCTCCACCAGCCGGCGCACGCCGTGGCTCGTGATCTCGCTCTGGCCCGCCGCGAGCGGGATGCGGGCCGCCCGGCGCACCCCCGCCATCATCGCCGCGTCGTCGTACCAATGGCACGGTTCCTCGAGCCAGACGAGGTCGAGATCCTCGACCAGCCGCGCGAAGCGGATCGCCTGCTCGACGTTCCAGCCGCGGTTGGCGTCCGCCATGAGCACGAAATCCGGTCCCGCCGCGCGGCGCGCGGCGGCGACGCGCTTCGCGTCCTGCTCCGGGGCGAGCCCGCCGACCTTGAACTTGCAGCCAGCCATGCCGGCGGCGCGGTAGGCTTCCATCTCGCGCCCGATGTCGGCGAGGGTGCGCCCCTCGCCGTAGTAGCCGCCGATCGAGATCACGGGCAGCCGCGCGCGCGCGGCGCCCAGGAGCTCGGCCACGCTTTTGCCGAGCGCCTTGCCGGCGAGATCCCACAGCGCGCAGTCCACGCACGAGATCGCTTCGATCAGCGTCTTGCGGTCGGGGCTCGTGTGGGTGAGCTCGAACATCGTGCCCCACGCCCGCTCGACTTCCAGCACCTCCAGGCCCGCGAGGCGCGGGGCGAGCGCCTCGCGGATCAGCCGTGCGATCTCGCGCCCGTGGCTGCGGTTGTCGCCGTTGTAGACTTCGGATACAAGCCCCTCGTCGGTGCGTATCCGGGTGACGACGGTGCAGCGCTTGGTGACCGAGTAGGTGCTCCCCCCGAAATTCCGCCGCAGCGGGATTTCGATCGCGACCGCCTCGACGCTTTCCACGCGCATGGGCTCGGGGGCAGGCAGCCGGGCTAGGCGAGCACGATGAAGGCGCCCACGATCGTCGCGCCTGCCACGCTCGCCGCGAAGATGAGCCTGTCTCTTGCGCTCCAGCCCGCGCCGCTTCTCACGCGGTACGCGGGCTGCGGGGCCGCGGCGTGGCCGCCGCTGCGCGCGCCGAGCAACCGCGCGATGTCGTCCATCTCCTGCGCCAGGCCGGTCTGCGCGGCGAGCTTGAGCGTGGCGTCGAGCGAGTTGAACGCCCGGGAAAGACCGAGCGTGGGAGCAGGCTCGAGCGCCCCGGGTTCGGCGTCGCCCGCGCGGGTATTGGGCGAGGAGCGCACCAGCAGCTCTGCCGCCTGCTCCGGGTCGAAGCTCGCCTGCGCCGGCCGCGGTCCGGGCTGCGCGGCGGACGGCCCGGCTGCGAGCCGGTTGCGGCACTCGCGCAAGTCGCGCGCGAGCTCGGATGCGTCCGCGTAGCGGTCCTCGGGCGGTTTGGCGAGCGCCTTGGCGACGATGAAATCGAGCATCTCCGGCACCCCAGGCACGAGCGAGCCCGGCGACGGCGGCACGAAGTTGAGGATCTGGAACATGATCGAGCTCACGTCCTCGCCGGTGAACGGGGCGCGGCCGGTCACCATCTCGTAGAGGATCACGCCCAGCGCGAAGATGTCCGAGCGCGGATCGGCGCGCTTGCCCACCACCTGCTCGGGCGAGAGGTAGCGCGGGGAGCCCAGCACCACTCCGGTCTGGGTGCGCACGCCGCTCGAGCGCATGCGCGCGATGCCGAAATCGGTGATCTTCACCGTGCCGTTGCGCGTGAGCATGATGTTGGCGGGTTTCACGTCGCGGTGCACGACACCCCGCTCGTGGGCGTAGGCGAGCCCTGTGGCGATCTGGGCGGCGATGTCGAGCGCCTGCGCGGGCGCCAGCGGCCGTCCTCCCGCGAGCAGGGAGCGCAGCTCGGCGCCCTCCAGATATTCCATCGCCATGTAGGCGACGTGGCCGCTCTTGCCGATGTCGTAGACGGTGACGATGTTGGGATGGTTGAGCCCGCCCGCCGCTCTCGCTTCCTGGTAGAAGCGCGCCTCGTACTCCGCCATCTCCTCCTGCGCGAGCTCCATGTTGATGGTCTTCACCGCCACCATGCGGTCGAGCAGGGGATCGTGCGCGCGGTAGACCACGCCCATCGCGCCCTTGCCGATTTCGCCGAGCACTTCGTAGCGTCCGAATTTGCGCGGCTCCACCACCGGAGACCTCATGCAACCGCGGGCGCGAAACGCTTCACGGGCGGAGCGCCTCAGGGCCTGCGGCGGGCTTTTTCGCTGCGGAACACCGGCCCCCAGACCGGGTGCCCCGCCTCCGCGGGGGCGAGCTCGAACCCCGGGTCGAGGTCGAGCGCCTTGCGAAATTCCTCGCGGCACGCTCGCTCGCGCCCGGAGGAGCAGTGGATGAAGGCGAGGTACTTGTGGGCCCTCACCTGGTCGGTGCGGCCGAGCCCCGCGTCGAGCGCGCTCTGCAGCTGGCGCGCCGACTCGGCGTAGCGTCCGTCCTCGTAGGAGCGGATGCCGGCGGCAAGCTCGGGCTCGCCCTTGTGCGGCTGGAACAGGCCCCGGATCTCGCGGATGGGGGCGGATTCGCAGCCGGCGAGCAGCAGCGCGGCGAGCAGCAGCGCGGTCCTTTTCACGGTCCTCCCCTAAAGCGGTGCCTTATTTTAATCCGGGCGCCGGGCTTGACCTCTATGGTCTCGGTGCGGGCGGGAAAGGTGGTGTTGCGGATCTCGATCGTGTGCCGGCCCGGCGCGACCTCCGCTTCGAGCAGGGGAGGGCTCACGCCCAGCTTCCTGCCGTCCACGTACACCTCGCCCCACGGCGAGACGGCGAAGGAGATGTAGCCGGGCTCTGCGGCGGGCGCGACCGGCCTGGACTCGACCGGCGCGCGCTTCGCCCCGGGACCGCTCTCCTTGCGCGGGGCCGCCGCCTGCCTGGCAGGTGCCGGCGGGGGAGGCCCTCCGGCGGATTTTTCGGGAGCCGTCGCGGGCGCGGCCGCGACCACGGGCGCATCGGCCGGCACGGGCCGCGCGGGGGGAGCAGGCGCGCGCTCG
>DATLZE010000098.1:0-9326 GCA_035574195.1 Burkholderiales bacterium | reverse complement strand
GCTCGAGGCGCGGCTCGCCGAGCTCGAGCTGCGCATGGCGGCGCTCGACCGGCGCCTGCTCGCCTTCGGCCGGCACGCGCGCTTCCAGGTCGCGCTCGCGGCCTCGGTCGTGCTGCACGCGATCGTGATCTTCGGCGTCACCTTCACGATGCCCGACCCCGCCAAGCTCTTTCCCCGTCCGCAGACGCTCGAGGTGACGCTGGTCAACGCCAAGACCCAGGCGCGCCCCCAGAGAGCCGATGCGCTCGCGCAGGCGAACCTCGACGGCGGCGGCAATACCGACGCGCCGCGCCGCGCGCGCAGCCCCCTGCCGGTGCCGCGCGATGCGCGCCAGGCCTCCGATCTCGCCGCGGCGCAGAAACGGGTCGAGCAGCTCGAGCGCGAGGCGCGCCGGCTGATGACGCAGGCGCGGTCGCCGACCGCGGTCGCCGCCGCACCCGAGGCGCCGCGCGAGAAAAGCGAGCCGCAGCTCGCACCCAGCGCCGCCGAGATTTTGAACCGCAGTTTCCAGATCGCGCGGCTGGAAGCCTCCATCGCGCGCGAGTGGGAAAACTACCAGCAGCGGCCGCGCCGGCGCTTCATCGGGGCCCGCACCCAGGAGTACCGCTTCGCGCGCTACATCGAGGACTGGCGGCTGAAGATCGAGCGCGTGGGGGAGCTCAACTACCCCCAGGCCGCGCGCGACCAGAGGATTTACGGCAGCCTCGTGGTGACGGTGGCGATCAGGTCCGACGGCTCGCTCGAGCGGGTGGAGATCAACCGCTCCTCGGGCGAGCGTATCCTCGACGAGGCGGCGCGCCGCATCGTGCACCTCGCCGCGCCCTTCGCGCCGTTTCCCCCCGACATCGCCCGCGACACCGATATCCTGCACATCACCCGCACCTGGCTGTTCACGCGCTCCGACCAGTTCATCGCCGAATGAAGCGGTTTCGAGTCACGGGTCGCGGGTTTAGGGTTGTGTCGGCCGTGATTTCGGTTTAAAACTCGACCCCGGGACTCGCAACCCGAAATTGCGGCGTGACGGACAGATACGCGGTCATCGGCAATCCGGTCGAGCACAGCTTGTCGCCGGCGATTCACGCCGAGTTCGCGCGCGTCACTGGCGAGGACATCGCCTACGGCGCGATCCTCGCTCCCCTCGACGGTTTCCGCGAGGCGGTGCTGAGGTTTCGAGAAGAAGGCGGCAAGGGCCTGAACGTGACGCTGCCCTTCAAGCAGGAGGCGTGGCGGCTCGCCGACACGCGCTCCGCGCTCGCGCTCGAGGCGGGTGCGGTCAACACGCTCAAGTTCGAAGACGGCACCATCGCCGGCCACAACACCGACGGCCTCGGGCTGGTGCGCGATCTCCAGGACAATCTCGGCTGCGCGATTCGCGGGCGGCGCGTGCTGCTGATGGGCGCGGGCGGTGCCGCCTACGGGGTGGTGGAGCCGCTCGTGCGCGAGCAGCCCGAGATCCTGGTCGTCGCCAACCGCACCCCGCAGCGGGCGGCCGCCCTGGTCGGGCACTTCGAGAAGCTGCAGAGCTACGCCGCCCGCGGCATCGTCGCGCGCCCCTACTCGGAGCTGGCCGGCTCGCGCTTCGACCTCGTGATCAACGCCACCTCGGCGGGGCTCGCCAGCGCGCTGCCGCCGTTGCCGCGCGAGCTCTTCGCGCCGGGCGCGCTCGCCTACGACATGGTCTACGGCCGGCACACCGCGTTCATGCGCTTCGCCGAGGAGTGCGGTGCGCGCGCCGCCGACGGCCTCGGCATGCTGGTCGAGCAGGCGGCCGAGGCGTTCCACTTCTGGCGTGGCGTGCGGCCGGAAACGGGGCCGGTCATCGAAATGCTGAGAAAGGCGAAAGGCGCGAGTCGTGGCTCGTAGCAACGCGGCGCGCGGCCTCCCACGACCCGCGATTCGCGGCTCACTGATGTTGCGGCTCATCTGGCGTTGGTTTCTCTGGTATCCGCTGCTCGCCGCGGCGATCGCGCTCGTCGCGATCCAGTTCTGGTTTCTCGCGCACGTGTGGTACTGGGCGAGCCACGACCCCGCGAGCACCGCCTTCATGCGGGCGCGGCTCGAGCTGCTGCGCGAGACCGATCCGGGCGCGAGGCTGCGCCACCAGTGGGTCCCGTACCACCGCATCTCGCCCCACCTCAAGCGCGCGGTCGTCGCCGCCGAGGACGCGAAATTCGTCTCCCATCGCGGCTTCGACTGGGAGGCGATGAAGAAGGCCTACGAGGCGAACGTGCGCGAGGGCGAGATCGTGCGCGGGGCCTCCACCATCACCCAGCAGCTCGCCAAGAATCTCTTCCTGTCGGCGAGCCGCTCCTGGTGGCGCAAGCTCCAGGAGGCGGCGATCGCGGTGATGCTGGAGACGGTCCTCACCAAGCGCCGCATCCTGGAGATCTATCTCAACGTGGCCGAATGGGGCGAGGGCGTGTTCGGGGCGGAGGCCGCTGCGCGCCACCACTTCGGGGTCTCCGCCGCGGCGCTCACCCCGGCGCAGGCCGCGCAGCTCGCGGCCATGCTGCCGAGCCCGCGCAGCTACACTCCCGGCAGGCTCACCCCCTACCTGCTCGAGCGAACGGCGGCGATCCTCGCCCGCATGAACGCGGTCGCGATACCCTGAGCGCGGGGCGGACTTGACCGCGCGCGGGCACGGAAATATTCTTGCCGGTATCGGCGGCTCACCCGTCGGACGCGGCCCTCGGCCGCGAATCCAAGAACGAATGATCGAGGAGGCTCAGCGCGCGGGGGCTGCGCGCGGCGCATTGCGCGCGCCCGCCTCCGGTTCCAACTGCCAGGAGCGGCCATGATCCAACTCAATGTCAATGGAAGATCGCACCAGGTGAACGTCGAGCCCGAGATGCCGCTGCTCTGGGTGCTGCGCGAAGTCTTGGGGCTCACGGGCACCAAGTACGGCTGCGGCATCGCGGTGTGCGGAGCCTGCACTGTGCACGTGAACGGGGAGCCGGTGCGCTCCTGCACGCTGCCCGTGTCGGCGGCCGCGGGCCAGCGCGTGACCACCATCGAGGGGCTGTCGCCCGACGGCTCGCACCCTGTGCAGAAGGCCTGGGTCGAGCTCGACGTGCCCCAGTGCGGCTACTGCCAGTCGGGGCAGATCATGGCAGCTGCGGCGCTACTCGCGAAAAAACCCAAGCCCACCGACCGGGACATCGACGAGGCGATGACCAACATCTGCCGCTGTGGCACCTACCAGCGCATCCGCGCGGCGATCCACCTCGCTGCCGGCACCGGCAAAGGCGTGGGCTCCGTCATTCACATGGTGGACACCGCTGCGGCCGCGCGGCAGCCCGCGCCCGCTGCCAAGCCGGGCGGGCCCGAGGAAGTGCATTGAGGAGCCGAGCATGAGCGAGCATTCCAGCAGGAGCGTGAATCTTTCGCGTCGCAGGTTCATCGTCAGCTCGGCCGCCGCGGGCGGCGGGCTTGCGCTCGGCCTGCGGCTGCCGTTCGGCCTCGGGGAGGCCGCGGCGCAAGGCATCGGCGCGACCGAGGTCAACGCGTGGGTGGTGGTCAGACCCGACGACACCTGCGTCATTCGCATCGCGCGCGCCGAAATGGGACAGGGCACGCATACCGGGCTCGCCCAGCTCGTCGCCGAGGAGCTCGAGTGCGACTGGAGCAAGGTCGTGATCGAGCCGATCACGGCCGGGCAGAACCTCGCCCGCAAGCGCGTGTGGCGCGACATGGCGACCGGCGGCAGCCGCGGCATCCGCGGCTCGCAAGACTACGTGCGCCAAGGCGGCGCGGCGGCGCGCCTGATGCTCATGCAGGCGGCGGCGAACGAATGGAACGTTCCGGTCTCCGAGCTCACGGTTTCGAACGGGATCATCAGGCACGCTCCCTCCGGGCGCACGACGAGCTACGGGCGCGTCGCTGCGGCCGCGGCGAAGCTGACGCCTCCCGATCCCAAGAGTATCAAGCTGAAAGACCCGCGCACCTGGAAGATCGCCGGCAAGCCGGTGAAGCGGCTCGACACCGCGGAGAAGGTGAACGGGAAGCTCGTCTATTCGATAGACCTCAGGCTCCCGGGCATGCTCTACGCGGCGATCAAGGACTGCCCGGTGTATGGCGGCAAGCTCGTGAGCTACGAGGAGTCCACGGTCCGCAACCGTCCTGGCGTGCGCGGCGTGGTGCGGGTGAGCGACTCGGCGGTGGCGGTGGTCGCCGACAGCTGGTGGCGCGCGAAATCGGCGCTCGACGCGCTGCCCATCGTGTGGGACGAAGGCCCCGCAGCGAAGCAGTCGAGCGCGACGATCGCGGCGCACCTGCGCGAGGGGCTGACGGCGAACGACGCGTTCGCCGACACCAACATCGGCGACGCCCTCAAGGCGATCGCGGGTGCCGCGAAAAGGCTCGAGGCGGTCTACTCGACGCCGTTCCTGTCCCACACCTGCATGGAGCCGATGAACTGCACGGTGCGGATCACGCCCGAGCGCGCCGAGGCCTGGGTGCCGAGCCAGAACGCGGAAGCCTCGCTCGCGGCGCTCTCCACGAGCTCCGGGCTGCCGCTCGACAAATGCGAGGTCTACAACCACACGCTCGGCGGAGGCTTCGGCCGGCGCGGCGGCACGCAGGACTTCGTGCGCAAGGCGGTGGCGGTGGCCAAGCAGTTTCCCGGGGTGCCGGTCAAGCTCATCTACAGCCGCGAGGAGGACCAGGCGCACGATTTCTACCGGCCAATCTCGCAGTGCCGGCTCGCCGGCGGGCTCGACGAGAAGGGCAATCTCGTCGGGCTGCACATCCGCGTCTCGGGTCAGTCCATCAACGCCTACCTCGCCCCCCACAACATCAAGGACGGCAAGGACCGCAGGCAATTGCAAGGTTTCTGGAAGGAGCCGGGCGACGCGCAGCTCGGATACACCATCCCGAATCTGCTGATCGAGTATGCGATGCGCAACACCCACGTGCCGGTCGGGCCGTGGCGTGGGGTCAACATCAACCAGAACGGCGTCTACCTGGAATGCTTCATGGACGAGCTCGCGCGCGCGGCCGGGCGCGACCCGCTCGAGTTCCGGCGCGCGCTGATGAAGAACCATCCGAAGCATCTCGGGATTCTCAACGCGGTGGCGGAGAAGGCCGGCTGGGGCAAGCCGCTGCCCCCGGGCGTCTATCGCGGCATCGCGCAGTTCATGGGCTACGCGAGCTATACCGCAGGCGTGGCCGAGGTCTCGGTGAGCGCGCGGGGCGAGGTCAAGGTCCGCCGCCTAGTGCTCGGCACCGATTGCGGCCATGCGGTCAACCCGCAGCAGATCGCCGCGCAGGTCGAGGGCTCGGTCGCCTACGGTTTCGACCACCTGCTGTGCGAGTGCACGGTCGAGGGCGGACGGATCGCGGAGCTCAACTTCAACCGCTACCCCGTTGCGCGGCTCGCCCAGATGCCCGTGGTCGAGACGGTGATCGCGCCGACCTACGATTTCTGGGGCGGGGTGGGCGAGCCGACGATCTGCGTGGTTGCGCCCTCGATCCTGAACGCGATCTTCGCCGCCACCGGCAAGCCAGTGCGCACGCTGCCGCTCAAGCACGTGGGACTGACCGTCGTGTAGGCGGGGGAGCGGGCGCTGGCGGGCGGGTGCGGTTGCGGGGCTGGTTGGCGGTGCTCGGCGCCCTTGCGGCGGGTTGCGCGGGGCAGCCCGCAGGCGAGTTGGCCGCCTATCGCGTCGAGGGCGATGCGATTCCCGCGCCGCTCGCCGCAGCGGGCGATGCGGGGCGCGGGCGCGAGATCGCGTTCGGGCGCGAGGCGAACTGTCTGTTGTGTCACGCTGTGCCTGATGCCGGCCGACATCCCGTGGGCAATCTCGGGCCGCCGCTCGGGGGGGTGGGCGCGCGGCTCAGCGCGGGACAATTGCGATTGCGCGTCGTGGATTCCACGCGCCTCAACCCGCAGACCATCATGCCATCCTACTACCGCGTGACCGGGCTCGAGCGCGTGGGGGCGCCCTGGCGCGGAAAACCGATTCTTACCGCGCAGCAGGTCGAGGACGTCGTGGCCTATCTGCTCACTCTGCGCTGATGAGACCTGCACGCCGCCGTTTCGTTTCCATTGTGGCCTCTGCCGCCGCGCTGCCCTGGCTTGCCGGGCGGGGGGCGGAGGCCGCGGCCGAGGCGCTCGCACCGCTCATCGCCAAGATCACCGGCGGCGCCCCCGTGCGCGAGGGGCGCGTCAGGCTCGAGATACCGCGGCTCGCCGACAACGGCCACTCGGTTCCGCTGCGGGTGGTGGTGGACAGCCCCATGACCGCCTACGATCACGTGCTCAGCATCACGCTGCTCTCGGAGCGCAATCCGCGCCCGCTCATGGCGACGTTCCACCTGGGTCCGAAATGCGGGCGGCCGGAGGTCGCCACGCGCGTGCGGCTGAACGGCACCCAGCGCGTGATCGCCATCGCCCGCCTCTCCGACGGCACGTACTGGTCGGGGACCGCGGAAGTGGAAGTCACCGAATCCGCCTGCCTGGACGCCACCTGACATGCTCGCCCGCGTGCAACTGCCGCGCGCGGCCCGCCGCGGCGAGGCGATCGAGATCCGGATCGCGATCCAGCATCCGATGGAAACCGGATTTCGCTTCGACCTCATGGGCAGGCCGATCCCGAAGAACGTCGTCCATACCCTGGTCGCGCGCTACAACGGGGAGGAGATCTTCCGCGCGGAGATGGGCTCGGGCATCGCGGCCAATCCCTACCTCCGGTTCTACGCCCTCGCCGAGGCGAGCGGAGAGATCACCTTCGAGTGGGTGGACGACGCCGGCAATCGCGGCGCCGAGCGCGCCGCGATCTCGGTGACGGGGTAAGCCATGTGAGGGCGGACCTCGGCTGCCTGCTTTTGTGCTGTTCGGTTTTTGCGGCCGCTGCGGCCGAGCCGGCACGCCCGATCCCGTTGAAGTCGGGAATCGAGTTTGCGAGCGAGGACATACGAAAACTGCAAGCCGACGATTTCGCCAACCCCGGCATGCTGTGGGTCGTGAGGGGCGAGAAGCTCTGGAGCGAGGCCGCGGGCGAACGGGCGAAGTCGTGCGCCTCCTGTCACGGGGAGGCGGCAGCGAGCATGAAGGGGGTCGCCGTGCGTTACCCGCGCGTGGACGCCGGGACGGCGCGGCTCGTCAATCTCGAGGGCCGCATCAACCTCTGCCGCACTCGCAACCAGGGTGCGCCACCCTTCGAATACGAGTCGGACGAGCTGCTGGCGCTCGCGGCCTATCTCGCGTACCAGTCGCGGGGGCTCGTGCTCGCGGTCGCGCCCGATGCGCAGAGCCGCCGGCGCTTCGAGCGCGGGCGCGATCTGTACCACACCCGCATCGGACAGATGAATCTCTCCTGCGCGCACTGCCACGACCGCAACTGGGGGAAACAGCTCGGCCCCGAGACCATCACCCAGGGCCACGGCAACGCCTATCCGGCCTACCGGCTGGAATGGCAGAGACTCGGCTCGCTCGCGCGCCGGATCCGATCGTGCTTCTACGGCGTGCGCGCCGCGATGCCGCCCTACGGGGCTGCGGAGCTGCTCGACCTCGAGCTCTACATCGCCTGGCGCGGGAGCGGGCTCGCGCTCGAAGCGCCGGGCGTGCGGCGCTAGCCGCGACTTTCGCGGATCAGGCCTTCTTGGGCAGGTAGAGGTCGGTGATCGTGCCCTCCGCGATCTCGGCGGCGAAGAAGATGGTCTCCGAGAGCGTCGGGTGCGGGTGGATGGTGAGACCGATGTCGGCGGCATCCGCCCCCATCTCGAGCGCGAGCACCGCCTCCGAGACGAGTTCCCCGGCGTTGACGCCCGTCATCGCGGCGCCGATCAGGCGCCGCGTATTCTTGTCGAACAGGAGCTTGGTCATTCCCTCCTCGCGGCCCATCGAGAGCGCGCGCCCGCTCGCCGCCCACGGAAACACCGCTTTTTCATAGGCGACACCCTTCGCCTGCGCCTCGGCTTCGGTCATCCCCATCCACGCGACCTCGGGGTCCGTGTAGGCGACCGCGGGAATGGCGCGCGCGTCGAGATAGGCCTTGCGCCCGGCGATCGCCTCGGCCGCGATCTTGCCCTCGTGGGTCGCCTTGTGCGCGAGCATGGGCTCGCCGCAGATGTCGCCGATCGCGTGGATGTGCGCGACGTTGGTGCGCAGCTGCCGGTCCACCGGGATGAAGCCGCGCTCGGTGACGGCGATTCCGGCGGCTTCGGCGCCGATCTCGTGCCCGTTCGGGCGGCGCCCGACCGCGAGCAGCACGCAGTCGAAGACCTCGGGCCCGGGCGCGCCCGCGCCCTCGTAGGTCACCTCGAGCCCCTCCTGCCGCGGCTCGATTCTCGCCACCTTGGTCTTGAGCAGGATCTTCTCGTAGCGGCTCTCGATGCGCCTGGCGAGCGGGCGCACGACGTCGCGGTCGGCTCCAGGAATCAGGCCGTCCATCATCTCGACCACGGTGATGCGCGAGCCGAGCGCCTCGTACACGGTCGCCATCTCGAGCCCGATGATGCCGCCGCCGATCACGAGCAGCCGCTTGGGCACTTCCGGGACTTCCAGCGCGCTGGTCGAGTCGAGCATGCGCTTGTCGCCATAGGGAAATCCCGGGATCCTGGCGATGCTCGAGCCGGCGGCGACGATGCAGTGATCGAATGAAATGGTTTTCACGCCTTGCGGGGACTCGACCCGCAAGCCATGGGGCGAGGCGAAGCGCCCCCTGCCGTGCACCACCTCGATCCGGCGCTGGCGCGCGAGGCCGGCGAGCCCCTTGGTGAGGCGCCCGACCACGGCGGCCTTCCACGCGCGCAGCCGCTCCAGGCTCACCTTCGGCTCTGCGAACTCGATGCCCGCGTGCGCGAGCTCCCGCGCTTCGGTCAGCACCCGCGCGATGTGAAGCAGCGCCTTGGAGGGGATGCAGCCGACGTTCAGGCACACCCCGCCGAGCGTGGGATAGCGCTCGACCAGCACCACTTTTTTTCCGAGGTCGGCGGCGCGAAAGGCGGCGGTGTAGCCGCCGGGGCCGGCACCGAGCACCAGCACCTCGGCGTGGAGATCGCTTCCAATCCCCCTGTCGGCTCCCCCCCTTGGCAGGGGAGGAGCGGGAGGAGGTTCGATCCCCTCCCGGGCAAGCGGGGGGGTTGGCGGCGGGGCCGGTGGCGAACCCGGTGCCTTGGCGGAAATCCCGCTCTCGGCTCCTTCCCTTGCGAGGGGCGCAGATGCGGCGGTGGTGTCGCGCACTTCGAGCGTGAGGATCGGCGAGCCTTCCGACACCTTGTCGCCGACCTTGACCTTGAGCTCGCGCACGATGCCGGCGGCGGGCGAGGGCACCTCCATCGTCGCCTTGTCCGACTCGAGCGTGATCAGCGAGTCCTCGGCGGCG
>DATLZE010000097.1:0-3974 GCA_035574195.1 Burkholderiales bacterium | reverse complement strand
GGTCCGCGCTCCCGCCACATCGTAGATGTCCTTCACCGCGAACGTGAGCCCCGCCAGAGGACCGCCAGGCGCGCCCTCCCGCTCGACGTGGGTCTCGCGGCAGAACGCGCCCAGGGTGTCGCTGGCGACGATTTCGTTCATGGAAAAACGGGCGGTCGGAAATCGCGAGGGGCTGGCTCACCCGGCTGCGACGGTTGGCCTGGCTGCGCCGCCCTCACGCCCTACCGCTCACACGGCTTGCCTCCGGCCAGCCTGGCGAGGAGCTTGTCGTGGATGCCGTTGAAGCCGCCGTTGCTCATGACAAGCACGTGGTCGCCGGGCCGCGCCTCTGCCGCTATCGCCCCGAGCAGCCGGTCGAAGTCCTCTGTCACGAGCGCCTTCGCACCGAGCGGCGCAAAGGTGGTCGCGGCGTCCCACTTCAGCCCCGCACTATAGCAAAACACGCGGTCGGCCGCCGCGAGGCTCTCCGCGAGCCGCTCCTTCATCACGCCCGCCTTCATGGTGTTGGAGCGCGGCTCGATCACCGCGAGCAGCCGCGCTCCGCCCGCGCGCGCGCGCAGCCCCTCGAGCGTCGCCGCGACCGCCGTCGGATGATGCGCGAAATCGTCGTACACGGTGACCCCGTTCGCCACCCCGCGCACCTCCAGGCGCCGCTTCACGCCGGCGAAGGCGCCGAGCGCGGCGATCGCCCGCTCCGGGGCGACCCCGCAGTGGCGCGCCGCCGCGATCGCGGCGAGCCCGTTCATCCGGCTGTGCGCCCCGCTCTCGCGCCACGCGACACGGCCCACGCGCTCGCCCCGCCAGAACACGTCGAACGCGCCCCCGGCATCCGGCGCGCCCGCGCTCCAGCCGCTGTGCACGCCGAAGCGCTCGAGCGGCGTCCAGCAACCGCGCGCGAGCACGCGCGCGAGCGCCTCGTCCGTTCCGTTCGCGACGATCAGGCCGTTCGCGGGCAGCGTCCTCACGAAGTGGTGGAACTGGGTCTCGATGGCGGCGAGATCGGGAAAGATGTCGGCGTGGTCGTACTCCAAGTTGTTCAGAATCGCGGTGCGCGCCGGATAGTGCAGGAACTTCGAGCGCTTGTCGAAGAATGCGGTGTCGTACTCGTCGGCCTCGACCACGAAAAACCCCCGCTCGATGCCCCCGGGGCGGGGGGGATTGCAGCGGGCCGAGACGCCGAAATTGTTCGGGATCCCGCCGATGAGAAACCCGGGCGCGAGCCCGGATTGCTCGAGGATCCAGGCGAGCATGGCGGCGGTGGTGGTCTTGCCGTGCGTGCCGGCGACCGCGATCACCCATTTTCCGGCGAGCACGTGCTCCCGCAGCCATTGAGGGCCCGAAACATAGGGCAGCCCTCGAGCGAGGATTTCCTCCATCAGGGGGTTGCCCCGCGTCACCACGTTGCCGACGACGAAAACATCGGGTCCGAGCGCGAGCTGATCGGCGCTCCAGCCTTCGATCAGCTCGATGCCGCAGGCGGCGAGCTGCTCGCTCATGGGCGGATAGACGTTCGCGTCGCAGCCGGTCACGCGGTGCCCCGCGGCGCGCGCGAGCACCGCGATCCCGCCCATGAAAGTGCCGCAGATGCCGAGAATGTGCAGGTGCATCGCGCCCGGGATTCTACCCCCGGAAGATGAAGTACACCGCGCCCACGAGACAAAGGGCCGCGTAGAGATAGTTCGCCTTCACGGGCTCGCCCATATAGAACACGGCGAAGGGCACGAAGACCGACAGCGTCACCACTTCCTGGAGGATCTTGAGTTGCGCGAGGTTCATGCTCGCGAAGCCGATGCGGTTCGCGGGCACCTGGACGAGATACTCGAACAGGGCGATGCCCCACGAGGCGAGGGCGGCGATCCACCACGGCTTGGCATTGAGGTGCTTGAGGTGGCCGTACCAGGCGAAGGTCATGAAGAGATTGGAGACGGCGAGCAGAAGCGCCGTCACGATCGCGGGATGGGCAAGAGCAGCCATGGGTGCGGGGGCGCGCAGGATTTCCGAAAAAAAGGCGCTATTCTAGCGCCGAAGACCCTTGCCGCCACCGCTCCAGGAGAAGGCTCGATGAACACCCTGCTCCGCACCCTGGCCGCCGCCCTGCTCGCGCTCGCCCTCGGCGCCGCCGCCGCCGATACCCGCCCCGGCGCGGAGCGCGCTCCGCGCAACATCATCATCCTCTTCGCCGACGGCGCGGGGCCCACGCAATGGGATTTCGGGCGCTACTCGAGCCGGGTGCTGCGCGGGCGGCCGTTCGTCACCACCGAGGTCGTGTTCCGCGAAGGCACGCTCGGCGTGCTCACGACGAGCGCGGCCGACGCCTACGCGACCGATTCGGCGGCCGCCGGCTCGGCGATGGCGACCGGCGTCAAGGCCGCGCTCGGGGCAATCTCCACGACGCCCGAGGGAAAACCCCTGCCCACGGTGATGGGGCTCGCCAAGGCCGCGGGCAAGGCTATCGGGCTGGTGACGACTGCGGCTGTCTACGACGCCACCCCCGCCGCCTTCAGTCTCAACGCCCGCTCGCGCCGCGAATACCAGGCCCTGGTCGACCAGTACCTCGCGCTCGAGCCCGATGTGCTGATGGGCGGCGGCGCCAATTATTTCCTGCCCGAAGGGGCGGCGGGCGGCAAGCGGAAGGACGGCCGCGACGCGATCGCCGCGTTCCGCGCGCGGGGCTACGAAGTCCTCCGCAATACCGCCGAGCTGAAACGATCGACAGGGGCGAGGCTCCTCGGCCTCTTCGCCGAGCAGGACATCGCCTTCGAGCTCGACCGCGACCCGGCGGCGCAGCCCTCGCTCGCCGAGATGACGGCGGCGGCGCTGCGGGCGCTCGCCCGGTCGAACCCGAAGGGCTTCGTGCTGCTGGTGGAAAACGAGAACATCGACACCGCCGGCCACGCCAACGACGCCGGCGCGCTCATGCGCGAGCTGTGGGCGTTCGATGAAGCCGTCGCGGTCGCGCTCGATTTCCAGCGCCGCAACCCCGGCACGCTGCTGATCGTCACGGGCGACCACGAAACAGGAGGGTTCTCGCCGACCTACGCGCAGAAGGGCGCGGGCACGCTCTCCGGCAGCAACCTCTTCTACACCGGAGAGGAGCACCTGCGGATGATCGCGCGCATCACGATCTCGCTCAACGCCGCCGCGGTGCGGCTCGGGAAAAAACCCTCGAGCGAGGCCCTCGACGCGCTCCTCGCGCAACACTTTCCGGGCTTCACGCTCGATGCGGACCTGCGCGAGGCGATCCTCGCGCAGCGGCCGCGCGAGCGCAACTTCACCTACGTCACGCAGAACCTGCTCGGCCGCATGGTCGCGCGCCAGACAGGCTATTACTGGGGAACCTCGGGACACACCACCGAGCCGGTGCTGGTGGGCGCGCTCGGGCCGGGGGCGGCGCTCTTCCGCGGCTACCAGGACAACGCCGATTTCGGGCGCCACCTGCACCGGCTGATCCGCGGCCACCGGGCCGCGAAAAAGTAACCGGTCACGGGATGGTCTCGATCTGCCCCTTCATCGCCGGGTGCAGCCCGCAGCTACAGCTGTAGCTGCCCGCGCGCTCGAAGAGGAGCGAGGCGCTCTGCCCTCCGGCAGGATCGGTGTGCGCAGCGCCGCCTCCCCCTGCACGGTGATCAGGTGCGGTGAGCCGTCCATATCGGTCCAGGCGATCGTCTGGCCGCGCCGCACGCCGATTTTTTCGGGCCCGAACAGGAAGCCGGCGGCAGCGAGCAGCGCGCCCGCGGCGGCGCAAGCTCCTGATACTGCGAATGCTCTCGTGCGGTCGCAGGCCATGGGCTCCTCTCAAAGGCCGGAAACTTCGCGACCGACCAGGGCTCGGGCAATCGCGCGAACAGCCGGTGCAAGGCGCCTCGTTCCCGAAAACTCCGCCGGACTGCGGGCCGGGCATGGCTCCTCGATGAAATTCACCCCGCCGCACACGCCCGCGTTTCGAGCGGCGGTCGCCCGGCCGCCAGCGCCGT
>DATLZE010000096.1:0-17176 GCA_035574195.1 Burkholderiales bacterium | reverse complement strand
CGGCGCAGGCCGCGGAGCGCGCGAGCGGCGGATCGTGAGGGCGGCGCTAGCCCGGGCGCCGGAGAGCCGGCGCGAGCAGCGCGCGCAGGCGCGCGAGCCGCTGCCCTGCGTCCCGCATCTCGAGCAGCTGCTGCTTGACTGCCAGCTCGAGCGGCAGCAGCTCGGCGAGCCGGTATCCGACCCAGGCGGGGTCGTCGAGCCGCGCCGGGGCCGGGAAGCGCTGCGGCTCGAGCCGCTCGATCAGCGCGGCGAGCACCTCGCGGCAGAGGGCGTCCACCTCGTGCACCGGGGGATCGGGCGGGATCGGCTCCACCGCGGCCGAGATCAGCTGGTTGGGCGCGACCCACGTCTCGCGGATGCGGAAACGAGCCCCGCCGCGCACCAGCAGGTGAAAGACCCCGAGCTGCGGCATGTCCCATTGCACGATGGTGGCGAGGCAGCCCACCGGCTCGGGAACCGCCGCCTGCCCCACCTCGCGCCCTTCCCGGATCAGGCACACGCCGAAGGGCCGCTCCTCGCGCAGGCAGGTCTTGACGAGCTCGAGGTAGCGCTGCTCGAACACCTTGAGCGGCAGCAGCCCGTCCGGGAAGAGGACGGTGTTCAGGGTAAAGATATGAATCTGACTGACGGACTCTGCCATCGCGTCGGCCCCGCTCGCGGAGTCGCGAGGGCGCGGGAGCGGATACGCGCCGCGCTTGCTCCCGTTGCCGCGGCGCTCGCCCCCCTCACGCGCTCCCGCCCTCGTGCTGTTCCGGGATTTCCCTGTGCCGCACCAGCACCTCGACGCCGCCGCGGAAGAGCGCGGCGAGCTCCTCGGCGAAGTAGACCGAACGGTGGCGGCCGCCGGTGCAGCCGATCGCGACCGTGAGATAGCTGCGGTTGTCGCGCTCGAAAGCGGGCAGCCACTCGGCGACGAAGCGCCGGATGTCCTCCAGCATCCTGCGGCTCGCCGCATCAGCGCGCAGGAACTCGACGACCGGCGGGTCGCGGCCGGTGAGCGGCCTGAGCCGCGGATCGTAGTTGGGATTGGGCAGGCAGCGCACGTCGAACACGAAGTCGGCGTCCAGCGGCACGCCGTGCTTGAAGCCGAAGGACTCGAAGAGCAGGGTGAGGCCCGTGCGCCCGAGCCCGACGAAATCCTTGACCCAGCCGCGCAGCGCGTTGGGGCCGAGGTCGCTCGTGTCCACGCGGTGGGCGTGGTCGGCGAGCCCGGCGAGCAGCTCCCGCTCGCGCTCGATGCACTCGGTGAGCGTCAACCTGCCGTCGGAGAGCGGGTGGCGCCGGCGCGTCTCCGAGAAGCGCTTGATCAAGGTGTCGGTCTTCGCTTCCAGGTAGAGCACGCGCACGTCGTGGCCGCGGGCGCGAAAATGCCCGAGCGCCTCGACGAAGAGCGCGAGCGCCTCGGGGTGGCGCAGTTCCACGCTCACCGCCGCGCGCGGGTGGCCGGCCCGCGCGAGAAACTCCACCGTCTGCCCGAGCAGGCTCGCGGGCAGGTTGTCCACGTAATAATAACCGCTGTCCTCGAGGACGTGCAGCGCCACGCTCTTGCCCGAGCCCGAGAGGCCGGTGATGAGAACGAGCTGCATGTGAGGCCGCAAATCGTCAATCGTGAATCGAGCCGAAGGACCGCGGTTTCCGCGATTCACGATTGACGGTTCACGATTCGCGCTTGTGCATCTGCTCGGACTGGCGGGCGATGAATTCCTGGGTGCTGTCCACGCCGCGCAGCTGCAGCACGTAGTTGCGCACCGCGGCCTCGGTCAGCACCGCGAGGTTGCGTCCGGCCGCGACCGGAATGGTGACCTTGCGGATGTCCACCCCCATGATGCTCTGCGTGCCCGCGTTGAGCGGCAGCCGCTCCAGGCGCTGCGGCTCGGAGGGTGAGGGTTTCTCGAGGTGCACGATCAGCTTCAGGTTCTTGCGCGGGCGCAGCGCCGCCTCGCCGAAGATGGTGCGGATGTTAAGCACGCCCAGACCCCTCACCTCGAGGAAATCCCTGAGCAGCGGCGGGCAGCGCCCCTCCAGGGTCTCGGGCCCCACGCGATAGAGCTCGACCACGTCGTCGGCGATGAGCCCGCCGCCGCGGCTGATCAGCTCCAGCGCGAGCTCGCTCTTGCCCACGCCCGAGTCGCCGGTGATCAGCACGCCCATGCCGAGCACGTCGAGGAACACCCCGTGCACGGTGGTGCACTCGGCGAGCGCGCGCGCGAGATACGGGCGCAGCATCCACATCAGCTCCGTGCTGGGCAGCGGCGTGAGCAGGAGCGGCGTCGCCGTGGCCTCCGCGATCTCGACCAGGGGTTGCGGCGCGCGCTCGAGGCCGGCGACGACGAAACAGGCGAGGTCACGGGTCGCCGCGCCGGACAGTGCCGAGCGGCGGCTCGGCGCGTCCAGGCTCTCGAGATAGGCGGCCTCGGGGGGGCCGAGCACCTGGATGAGGTTGGGGTGGATGAAGTTCAGGTGGCCGATCAGGCCCTTGGTGGAATCTCGAGTGAGCTCGCTGTCGAGCTCCCTCGCGCCGCCGGCGCGGCCGGCGACCCACTGCAGCCGCAGCTTGTCCCGGTTGTCCTCAAACAACCTTGTTATGCTCACTCGCGGCATGGGGCTGCCAGTCGGTGATGAGCTTGTGCAGCTCCTCCGCGCTTTGGCCCGCGAGCAGCCGCTCGCGGAACGCCTTGTCGCCGAACATCTGCGCGAGCTCCGACAGGATCTGCAGGTGCGCGTCGGTCGCGCGCTCCGGCACGAGCAGCACGAAGATCAGGCTGACCGGCTGGCCGTCGGGCGCGTCGAACGGGATCGCCCCTTTCATCCGCACCATCGCCCCCACCGCCTCCTTCAGGCCCTTGATCCGGCCGTGCGGGATGGCGATGCCCTGCCCCAGGCCGGTGGAGCCGAGCTTCTCGCGCGCGAACAGGCTGTCGAACACCAGGCTGCGCGCGATCTGATGGTTGTTCTCGAACAGCAGCCCGACCTGCTCGAACACGCGCTTCTTGCTGCTCGCTTCGAGGTCGATGATGACGTTGGACAGCGGCAGGAGCTTTGCGATCAGATTCATGCGTGGTTTCCGCGTGGGTGGGTTCGCCGCGCCGCACGCCGCGCAGCGGCGTCATTTTGCCTGCAGCTGGCCGCGCGGCGCGCCGTCGTGGCGGTGCGCGAGGGATTTTTCCTTGTGCTTGATGACGGCGCGGTCGAGCTTGTCGATCAGGCCGTCGATCGCGGCATACATGTCGGCGTCGGCGTTCTGGCAGAAGATGTCCTTGCCGCGCACGTGCACGCTCGCCTCGATCTTGCGCTGCAACTTCTCCACGGAGAGGATGACGTTGACGTCGATCACGTGGTCGAAGTGATGCGTGATGCGCTGGAGCTTGCTCGAGACGTACCGGCGTATGGCGGGGGTGATCTCGAGATGGTGGCCGGTGAGGTGCAGATTCATGCGGTCTCCTTCTGCTAGAGGCTCTTCCTGAGGTTCACGGGCAGGATCTGGAGCGACTCGCGGTACTTCGCCACCGTGCGGCGCGCGACCATGATGCCCTGCTGCGCGAGGATTTCCGAGATCTGGCCGTCGGAGAGGGGCTGGCGCGCGTTCTCCGCCATCACCAGCTGCTTGATGAGGGCGCGGATGGCGGTGCTGGAGGCCGCGCCCCCGGTCTCGGTCGCGACGCGGCTGCCGAAAAAGTACTTGAGCTCGAAGATGCCGCGCGGGGTATGCATGTACTTCTGGGTGGTGACGCGCGATACGGTGGACTCGTGCAGTCCCAGCGCCTGCGCGATTTCGCGCAGCACCAGCGGCCGCATCGCGATCTCGCCGTGCTCGAAGAAATTGCTCTGGCGGTCCACGATCGCCTGCGCGACGCGCAGGATGGTCTCGAAGCGCTGCTGCACGTTCTTGATCAGCCATTTCGCCTCCTGCAGCTGGCTCGCGAGCTGCTGGGAGCACGCGTGGCGGTTGCGGGAGAGGATATCGGCGTAGAGCCGGTTCACCCGCAGCTTGGGCACGGCCTCCGGGTTGAGCGCGGCGGTCCACAGCCCCTTGTGCTTGCGCACGAGCACGTCGGGAACCACGTAGCGCGTCTCCTCGGTGGAGAAATCGCGTCCGGGACGGGGATTGAGCCCGGTGATGAGCTTTTGCGCCGCGCGCAGCGTCTCCTCGTCGCAGCGCAACAACCGCCTCAGTTTGGCGAAGTCGCGCGCCGCGAGCACCTCGAGGTGGTGGCTGACGATCTCGATCGCCGCCGCCCGGTGCGGCGTGTCCTCGGGTAGCGCCGCGAGCTGCAGCGCGAGGCATTCCCCGAGGCTGCGCGCCCCGACGCCGGGCGGCTCGAGGTTCTGCAGGTGCTTGAGCGCGATCTTCAGCTCCTCGCACTCGACGCCGAGTTCCGCGGGCGGAATCGCGGCGATCTCCTCCAGCGGCTGTGTGAGGTAGCCGTCGTCGTCGAGCGAATCGATGAGCAGCGTGACGAGCAGGCGGTCGCGCTCCGGCAGCTTGAGCAGCGAGAGCTGCGCGGTCAGGTGCGCGCGCAGGGTGGGTTTGTCCGCGGCCGGCTGCGGATACTCGCCTTCCTCCGGCTCCTCGCGGAAGCCGGCGGCGGGCGCCTCGTCGAGCACGCTGAAATTCTCGCCGCCGCTGTCGGCGGCGGTGGCCTCGGGGGCGCCAGCCTCCACCGAGGAGCCGGGCGCGGGCCGCACGGAAGGCTCCTCGCGGATGCCGTCGTCGCGCTCGAGCAAGGGGTTTTCCTGCAGGATGCGCTCGAGCTCCTGGTTCAGCTCGAGGGTCGAGAGCTGCAACAGGCGGATGGACTGCTGCAGCTGGGGAGTGAGCGTGAGATGCTGGGACAGCCGGAGCTGGAGGGATTGCTTCATGCCGTGGTTGCTGGCGATCGCTCGGGATCCTGCCGCCGGATGGCAGCGGGCCGGCACACAGCCGGCTAGAGGCGGAAGTGCTCTCCCAGGTAGACCTTTCTTACGCTTTCATTATAAACGATTTCGTCGGGCTTGCCGCAGGCGAGCACAGTGCCGTCGTTGATGATGTAGGCGCGGTCGCAAATGCCGAGCGTCTCCCTCACGTTGTGGTCGGTGATCAGCACGCCGATTCCTCGCGCCTTGAGAAAGCCGATGATTTTCTGGATGTCGAGCACCGCGATCGGGTCCACTCCGGCGAACGGCTCGTCGAGCAGGATGAAGCGCGGCTCGGTGGCGAGCGCGCGCGCGATCTCGACCCGGCGCCGCTCGCCGCCCGAAAGGCTGATCGCGGGGCTCGCGTGCAGGTGCCCGACGTGCAACTCGTGCAGCAGCGCGTCGAGCTTGTTGCTGATCACCTCGGGGTCGGTGTTGTAGAGCTCGAGCACTGCGCGCACGTTCTCCGCGACCGTGAGCCGCCGGAAGATCGAGGCCTCCTGCGGCAGATAGGACAGCCCCAGGCGAGCGCGCCGGTGCATCGGCATGTGAGTGAGCCGCGTGCCGTCGAGGAAGAGCTCGCCCCCGTCCATCGGCACGAGCCCCACCATCATGTAGAAGCAGGTGGTCTTGCCGGCGCCGTTGGGCCCGAGCAGCCCGATCACTTCGCCGCTGCGCACCTCGAGCGAGACGTCCTTCACCACGATGCGCGAGCGGTAGCGCTTCTTCATGCGCACCGCGCGCAGCTCGCTCGCCCGCCCGAGCGCCGGCTCCTGCGGCGGCGCGAACGGCATCCGGCTCGCCTCGTTCACGGTGGGGAGGATTTGCTAGGCGGGGTGGCGGGAGGCTGCGCGCGCGGGGCGGCGACGGACTCGGCGGGCTTGAGGGAGAGCGGCGGGCTGGCAGGCGGCTTGTCCTTGGACTTCGGCTGGATCACCGCGCGCACCCGGCCCTCGGGGTTGTTGGGATCGGCGGCGGACGCGCCGCCGAGCACCCGGTAGAACTCGGTCTTCGCGTCGTAGGAGATGTAGCTGCCGCGCACTTCGTCCTGGCCGCGCCTGAGCTGCGCGCGGTTGAACATCTGCATGGTTTCGGCGCGGCCGTCGTACTCGATGCGCTCGGCCCAGCCCTCGATGTACTCGTCGTAGCCCTCGCGCTTCTGCCGGAAATAGGCGGGCCGGCCCCAGGTGATGCCGTGCTTGAACCCCTCCTTGTCCTGGCGCACTTCCATGCGATCGCCGCGGATCTGGAGCGTGCCCTGGGTGAGCGTCACGTTGCCCTCGAACACGGCGATCTGCTTGGCGTCGTCTATGGTGACGCGATCGGCCTCGAGATTCACCGGCTTGTCGCGATCGGCTTTTTCCGCGCGCGCGCTCGGGCCGGCTGCGAGCAGCGCCAGTGCCAGGACCGCCGCCGCAGCGCGCGCCGCGCCACCGCGCGCGGCCTCAGTTCCGGCCCTTGGGCGCCTTGCTCGGATCATAGGTGCCCCGCACGTTGGAGAGCAGCTTGATGACGCGGGTTTCACTGTTCAATTCTAAGCCAACCGCGGTCACGGTGGTGGCTGCGTCGGTGATGGTGACCGGGCGGTCGGTGCGGGCGAGGTGCTGGTCGGGAATGACGTGCAGGAAGGAGGTGCGCATGACGAGCTCGCTGTGCTCGTCGTAGGCAGCGCGCACGACGCGCACGTCGTCCTGGAAATATACGTGCTCGCCGTTGCTCGACACCACCGCCTGCCGGGCGGTCACGGTCACCGGGGCCCGCTGCGAGCGATAGCTCACGAACTTGGGAGCGGTGAGCAGCGTCGAGTCGTCGTCCGGGTAGTGCAGCATCCTCGCCGCGGACAGGCTATAGAGTGCCGTTCCTTCTTCGCCCATGCGCAGCGCCGACAGGTTCTCCACGATGTAGTCGGGGTCGTGGCGGCTTGCACCGGAGGGCTCGCGCGCGCTGCCCTGCACCGCCCGCTCGAGCCAGAAGGTGAGCGCGGCGATGACCGCGATCAGCGCGAGCGGCGCCTGCTCGGCGAGGCGCTGGAACAGGCGGTTCAGGGGCATGGCGCCCGCGCGCATCATCCGCAGTGCCCGGCCGTGCGCCACGCAGGCGTGCCGCGCGCATAGAGCACGAGATCGCACGCTTCCCGCACCGCGCCGCGCCCGCCGCGGGCGCGGGTGACGTAGTGCGCGCGGCGGCGCACCGCCGCAGGAGCGTCCGGCACCGTGATCGCGAGCCCGCAGCGCTCGAGCACCGGCAGATCGAGCACGTCGTCGCCGGCGAAGGCGCAGTGCTCCGCGGCGACGCGAGCGCGGGCGAGCAGCTCCTCGAAGGCGGCGAGCTTGTCGCAGACGCCCTGGTAGAGCAGCTCGATGCCGAGGCCGCGCGCACGCGCCTCCACGGCCCGCGAGCTGCGGCTGGAGACGATGGCGAGCGCGACCCCGCGCTCGCGCAGCAACTTCAGCCCGTGGCCGTCGAGCGCGTTGAAGGCCTTGATCTCCTCGCCCGCGTCGGCGAGGCGGAGCGTGCCGTCGGTGAGCACCCCGTCCACGTCGAACGCCGCGATCCGGATGCGCCTGGCTCTTTCGTAGATCTCTTGCATCGCCCTCGGCCGTCGCCGGTTTCGTGTTTCGCGCCAACCGATCCGGCGGCCTCGACTCGAAACCCGTGACTCAAATCACCTTGGCGCGGAACAGGTCGTGCATGTTGAGCGCGCCGAGGAGCTTGCGTTCCGCGTCCACCACCAGGAGCTGGTTGACCTTGAAGCGCTCCATGATCTCCACCGCCTCGACCGCGAGCCGGTCGGGCCCGATCAGGCGCGGCTCGCGCGTCATGACTTCCGTGATCCGGGCCTGTTTCAGGTCCACGCCCTTCTCCAGGGTGCGGCGCAGGTCGCCGTCGGTGTAGATGCCGATCACCCGCTCGCCGCCGTCGAGGACTGCGGTCATGCCCATGCGCCCGCGCGTCATTTCCAGTATCGCCTGCATCACGGTCGCGGTGTGCGCGATGCGGGGGGCGTTGTCCCCGGTGCGCATCACGTCGCGCACGTGCGTGAGCAGCTTCCTGCCGAGTGCGCCACCGGGATGCGAGGCGGCGAATTCGTCGCGCGTGAAGCCCCGCGCCTGCATCAGCGCGAGCGCCAGCGCGTCGCCCAGCGCGAGCGCCGCCGTGGTGCTCGCGGTGGGCGCGAGGTTGAGCGGGCAGGCCTCCTTCTCGGCGCCGGCGTAGAGGTGCACGTCGGCCTCGGTGGCGAGAGTCGAGCGCGGATTGCCGGTCAGCGCGATCAGCTTCGCGCCCTGGCGCTTGACGAGCGGGATGATCGCGAGCAGCTCCTCGCTCTCCCCGGAGTTCGACAGCGCGATGAACACGTCCTCGCGCGTCACCATCCCGAGGTCGCCGTGGCTCGCCTCGGCGGGGTGCACGAAGAACGCCGGCGTGCCGGTGCTCGCCAGCGTGGAGGCGATCTTGCGGGCGATGTGGCCCGACTTGCCGATGCCGCTCACCACCACGCGCCCGCGGCAAGCGAGGACGACCTCCACCGCGCGCTCGAACTGGTGGTCGAGCTTGGCCACGAGATCGAGGATCGCCCTCGCCTCGATCTCCAGCACTTCGCGCGCCATGGCGAGTGCCCGGCTGCGTTCCGAAGCGGCTGCAGGCGAGCCGGATGCCGTTTTCATCGCGAAAAGTATATCAGAGCCCCCGCCTTCTCCGAGCCTCCGCGCTTGCAATCCGCGCCTGATCGGGCATCATTCCTCGAGGCGGCGGGTGCTCGGTGCCGATTGCGCTCGGCGGATCAGCCGGCTCGCCCGCCGCGATGCGCCGCCGCTCACGATGGGCTCGCCGCTCGCCTCGATACTGATTCTGCTCGCCACCGCCGTGCTGGTGGTGGCGGTGTTCCGCCCGCTGAGGCTCTCGCCGCTGCTCGGCTACCTCGTCGTCGGCACTGCGATCGGACCGAACGCGCTCGCGTGGATTCCCGAAACGCGGGAAGCGCGCCAGCTCGCCGAGATCGGCGTGATGTTCCTGATGTTCAGCATCGGGCTGGAATTCAGCCTGCCGAAGCTCCTCACCATGCGCCGCATCGTGTTCGGCCTGGGCGTGGCGCAGGTGCTGGCGACCTTGGTCCTCGTGTGGGCGGCCGCAACAGCTCTCGGAGCCGGATGGCGGGAAGGGCTGGTGCTGGGCGGCGCGCTGGCGATGTCCTCCACCGCGATGCTCGCCAAGATGCTCGCCGAGCGCCTCGAGCTCCACTCGCCGCACGGGCGCTACATCATCGGCATCCTGCTCGCCCAGGACCTCGCGGTGGTGCCGTTGTTGATCGTCGCCCCGGCGCTCGCAAGCGAGCCCGCCGACATTCCGATCCGGCTCGGGCTCGCGTTCGTCAAGGCGGCGGCGGTGCTCGCTCTCGTGCTCCTCGTCGGCCAGCGCCTGATGCGGGGCTGGTTCCACCTGGTGGCGCGGCAGAAGTCCGCCGAGCTCTTCGTGCTCAACGTGCTGCTGATCACCCTCGGGCTCGCCTACGCGGCCGAGACCGCGGGGCTCTCGGCCGCGCTCGGCGCTTTCATCGCCGGCGTGTTGATCTCGGAAACCGAGTATCGCTATCAGGTCGAGGTGGACATCCGGCCGTTTCGCGACGTGCTGCTGGGTCTGTTCTTCGTCACCGTCGGCATGCTGCTCGACCCGCGGGTAGTGTACGAGCAGGCGCTGCGGGTCGGGCTGCTGCTCGGCGCGTTGCTCGCGGCGAAGGCGCTGCTGATCTTCGCGCTCGCGCTCGCCTTCGGCGCGGCTTCCGCGGTGGCGCTGCGTACGGGGCTCGCGCTCGCGGCGTGCGGCGAGTTCGGTTTCGTGCTGCTCGCCCAGGCAGACGCGCTCGCGCTCCTCGACGGGCGCATCTTGCAGCCGGTGCTCGCCGCGATGCTGCTCTCGATGCTCGCCTCCCCCCTCCTCGTCGAGCGCAGCGAGGCGCTCGCGCGCAGGTGGAACCGCTCCGACTGGATGCACCGCGCGATGCAGGTGACCGACATCGCGGCGCGCTCCATGGGCGCGGAGCAGCACGTGGTGATCTGCGGCTACGGGCGCAGCGGGCAGAACCTCGCGCGGCTGCTCGAGCGCGAGGGCATCTCCTTCATCGCGCTCGACGTGGACCCGCAGCGCGTGCGCGAGGCGGCGGCCGCGGGCGAGAGCGTGGTGTTCGGCGACGCCGCCCGGCGCGAGGTGCTGGTCGCCGCGGGGCTGCTGCGCGCGCGCGCGCTCGCCGTCACCTACGCCGACACCGCCTCGGCCCTCAAGATCCTCGCCCACGTGCGGGAATTGAGGCCCGGGCTGCCGGTGGTGGTGCGCACGCTCGACGACGCCGACATTGACCGCCTGAAGAACGCCGGGGCCGCGGAAGTGGTCGCGGAGATCCTGGAAGGCAGCCTGATGCTCGCCTCCACGACGCTGATGCTGCTCGGCGTGCCGCTCAACCGCGTGCTGCGGCGCATTCGCGAGACCCGCGCGAGCCGCTACAGCTTGTTCCGCGGCTTCTATCGCGGCGTGACCGACGAGGCCGAGGCGGCGGACGAGCTGCAGCCGCGGCTGCACTCGGTGACGATCACTCCGGGCGCGGCGGCGGTCGGGCGCACGCTCGGCGAGCTCGACCTTGCGGCGCTCGCAGTCGAGGTCACAGCGGTGCGGCGGCGCAACGTCCGGACGGTGACGCCCGCCGCCGACACGCGCGTGGAGGAGGGAGACGTGGTGGTGCTGCTGGGAGTCCCGGAGAACCTCGCCGCCGCCGAGATGAAACTGATGCAGGGCTGACGCCGGTGGCAGATCGCGGGTCTCGCCTCCCGAGGCGGCGAGGCGGTGGGCTGTCCTGAAATGAAAACGCCCGCACCGGGCGGGCGTTTCGACTGGCCGATCCGAGGCTCGGGACCGGATCTCAGAACAGGCTCGCGCCGCCGCAGTTGGTGACCGGGTTGGCCGAAACCCAGTTGTTCGGCGCGGCCGCCGCGTAGCAGCTGCCGGAGCCGGTCGGCGCCGTGCCGCCCGTTCCGCCGCCGTCGTAGGTGGAGAACTGGAACGCGCCGCCGGTGGCGACACCGTCGTCGATCTTGCGGTCCACCTCGGCGAGAATGTCCGAGGGAATCTGGTTGCCGGTCTTCAAGTTGTGGCGCGCAGCGCCGCCGCCCGCGCCGTAGACGTTGTCGTAGATCAGGCGCAAGAAACGAGCGTAGGGGTTGGTCGGCGCGGAGGCGGTGGTTTCCGGCGCAGCGGCGTAGGTATAACTGCCGTTGATGAATCCCGCCTTCGACAGGTGGTCCCACGCCGCGATGTGCTCGTCAATCGTGGCCCCGGCGACCCCGTTCGCCGTGATCTGCCCGTTGTTGTTGCCGTTCGCGCCGGCGGCCACCCCGGTGATGTTGGTCGAGGCCTGGTTGTAGTCGCCGGGCAGCGCGCGATAGCGGTCGAGGAACCCGAAGTAGGCCGCCTTGACGCCGTCCTGCTGCGAGATGAGGTTGCGCACGCGGGCGCTCGTGATCAGCTCCTGGCCTTTCAGGATGCCGCCGAGCAACAGCCCGATGATCACCAGCACGATGGCGATCTCGATCAGGGTGAAACCGTCCTGTTGGCGCATGGAATGTTCCTCCGAAAGCATTTAGGGAGCCGTTCAGTATTTATCGCGCAAGTTTCATGCCAGAGGACCGAGCCGCCCGAAGGCCCCGGGCAGGCTTCGCCCCCTGGCTGTGAGAAATATCACATTTTTTCATTTTCTGCTCGCAACTGGTTGTCGGGATTTCATTTTTTGGCCGCGCGGCCGCCTCCGCACTAGAACGGCGGGCAGGTTGAATCTTCTTTAAAAACAATAAAATGCCGAAAAGGTCACGGTTCGGGCCGCCGGCTTTTCGGCGGCGCTGACGATTTTCCGGCGGCCTTGAGCTGTTCCAAGCGCTGGGTGAGGAAATGGATTTCCTTCGCATCGGTCACTTCGCCCGAGGCGAGCAGCCCTCCCAGCAGCACGGTGGCCGCCTCGATCTCTCCCAGGTCCTCGAGGATGAAGACGATCATCTGGCGCGCCCAGCCGGGAGCGCGCCGGGCAAGCCGCCGGATCGCCTCGGCGTAACCGAGCGCGAGCTGCGCGTCGCCCAGGCGATGCTTCGCCATGATGGCGCAGTGCGCGAGCCAGCGCCAGCGCCGGTCGGGATCGCGCTCGAACTCGGCGCGGACGAATTCGCACATCGCGCGCTGCCGGGCCGCATCGGGCACCTGGCCGTAGAGCTGCGAGGCCATCAGTAGCGGATACTGGCCCACGGGATCGAGCGCGAGGATCGCCTCGAGCCACGCGATCACGCGCGCGTAGTCGAGCTGGATGAAGGGGATGCTCACCCCGGGCTGATTGTCGAACGCCTGCAGATAGAGCGTGAGCAGTTGTGCGGCCGCGATCGGCTCGCCGAGCGCGGCGGCGCGCAGCAGCTGCGGGGGGGCGGGCGCGCCGAGCGCCTCGGCGCGAGCGCTCGGCTTCGGCTGCAGCGCCTGCGAGGCGACCTGCGCAAGGAGCGCCCCCGCGAGCAGCGCGAGCACCCAGCGCGGGACCGTGGCGATTGCCCGCTGCGGCTCTCGTTTGGCTCGGAAGCGCATCCGAGAATTTCCGGGAAGCTTCAGAAATTCTTCCGGTGAAAGTCGAACAGCGCCGCTGCGGCGAGCAGCGCCACGTAGAGCGCGCTCTGCCAGGCGAGGGGGGCGAGCGCAGGCCAGTAGGGCGTCTCGTTGACGAGCCAGGCGGTCCGGGTCCAGGAGTCGAGCGCGGGCAGCAGCAGCGCGAGCGCCTCGATCACGACGCGCGCCGCCTGATGCGAGAGCGTGTCCGCGCCGGTGATGGGATTCTCGCTCATCAGGCGGATCGCGGTGAGCGAGCGCGCGAGAACGTAGAATGCCAGCACGAAGCTCGCGGCCGGGGTGAGCTGGCTGAAGGTGATGACGCAGAACAGGGCGAGCGCGGCCACGATCGCGAGTTCGAGCGCGAGCGAGGCTGCCCAGGCGAGCGCCGCCCCCGGGGCAGCGAGCCAGGCGAGCGGAGCCGCCGCGGCCGCGGCGATGGTGAGCGCGATCGCGAGGAATCCAGCGAGCTTGCCGAGCACGTAGTGAGAGCGCGGCAAATCGAGCGCGAGCAGCACCTCGAGCACCTTGTCGTTGAACTCGCGCGCCACGGTCGCGATCACGTAGAGCGCGGCGATGAATACCGCCGCCAGCCGCACGGTCGCGGCGTAGAACCCGGCCTGGAACCGCGCGCCCTCGGTGATGGAGATGGACTCGATGAAAAAACTCGCGGCGAGCAGCAGCGCGAAGGTGACGAGCACCAGCGCCGGCAGCCGCGTGCGGGCCGCCTCGAGCAGCGTGTAGCGGGCGATGGTCGCGATTCTGGAATCCATGCCAGAATATTCCCGCCACAGTATAGCGAAACCGGCCCGAGCGAACCGCCTCTCGAACATGGACGCGATGAGCACCGCCGCCTTGTCCCGCCGGCTCGCCGCCGCCCATCCGCAGTGGTCGCTCGGGCTGATGCTGCTCGCGCTGCACGCCGCGGTCGCCTGGGGTATCGAAGAGTGGTGGTCGCGCGCTTTCCTGCTCGCCCACTTCGGGCTGTTCCTGATCTGGCAGCCGCTGTGGCGCGGCAGCCGCGACATCGAGCCGCGCTACGCCTTCCTGTTGGTGATCGTCGGTTTTCTGTTCGCGGCGTGGAACAACTGGTGGCTGACGGCGGCGTGGGTCGCGGTGCTGTTCGGGCTGATCGGGGGCTCGGTCCCCGGCGTGAGCGGGCGCCGGCAGCGCTTCGCCGCGCTTCTCGCCGCGCTCTACCTGCTCTCGATGCTGCTCATCTGGGTGGTGCCGCATCTGTTCGCAGGGCAGGCTTTCGAGGCCGCGCTCGTGCTGCTGACCCAGCTCGGACTCCCGCTGCTGCCGCTCGCCATCCTGCTCATCCGGGTGGAGCCCGAACGCGCCTCCGCGCCGCTCGCGGTGGATCTCTTCTACAGCATGCTGCTGTTTTTGCTGGTCGTGGCGCTGGTGCTCGGCAGCTTCGTCGTCAAACAGATGGGCCACGGCAACTATCCGCTGGCGCTCGCCCAGACGCTGTTCGCGATCGCGCTGCTGCTGATGGCGCTGTCCTGGCTGTGGGACCCGCACGGCGGCTTCCTCGGCCTGGGCCATCTGTTCTCGCGCTACCTGATGAGCCTGGGACTGCCGTTCGAGCGCTGGGTCCAGCGGTTGGCCGAGCTCGCCGAGGAGGAAAGCGAGCCGCAGCGCTTTCTTGCGGCGGCGCTCCGGCACATGCTGGAGCTGCCGTGGGTGACCGGGGTGGTATGGCGGTCGCGCCTGGGCGAGGGCGAGGCGGGCGCGCGCTCGCTTCACTCGGCAGGGTTCTCGTTCCGAGATCTCGAGCTGCGGATCTACACCCGCTGGATGCCGAGCCCGGCGCTGCTCCTGCACATGAAACTCCTCACCCAGATGGTCGGCCATTTCCACGACGCGAAGCGCCGCGAGCAGGCCCAGCGCCAGGGCGCCTATGTCCAGGCGATCTACGAGACCGGGGCGCGGCTCACGCACGATGTCAAGAACCTGCTGCAGTCGCTCAGATCGCTGTGCGCGGCGGCCGAATCGAGCAGCCCGGAGCAGGCCCCGGCGCTGCAGCTGCTCATGCAGCGGCAGCTCCCCCAGCTCACCCAGCGGCTCAACGCGGCGCTCGACAAGCTGCGCGCGCCGCAGGCGGCCGATGCGACGCTCGCCAGGGCGGCGATCTGGTGGCAGGGGCTCCTCCAGCGCCACGGCGGCCGCGCGATCGAGTTCCGGCTCGACGGGCCGGCGGAGGAACTGAGGATTCCCGCGGAGCTCTTCGACACCGTAGCAGACAACCTGATCGAGAACGCGCTCAACAAGGCGAGCGAAGGCGCGCTGAAGGTGCGAGTCGCGTTCTCGGCGGCGGACGGCGGCGCGTTGACGGTGTGCGACAGCGGGGGTGCGATCCCGCAGCGCGTGGCCGGGCAGCTGTTCGAAGCGCCGGTGCCCTCCCGCAGCGGGCTCGGCGTCGGGCTCTACCAGTGCGCGAGACAGGCCGCGCAGCTCGGCTACCGGCTCGCGCTCGCGGCGAACGAGCCGGGGAGGGTTTGCTTCGAGCTGCGGCGCGAGGCCGGCACGGGCTGACGCCACGCCGCTTCGCGTTCGCGATTCGAGGTCCGGCGTTTCGGATTTTGAGCCCGGAGCCCGGGGGCCTGGAACGCCGGGCCCGGAACCCGAAAAGGGGCTACGGAAGCTTGCCCGCGGCGACCATGCGGTTGAAGAGCGTGTAGCGCGGCAGCCAGACCACGATGTCGTCGAACTCGCCAGCGCCCGCGCCCGCCGCCGTGTGCACCCGGCTGACGAGGTCGCGGTCGCTGTCGTAGTTTTCCTGCTCGTCGGCGCTCGGGGAGGCCGGGTTCTGGGCGCCGGTGTTGAGGTTGGTCGCGCCATAGCCGTTCCTGCCGTGGGAGAGGACGGCGAGAACGGCCGTGGTGCTGAGCGTCGTCGTGCACGACTGATTGGTGCAGATCCGGATGTCCGTTCCCCCGCTTCCCAGATCGAAGGGCGCTGCGGGCGCGCGCCGGGCGAAGCGCTCGTTCACGCAATAGGTGTAGCGGTTGCCCCACACGTCCGAGCGCGCGAGCCCCAGGGTCGCATGGGGCAGGCGGCCGCAGGCGACGCCGCCGCTGATCGTGGCGCACTGCCCGCTCGCCGCGTTCACGTTCTCGAGGCCGTTGGTGCCGGTGTCGGGGCAGGGGAGATAGCCGTTCAGCACGGCGAAGCCGGTGAGCGCGTCCCGGACTTCGTTGAGGGTCTTCTCGGTATCGCTCACCTGCCGCTGCTCGACTTGCGTGGTGAGGGGCACGAAGATGCTGCCGAGCAGGATCACGATCACGAACACCGCGATCGCCACCTCGATCAGCGAGAAGCCGCCGGCACGGCGCCTAGTTGTGCAGAACCTTGTCATTGAAGGTGTCGGTGACCGCGCCTTTGTCGTAGTTGGGGCCTGCGGTATTCGCCGGCTCGACGTAGTTCGAGGCGGTCGTCTTGTCAGCGAGGGTCGAGCGGGCATCGCCGGCGAGCGCCCGGCCCGCGACGAAGACCACGATTCTCCGATTGGGGATCGCGATCCCGTGCGGGCGCCACCAGACGGTCAGATCTCCGGTCGCACAGGAGAGCGGCTGGGTGCAGGCGTAGGACACCGCCATCCAGGTGAGCTCGCGCCAGCCGTTGCACTGGAACCAGTAGGTCGCGCTGGGGCAGGGGACGTCTCCCCGCAGGATGTCGGAGCCGCCCGCGTAGGGCGCGAGCAGCGGAAGATTGGGAATGCGCCCGGTGGGATGGGTGGCTCCGGCCGGCGGCAGCGGGTCGCTGGGACAGGCCGTCGGCAGCAGCGTTGCGCTGCCGAGACAGCTCGCATCGGACGGCACCGCGGGCGCAGGATAGTAGCCGTTCGCCGAGAAGTAGCTCTCGAGGGCGCCGAGCACGGTCTTGGCGACACGCAGCTCGACCACCGCGAACAGCGCGTCGTGGGTGACGGGCAGCAGCCGGTCGTTGTAGGTGTCTGAAGGAGTGCCGGCGACGTAGGTCGTTGCGGCGAGCTGGTTCCCCGCTTCGAGGTAGTTCGCAGGGTTGTTGTTGCCGCCGCACGCCGTCGCGCCGGTCCCAGTCCGGTCCTGCCCGGCGAGCGCTTTCCCGGGCGCGAACACGATCGCCACCGCCGGGCTGAGGGGCGAGGGCAGAGCGGTGCCCCCGCCGTCGGTGATGACGAGCGTCGCGGGCGAATCGGAGTTGACCGTGGCCGGCGCCGATATGCCGCTGTTCTTGAAGTTTCCCGATACCGCGTACCACAGGCACTCCCCCGCCCCGTCGCGAAGATCGGGCAGCCCCAGCGTCCTCCAGGGCAGTCTCCCGATCGCGGTCGCGCCGAGCGCCCCGCAGGGGGCGTCCGCCGAGCCGTCGTTGTCGGTGTCTGGACACGGCAGCAGCCCGGGCTTGTTTTGCAGGGCCGCGTATCCGATCAACGCCTCCCGCGCGCGCGCCAGCGCCTCCGCCGTCTTGTGGTCGCCGGCGATCTCGGTGCGCGCGCCGCCGACCAGGCTGGAGGCGAGCGCTCCCGCGAGCAACAGCACCACGAGCAGCGCCAGAATGACGACTTGCCCGTGCTCGCGGGCGCGGGCAGCGGGCAGCGCGCGGGGGGCTGCGGTGCGCATCCGGATCAGTAGCCGCGGGCAGGCGCCGGGGCGGCTGCCGCGGGCGCGGG
>DATLZE010000095.1:0-10011 GCA_035574195.1 Burkholderiales bacterium | reverse complement strand
CGGGGGGGCTCCGGCGCGCGCGCTGCGGCGTCGGGCTGCGCCTGCTGCAGCAGGGCGTAGGCCGCGATCCCGAGCACAACGCCCGCCGCGAGCAGCGCGGCGCTCCCCCACAGCAGGCGCGGCTCGATGCGGCGCGGGGTCTCCTGGCTGAACTCGCTGTCGCGCACCGCGGCCTGCACGTGCTTCGCCCGCACGGTGTGGGTGTTCTCCGAGAAGGCGGCGAGCAGCGCCTTGTCGGCGAGGAGATTGACGCGGCGCGTGAGCCCGCGGGAGGCGCGCGCGATGCGCTTGACCACGGAGGCGGTGAACAGGTCCGGGCCGCGATAGCCCGCGGCGCGCATGCGGAACATCAGGTATTCGCGGATCTCCTCCGGGGCGAGCGGCTCGAGGCGAAAGCTGTGGGTGATGCGCTCGCGCAGCGGGCGGATGCGGGGATCGCGCAGGTGATCGTCGAGCTCGGGCTGTCCGAACAGCACGATCTGCAGCAGCTTGCCGTCGCGGGTCTCGAGGTTGGAGAGCAGCCGGATTTCCTCGAGGGTGGCGAGCGGCATGCTCTGCGATTCCTCGACGAACACCACCACGCGCCGGCCCTCGGCGTGGTGCGCGAGCAGGAAATCGTGCAGCGCCTGCATCACCTCCAGGCGCGAGGCGTCGCGCGCGACGCCCAACTGCAGCTCGAAGGCGATCGCGTGCAGGATCTCCTCGGGCGGCACGCTGGGGTTGGCGATGTAGACCGTCTCGATGTTGGGGGGCAGCCGCGTCTGCAGCATGTGGCAGAGCATGGTCTTGCCGCTGCCCACCTCGCCCGTCACCTTGACGATGCCCTCGCCGTGGGTGATGGCGTAGACCAGCGCCTCCAGGATCGGCCCGCGGTTCGCCCCGCTGAAGAAGAACTCGGTGTCGGGCGTGATCCTGAACGGCGCCCGGCTCAGTCCGAAATGGCCGTAGTACATGGCTCAGGCATGCATGGCTCGGGCCCGCGCCCCGCTCTCACTTCGGCGCCGGCCGGCTCGCCTTCGCGGCCTCGCCCGGGGCGGCGGCCGCGTAATTCTGCATCCGGCTGTAGAGCGTGGTGCGGTGGATGCCGAGCAGCTTCGCCGCCTGGGTGAGATTGCCCTGCGTGATCGCGAGCGCCGCCTCCACATAGCCGCGCTCCCACTGGGCGAGCGTCGCGTCGAGGTTGAAGCCTTTCTGCAATTGCAGGTGGCGCTTCGCTGCCTCCAGCACCGCCCGGAAGTCCTGGCTCGCCGCCAGAGCCGGCAGTTCCGGGTCCACGCTCTCGAGATCGAGCTCGGCGCGCAACTGCTCGGCACCGACCCTCTGGCCGCCGTACTTGGTGGTGAGGCGGATCACGATGTTCCGCAGCTCCCGCACGTTGCCGGGAAAACCGTACTCGAGCCATATCCGGGCCGCCTCGGCGTCGAGCTCGAAGGGATCGGACCGGGCCTGCTGCGCGTAGAAGCCGCGGTAGTGATCGAGCAGCAGGCGCTTGTCCTCTCCCAGCTCGCGCAGCGGCGGAACGTCCACGGTGAAAACCGAGAGCCGGTAGTAGAGGTCGGCGCGGAAGCGGCCAGCGCGCACCTCCTGCCGCAGATCGCGGTTGGTGGCGGCGATCACGCGCGCGTTCGAGGTCCGGCTCTGGGTCTCGCCCACGCGCTGGTATTCGCCGTTCTCGAGCACGCGCAGCAGTTTCGCCTGGAGCTCCAGCGGCAGCTCCCCGATCTCGTCGAGGAACAGCGTGGAGTCGCACGCGTCCTCGAAGTAGCCGGCGCGCGCTGCGACGGCGCCGGTGAACGCGCCCTTGGCATAGCCGAACAGAGTGGGCTCCACCAGGGTCGGGGAGATCGCCGCGCAGTTGAGCGCGAGGAACGGGCGTGCCCTGCGGTGGCTCATCAGGTGCAGCGCGCGCGCGACGAGCTCCTTGCCGCTGCCGGATTCGCCCTCGATCAGCACCGGAAAGGGCGCATCGGCGAACTGCGCGACCTGCCGGCGCAGCTTCTCGATCGCGGGACTGGCGCCGACGATCCCGACCTCGGCCGCCGCAGCGAGCTCGGCTGCGCGCACTTCGAGTGCGCGCCGCAGCAGCGCGCTCAGTGTTTGCGGGTCGCACGGCTTCGCGACGAAGTCCACGGCGCCCAGCGTGCGCGCGTGCCGCGCGTTCGCCTCCTCGTTCTGGCCCGAGAGCACCAAGATCTTGATGCCGGGGGAGTGCGCGATCAACTCGCCGATCAGGCGGAAGCCCTCGTCGGGACGGTGCGGAGTGGGCGGAAGGCCGAGGTCCACGAGGGCGAGCTGCGGAGGGCGAGCGAGCTGCGCGAGCAGGCTTTTTACCCGCGGGCGCGAGTCGGCGACGTACACCGAGAACTCCGGGGACAGGACGAAGTCGAGCGTGTCCGTGATCAGCGGATCGTCGTCCACGATCAGCAGGTCGGGCCTGGTCTGTTCGGCTTGCTTCGCCTGCCCCACGTCGCCTCCCGCGCGCGCCCGCCGCGGATACCCGGTCTCTCGAGCCGGTCTCCGCGCCGCTCGTTGCCAATTGTATCCTCGCCGCCGCCCGAGCGGGGCGTCAGCCCGCGGGGGCGGCGATGCACTCGAGGAAGGCCTGCTCGAGGTCGCGGGTTCCCGCCGCGCTCAGGAGCTCCTCCGGGCTGCCGGCGAAGCGCAGCCGTCCCGCGTGCAGCACCGCCATGCGGTCGCACAGCTCGGCGACATCGGGCAGCAGGTGCGAGGTGAGGAACACCGTGGCGCCCGACTCCCGCAGCCCGCGCAATTCGCGCTTGAACAGCGCCCGCGCCTTGGGATCGAGCCCCCCGGTCGGCTCGTCGAGCACGTAGAGCTCCTTGCCCGAGAGCAGGCACGCGGCGAGCCCCAGCTTCTGCGTCATGCCCTTGGAATAGGCGCGCGCGGGGCGTTCGAGCGCGGCGGGCTCCAGGTCGAGCGCGGCGAAGGCGCGCGCCACGCGCTCGCCGTCGTAGGGCGCGCGGTAGAGCTCGAGCATGCAGCGCAGGAAATCGCGGCCGGTGAGGTAGTGCGGGGGCATGAAGCGCTCTGGCAGAAAGGCGAGCCGCGCGCGAGCGGCGGTGTGCCGGTGCGGCACGCCGAAGATCTCGATCGCGCCCTTGCCGAGCGCGCAGAAATCGAGCAGGCACTTGACGAGCGTGGTCTTGCCCGCGCCGTTGACCCCGACCAGCCCGAAACATTCGCCGCGCCGCACCTCGAGCGAGAAGTCGGCGAGCGCCGTGACGCCGGCGTAGCTCTTGGCGACCCCGGTGAAACGCAGCGCTGTGTCGCTCATGGCGGCTAACTTATCGCAACGGCCGCCGGGTCACAACCGGAGGCGCTCGGTCCCGTGACGAGCCGCCACCGTCATCCGCAGGCCATGCGCATGCGCGGCCTCTATGGTTTAGAATGAACACCTTTTTGAGGGACAGTCCGCGCCGCTGTGCAAAACCTCGTGGAAATCAAGGACGTCAGCTTCAGCTACGACGTCCGCCCGGTGCTCAGGGGCGTGAACATGGTGGTGCCGCGCGGCGCAACCGTGGCGATCATGGGGCTCTCCGGCTGCGGCAAGACGACGCTGCTGCGGCTGATCGGCGGAGCGCTCAAGCCCGCGAGCGGCGAGGTCTGGGTCGGTGGCGAGCTGGTGAACCGGCTCGACGAGGAACGGCTCTACGCGCTGCGGCGCAGGATGGGCATGTTGTTTCAGTTCGGGGCGCTGTTCACCGATCTCTCGGCCTACGACAACGTCGCCTTCCAGTACCGCGAGCATACCGCGCTGCCGGAGGCGATGATCCGGGACCTCGTGCTCATGAAGTTGCACGCGGTGGGATTGCGCGGCGCCCAGCACCTGATGCCCGCCGAGCTCTCAGGCGGCATGGCGCGGCGCGTGGCGCTCGCCCGCGCCATCGCCCTCGATCCGATGCTCATCATGTACGACGAGCCGTTCACCGGGCTCGACCCGATCTCGATGGGGGTGATCAGCAACCTGATCCGCAGGCTGAACGAGACTCTGGGCGCGACCTCGATCGTGGTCACTCACGACGTCGCCGAGTCGCTGAAGATCGTGGATTACGTGTATTTCATGTCGGACGGAATGATCGTCGCGCAGGGCACGCCGGAGGAGATCCGCAACTCCCGCGAGCCCTTCGTGCACCAGTTCGTGTGGGGCGAGATGGACGGCCCGATGCCGTTCCATTATCCGGGGGGCGCCTTCGCCCGCGACCTCGAGCTGGAGGCCGCCCGTGGCTGAGCGCGTGGTGAAGAACCTGCGCGCCATCGGCCACGAGGTGGTGAACGGCGTCTGGCGGCTCGGTTACGCGACCCGCTTCTTCGTGCTGACACTCGCACGCTCGGCGCTGAGCTTCCGGCGCTTCTCGCTCACCATCCGGGAGATCTACTTCGCTGGGGTGCTCTCGCTCATCATCATCATCGTCTCGGGGTTGTTCGTGGGCATGGTGCTGGGGCTGCAGGGCTACGAGACGCTGCAGAAGTACGGCTCCTCGGAAGCGGTGGGCACGCTCGTCGCGCTCTCGCTCACCCGGGAGCTCGGGCCGGTGGTCTCGGCGCTGCTGTTCGCGAGCCGTGCCGGCTCCGCGATGACCGCGGAGATCGGTTTGATGAAGGCGACCGAGCAGATCAGCGCGATGGAGATGATGGCGGTGGACCCGATCGCGCGCGTGATCGGCCCGCGCTTCTGGGGGGGCGTGATCTCGATGCCGCTGCTCGCCGCGATGTTCAGCGCGGTCGGCGTGTTCGGAGGCTACCTCATCACGGTGGTGCTGATCGGGGTGGACGAAGGGGCGTTCTGGTCGCAGATGCAGAACGCGGTGGATTTTCGCCAGGACATCGTGAACGGGGTGATCAAGAGCGTGGTGTTCGGCGTCGCCGTCACCGCGATCGCGCTGTTCGAGGGCTACGACGCCCCGCCCACAGCGGAGGGCGTCTCGGGGGCGACCACCCGCACGGTGGTCACTTCCTCGCTCGCCATCCTGGGGCTCGATTTCGTGCTCACCGCTTTCATGTTCACGGGAGTCTAGGCGCATGAACCGCATCGTTTTGGACCTCTGGGTCGGTATCTTCGTCGCCGCGGGCATCGGTGCGCTGCTCGTGCTGGCGCTCAAGGTGGGCAATGCCAGCGCCACCTTCGACGTGGGCGACACCTACCGCGTGAGCGCCGAGTTCGACAACGTCGGCGGGCTCAAGGTGCGGGCGCCGGTGAAGAGCGCAGGGGTGGTGGTAGGGCGCGTGGCGAGCATCGAGTTCAACACCAAGAACTACACCGCGCGGGTGGTGATGAACATCGACCGGCGCTACCAGTTTCCCAAGGACACTTCGGTCTCGATCCTCACCTCGGGGCTGCTCGGCGAGCAGTACATCGGGCTCGAGGCGGGTGGCGACAGCGCCATGCTCAAGGACGGCGACACGCTCAAGATCACGCAGTCGGCGGTGGTGCTGGAGAAGCTGATCGGGCAGTTCCTCTACAACAAAGCTGCCGAGGGCGGGACCAAGTAGCGCCCGGCGCGCAGCGCAAGGTGACGAGGTGACGAGGTGAGCAAGACACTGCTGGCGGGTTTATTGGCTGCGGGCTGCCTGGCGGCGGTCGCGGCGGGCGCCCAGGGCGCGATGGCCCCGGATGCGCTCGCGCGCAGCGTGACCGATGAAGTGCTCGCAATCCTGCGCGCGGACAAGGACATCCACTCCGGCAATCCGAAGAAGGTGATCGAGCTGATCGAGCTCAAGGTGCTGCCGCACTTCAATTTCGCGCGCATGACCCAGCTCGCGGTGGGCAGGAACTGGCGGCAGGCGAGCCCGGAGCAGCAGAAGCGGCTGGTCGAGGAGTTCCGCACGCTGCTCGTGCGCACCTACGCTGCGGCTTTCACCGCCTACCGCAACCAGACGGTCGAGTACCGGCCGCTGCGCATGCAGCCCAACGACGAGGAGGTGGTGGTGCGCTCGCAGATCCTGCAACCGGGGGGGCCCCCGATCGCGGTGGACTACAGCATGGAGAAGACCGACCGCGGCTGGAAGGTCTACGACGTCGCGATCGAAGGCGTGAGCCTGGTGCAGAACTACCGCAGCACCTTCAGCGCCGAGGTGCAGCGCGGAGGTATCGAGGGACTGATCAAGGCGCTCGCCGAAAAGAACCGGCAGCTCGCCCAGCAGGCGCAGGTCACCAAGAAATGATCGTCTGCGAGGACGGCCGCTGCCGCGTCCAGGGGCCGGTCACCATGGACAACGTGGTCGCCCTGCTCGAGCAGGGAAACGCGCTGTTCACCGCGCGCGAGGTGGCCGTGGATCTCGCCGCCGTGACCGAGGTGGACTCCTCCGCGGTGAGCCTGCTGCTCGAATGGCGGCGCGCGGCGGCGCGCGGCGGCCGCTCGATCCGCTATTTCAACCTCCCGCGCAACCTGAAGAGCCTCGCCGAGCTCTACGGCGTCACCGAGCTGATCGGCGATAACTGACACCAGTGCAGAGGCGCGGGGCGCAAAGAAGAAGCGGCGACTTTGCGCTGCGCGCATCGTTTGATGGTTCCGGCGATCGAGGTCGAGCAGGTCTCCAAGCACTACGGCGCGACCGCCGCGCTCGACGGGGTGAGCCTCGCGGTCGAGCAGGGGGAGTTCTTCGGGCTGCTCGGGCCGAACGGCGCCGGCAAGACCACCCTGATCAGCATCCTCGCGGGGCTCGCGCTCGCCACGCGCGGGAGCGCGCGCGTCATGGGCCACGATGTCGTGCGCGACTACCGGCAGGCGCGGCGCGCGCTGGGCGTGGTGCCCCAGGAGCTCGTCTTCGACCCCTTCTTCACGGTGCGCGAGACGCTCGCCTTCCAGTCCGGCTACTTCGGGCTGCGCGACAACCGCGCGTGGATCGAGGAGGTGATGCACCACCTCGACTTGACCGCCAAGGCCGACACCAACATGCGCGCGCTCTCCGGGGGCATGAAGCGGCGCGTGCTGGTGGCGCAGGCGCTGGTGCACAAGCCACCGGTGATCGTGCTCGATGAGCCGACCGCGGGCGTGGACGTGGAGCTGCGCCAGGCGCTGTGGCGCTTCATCCGCAGGTTGAACCGCGACGGCCACACCATCGTGCTCACCACCCACTATCTCGAGGAGGCCGAGGCGCTGTGCGGCCGCATCGCGATGCTCAAGCAGGGGCGCATCGTCGCGCTCGACACCAAGCAGAACCTGCTGCGCAGGCACTCCGGCTGCTACGTCCTGCTGCGGCTCGATCCCGACCGGCTGCCCGACGCCCTCGTGCCGCTGCTCGCTGCGAGGAGCGAAGGCGGCTACCGCCTCGCGCTCGGCGACTACCGCGAGGTCGAGCGCGTGATCGCCGAGTTGCGCGCCGCCGGCGTCTCGATCCAGGAGCTCGAGGTGATGCAGCCCGACCTCGAGGAGGTCTTCGTGCAGATCATGAGCAATGCGTAAGGGGCGAGGCGTGAGGCGCGAGGAGAAGAAGATCGTTCCCTCCTCCGTTTCCGGGGAACAGGGGGGGCGGGGGGATGCGCCCCGTCCCTCGCGCCTCGTGGGGTTCTGGACGCTGTTCTACAAGGAGTGGCTGCGCTTCTGGAAAGTGAGCGTGCAGACGGTGCTCGCTCCGGTGTTGACCGCGCTGCTGTTCCTGGTGGTGTTCGCGCACTCGCTGCGCGGGCGCGTCGAGGTCTTCCCCGGCGTGGACTACGGCGCGTTCCTGGTGCCAGGGCTCGCGATGATGTCCGTGCTGCAGAACGCGTTCGCCAACAGCTCCTCGAGCCTCATGCAGTCCAAGATGACCGGCAACATCGTCTTCGTGCTGCTGCCCCCGCTCTCGCACCACGAGTTCTTCGCCGCCTATCTGCTCGCCTCGATCGCGCGCGGGCTGGTGGTGGGGGCCGGGGTGTTCGCCGCCACGGTGTGGTTCGTGGACCTCGAGCTGCGGCATCCGCTGTGGGCGGCCGCCTTCGCGCTCGCGAGCAGCGCAGTGATGGGCGCGCTCGGCATCATCGCCGGGATCCACTCGGACAAGGTGGACGAGCTCGCCGCCTTCCAGAACTTCATCATCCTGCCGCTCACCTTCCTCTCCGGGGTGTTCTACTCGATCCAGTCGCTGCCGCCGTTCTGGCAGTGGCTCACGCACCTCAACCCCATTTTCTACATGGTGGACGGCTTCCGCTACGGCTTCTTCGGTGCCGCCGACGTCGCGCCGCAGGCGAGCTTCGCGATTGTGTGCGCGTGTTTTTTCGCCTTATCATTGCTTACCCTGTGGCTGCTGCGCTCCGGCTACAAGCTGCGCCAATGAAGGGCGGTGAAACGTGAGACGCGAACCCCTCTCGCCCGCGCCTCCTCTCCCGGTGAATGGGGAGAAAGGGCCCGTGTTCCGCATTTCGCGCAGCCGATGATGACCTGCGAACAGATCGAGCAGGCGATCCGCTCCGGCCTCGCGTGCGAGCACGTCGAGGTCGCGGGCGACGGCCGCCATTTCGAGGCCGTGATCGTGAGCGCCTCTTTCCGCGGCCGCTCGCGCGTCGAGCAGCACCAGCTCGTCTACGGGGCGCTCGGCGGCCGCATGGGGGAGGACATCCACGCCCTGTCGCTGAGGACCTTCACGCCCGAGGACTGGGCCGCGAGGCGTTCGTGAAGAACGCCCGACGGCCGCCGGCAACACGGAGATCACGGAGAAGAGAAACGGGTTGATGCAACCTGCGATCGGATTCCGGCTCTTCGAGCCCTCCGCGCTCTCCGGGGCAAAAATATTCGGGGCTGCGCGGCGTGGATAAGCTCCTCATCGAGGGAGGCGTGCCGCTCTCCGGAGAAGTGAGGATCTCGGGCGCCAAGAACGCGGCGCTGCCCGTGCTCACCGCCTCGCTGCTCACCGCCGAGCCGCTCACGGTGGCCAACGTCCCTGAGCTGCGCGACGTCACCACGATGCTCGATCTGCTCGCGCAGATGGGCGTGGCGGTGTCCGTGGACGAGAAGCTCGGCGTGACGCTCGAGGCGGCGCGCGTCACCAATCCGGTCGCGCCCTACGAGCTGGTGAAGACCATGCGCGCCTCGGTGCTCACGCTGGGACCGCTCACTGCGCGCTGCGGGCAGGCGCGCGTGTCGCTGCCGGGGGGCTGCGCCATCGGGCTGCGGCCGATCGACCAGCACATCAAGGGCTTGCAGGCGCTCGGTGCGGAAATCGCGATCGAGCACGGCTACGTTGCGGTGCGCGCCCGGCGGCTCAGGGGCGCGCGCATCTGCATGGACCTCGTCACCGTCACCGGCACCGAGAACCTGATGATGGCGGCGACCCTCGCCGAAGGCGAGACCGTGATCGAGAACGCAGCGCGCGAGCCGGAGGTGGCGGACCTCGCCGCCTGCCTGAACGCGATGGGTGCGAGGATTCGCGGCGCGGGCAGCGATGTCATCACCATCGAGGGCGTGGAGCGCCTGCACGGGGCGCGCCACGCGGTGATGCCCGACCGCATCGAAACGGGCACTTTTCTCGTCGCGGCGGCGGCGACCGGCGGCTCGGTGCGGCTCGCCGACACCCGGCCCGGCATCCTCGACGCGGTGCTCGAGAAGCTGCGCGAGGCGGGCGCGCGCGTGCAGACCGGGCCCGACTGGATCGCGCTCTCGGCCGACGGCCGGCTCGAGGCGGTGAACGTGCGCACCGCGCCGTATCCCGCCTTTCCCACCGACATGCAGGCGCAGTTCATGGCGCTCGACAGCGTCGCGCGCGGCACGGCGCTCATCACCGAGACCATCTTCGAGAACCGCTTCATGCATGTCCAGGAGCTCAAGCGCCTCGGCGCCGACATCGAGGTCGAGGGCAACACCGCAGTGGTGAAGGGTGTCGCGCACCTCGACGGGGCGGCGGTGATGGCGACGGATCTGCGCGCCTCGGCGAGCCTGGTCGTGGCGGGGCTGGTCGCGCGCGGCACCACGATCGTGGACCGCGTCTACCACCTCGACCGCGGCTACGAGCGCATCGAGGAGAAGCTCTCGCGCCTCGGCGCCCGCATTAAGCGCGTCAGGTGACACTTCTCACCGC
>DATLZE010000094.1:0-8327 GCA_035574195.1 Burkholderiales bacterium | reverse complement strand
CCTGCGGCGCTGCGGCGCGCGCCGCCGCGGTCGAGTGGTATGCCGCGCGCGGCGCGACGCGCTCGATCCCCCACCGCGGAGGGCTCGCCGCCAATACTGTCGCTGGGGCGGTCTCGGGCTGGGAGGCGGCATTCAGGCTCGCGCGCCGCTGGGGCGGGCGGCTGCCGCTCGCGCGGCTGCTCGCCGACGCGATCCACTATGCGGAGCACGGCGTCGCGGTGACGCGCAGCCAGCACGTCGCGACCGCGGCCAAGCGCGCGGAGCTCGAGCCGCAGCCTGGCTTCCGGGAAGCGTTTCTCACGGGCGGCGCGGCGCCGCCCGAGGGAAGCCGCTTCCGGCAGCCGCGCCTGGCCGCGACGTTGAAGCGTCTTGCGCGCGCCGGGCTCGAGGACTTCTATCGCGGGCGCCTCGCGCGCGCGATCGCGCGCGATCTCGCCGCCGCCGGCAGCCCCCTCGCGCTCGAGGATTTCGCGCGCCACCGCGCGAAGTGGGTCGCCCCGCTCGCGCTCGCGCACTCGCTCGGCACGGTCTACAACCTGCCGCCGCCCACGCAGGGCGTGGTGTCGCTGCTCATCCTCGGCATCCTCGACGCGCTCGGCGCGGGAGCCTGCGCGCCGGGGGGCGCCGACATCGTGCACCTCGCAGTGGAGGCGACCAAGCAGGCGTTTCGCGTGCGCGACCGCTACGTGACCGATCCCGCCTACATGACGGTGGGAGCCGAGGAGCTGCTCGCTCCCGAGCGGGTGCAGGCGCTCGCCGCCGCCGTGGACCGGGCGCGCGCGGCGCCGTGGGGCGCAGGCGCCCCGCCTGCCGACACGGTGTGGGTGGGGGTCGTGGACGGCCACGGGCGGGCGGTCAGCATGATCCAGAGCCTCTACCACGAGTTCGGCAGCGGCGTGGTGCTGGAGGAGACCGGAATCACGTGGCAGAACCGCGGCGCGAGCTTCTCGCTCGATCGCGCAGCGCTCAACAGCCTGCGCCCCGGGCGCAAGCCCTTCCACACATTGAACCCCGCGGCCGCGCGGCTGCGCGACGGGCGGGTGATGGTCTACGGCACGATGGGCGGCGACGGCCAGCCGCAGACCCAGGCGGCGGTGTTCACCCGCATCGTGCTCTTCGGCATGGATCCGCAGCAGGCGGTCGCCGCCCCGCGCTGGCTGCTCGGGCGCACCTGGGGGCTGCCGAGCGATTCGCTCAAGCTCGAATCGCGGTTCTCCGCCGAGATCGTCTCGGAACTCGCGCGCCGCGGCCACGAGATGGAAGTGCTCGCCGAATACGACCAGGCGATGGGCCACGCCGGCGCGATCGTGCGCCGGCCGGACGGCGTGCTCGAGGGCGGCGCGGACCCGCGCTCGGATGGCTGCGTCGCAGCTTACTGAGGCACTGGGCTCGGGCCTCGAGCTCGGGATTGGACAGATATTCGCTTTGGGCCGGCCACGCGATCGGCTGCGAGCAGCGCCGTCTGACGACATAGTGAATCGCTGCGTAGCCCTCGGATTCGCGCAGAGTGAAACGCCGTGTGAAACGCCATGCCCAGCCGAGCTCGGGCTTCGTGACCTGGCAGCCCTGGTCGCGCCTTGGTCCACATCAGGCCTGAATTCGCTCTTGCCGAAAAATCCAGAATGAATGTGGAGCTGAAGGTGTAGAAACGTTGAACTCGATTCCCTGAAGGGCGTTTTTGCATTCGTGCCCTTCGGGCGACAGGAGCGCGGGCGGCGGAAGCTTGCGGCGGAGGCGATGGCGGGCGCTCGGGCTGCCGCGCGAGCGCCCACGAACGTTTGCCTGTTTTGCGCCCGCCATGAGATGCCCGAGCAGCGGGTTGATTTCGGTCAAAGTCGGCGGGGGATTCCGTTCCCTCCACAGCGCCCGCCGGCGCAAAATGCCCGGTTCCGACGGATCACCGGGCTTGAAGTATGACGGCTGCTTTTTTCGTCTCTGCAAGCGTCGTCGCGCTCGCCGAGATCGGCGACAAGACCCAGCTCCTCTCCTTGCTCCTCGCCGCGCGCTTCAGGAAACCCTTGCCCATCATCTCCGGCATCCTGTTCGCCACCCTCGCCAACCATGCGCTCGCCGGCGTTCTCGGCGAATGGGTGCGCGCGCGGCTCGCGCCCGAAGCGCTGCGCTGGCTGCTCGCCGCATCGCTCGTTGCCATCGCCGCGTGGACGCTGCGGCCCGACCGCCTCGAACGCGAGCCGGAGGCGACCCGGCGCTACGGGGTCTTCGTGCTGACGCTGATCGCGTTTTTCCTCGTCGAGATGGGCGACAAGACGCAGATCGCGACCGTGGTGCTCGCGGCGCAGTTCCACGCGCTCGCCGCCGTCGTGTTCGGGACCACGCTCGGCATGCTGGTTGCGAACGTGCCCGTGGTGCTCGCAGGCGCGGCGCTCGCCGAGCGCATCCCGCTGCGCGCCGTTCGCATCGCGGCCGCCGCTTCGTTTGCCGTGCTCGCCGCCGTGGCGCTTCTGTTGCCGGCCGGCTCCTGAGAATCGCGGGCGAGGCGCAAGGCGCAACGCCGGCGCCCGTAAACAAGAAGGGCGGCCGCAGCCGCCCTCCGCGGCGGGTGAGAAAGCGCTCTATGCCGCGGCCGGCTTGGAGGGAATCTTGCGCGCGTACTTCTGGCGGAAGCGCTCGACGCGGCCCGCGGTGTCCACGATCTTCTGCTTGCCGGTGAAGAAGGGGTGGCACTGCGAGCACACTTCCACGTGCAGGTCGCGCCCGAGCGTGGAGCGCGTCTCCCAGGTGTTGCCGCAGCTGCAGGTGACGGTGATGGTGCGGTATTCGGGATGGATCTTCGGCTTCATCGGCGCGAGCCCTCGAACGAAGGGGCGAATTATCCTTAATCTACGCGCACTTGGCAAGCGCTGCGCGCCATCCGGGAAATCGCGGGATCGAAGAGCCGCAAGAGCGGGGAGATCGCAATGTCGCATGGCGCAGGTATTTCCCTTTCCGCGCCACGCCCTCGCGCGTTCTCAACGAAGGAGCGGACGCTGCCCCGGCGCCCAGTTCTCGAGCAGCACGCAGCAGCGCTCGAGCTCGCGCCGGCCGACGGCGGCGGGCACCGCCCGGAAGCGCGAGTGCCCGGCCGCGACGTTGAGCGCGACGAAGTGGATTTCCCCGGCGCGGGCTTCCAGCTTCAGCCTGCCCACGTCGTGGCCGGTGCCTCTCAGCCAGCGCACGCCCGGGCGCACGTCCACCCGGAAATAGGTTCCCGGCAGGGTCGCGCCGACGAGGCGATCGTCCACGTAGAGCACCGAATCCATCTCGTCCTCGTCGCCGGAGCGGAAGTCGTTGCGGTAGACGTAGATCGCGGCGCTGGCGGGATGGGGGACGAAGCGCTTCGCGTCCGCGTCGCGCTCCGGCGTCGCCTGCGGCGTGGAAGCGCAGCCGGCGGCGGCAGCGGCGAGCAGGCAGGCGAGCGCAGCGCGTCTCACGGCGTGGCGAGGATCTCGCCCGCTCCGCGCAGCACCAGCGCGCGCCCGTAACGCTCGTCCACCAGCTGCAGCAGGGACTGGGCGGAGGAGGCGCCGGGCAGCATGATCTGCTGCACGAAGTAGAGCTTGCCGGGCTCGGCGTGGATCGTGATCGCCGCCCCGTCTGCGGCGAAGCCGGCGATGCGGCGGCGTCCGGGCGCGGTCTCCCAGCGGTAGAAAGTGCCGGTGTAGGTCGGCACCGCGACGCGGTCGTCGAGCACGAGCGTCGCGTGCAGCCCGTTCAATTCGGGAATCTCGCGCACGATGTAGATCACGGCCTTGTCGGGCAGGGGCTCGAATCGCTTCGCCCGGGCGTCCTGCGGGCCGGGCGGCAGCTGCGCGCAACCGGCCGCAGCGAGCGCGAGCGCGAGCGACAGGGCGATTCGCATGCGGTCCTCCTTCGGAGCAGCAGTGTAGTCCGGGCGCCGGGCGCCGGGTAGAGGCGTTCGGTAACCGGTTGTAACAGATTGCCCGCAGCCCGCTCCCCCGCATCAAGTCGAGGGGGCCGCCCACCGGAGGGCGGAGCAGGGGCCCCGCTTGCGGGGATGGGACCCCGGAGGTGGGCGTGCGGCCGAGGCGGTCGCGCCGGATGCTTGCAGGTATCGTGTCGGAGGCCGCCACCGGAGGGCGGAGCAGGGGCCCCGCTTGCGGGGATGTGACCCCGGAAGCGTGCGTGCGGCCGGGGGGCGGCGCGAGAAGGCTCGCGCGCGAGGCTAGCCCCGGCGCATCGAATCGAAGAAGTCCGCGTTGTTCTTCGTCGCCCGGATCTTGTCGATCAGGAATTCGGCCGCCTCGAGCTCGTCCATCGGGTAGAGGAGCTTGCGCAGCACGTAGATCTTCTGCAGGATCGGCTGCTCGATCAGCAATTCCTCGCGGCGCGTGCCCGAGCGGTTGACGTTGATCGCCGGGAAGATGCGCTTCTCGTACATCCGGCGGTCGAGATGGATCTCCATGTTGCCGGTGCCCTTGAATTCCTCGTAGATCACGTCGTCCATGCGGCTGCCGGTGTCGATCAGTGCGGTCGCCAGGATCGTGAGCGAGCCCCCTTCCTCGATGTTGCGCGCGGCGCCGAAGAAGCGCTTCGGCTTCTGCAGAGCGTTGGCGTCGATGCCGCCGGTGAGCACCTTGCCCGATGCCGGCTGCACCGTGTTGTAGGCGCGCGCGAGCCGCGTGATCGAGTCGAGCAAGATCACGACATCCTTCTTGTGCTCGACCAGGCGCTTCGCCTTCTCGATCACCATTTCGGCGACCTGCACGTGGCGCGAGGCGGGCTCGTCGAAGGTCGAGGACACCACCTCGCCCTTGACCGAGCGGATCATCTCGGTCACTTCCTCGGGCCGCTCGTCGATCAGCAGCACGATCAGCACCACCTCCGGGTGGTTCGCGGTGATCGAATGCGCGATGTGCTGCAGCATCACTGTCTTGCCGGCTTTGGGCGGCGAGACGATCAGACCCCGCTGGCCCTTGCCGATCGGCGCGATGATGTCGATGATGCGCCCGGTGATGTTCTCCTCGGACTTGATGTCGCGCTCGAGCTTCAGGTGCTCGGTCGGATGGTAGGGGGTGAGGTTCTCGAACAGGATCTTGTGCTTGGCCTGCTCGGGCGACTCCCCGTTGACCGTGTCCACCTTGACCAGCGCGAAGTAGCGCTCGCCGTCCTTGGGCGTGCGGATCTCGCCTTCGATCGTGTCGCCGGTGTGCAGGTTGAAGCGGCGGATCTGCGAGGGCGAGACGTAAATGTCGTCGGTGCCGGCGAGGTAGGAGGTGTCGGGCGAGCGCAGGAAGCCGAAGCCGTCCGGCAGCACCTCCAGCGTGCCCCCGCCGTAGATGCTCTCGCCCTTCTTCGCCTGGTTCTTGAGCAGCGCGAAGATGAGCTCTTGCTTGCGCATGCGGTTGGCGCCGTCAATTTCGTTCTTGACGGCCATCTCCACGAGCTCGGAGACGTGCAGGTTCTTGAGGTCTGAAAGATGCATGGGTTGCGGCCCTTCGCGGGTGGTACCGGGGATGGAGGAGGAAGAAGCGGCTTGCGTGCCCGTGCCGCCCGCCTCCGAGGGGGCGGGGCGGCGATCGTCGGGACGCTTGCGGAAAGAACTGGGCGGTCTAGATGTGGCTGTCAATAAACGCAGTGAGTTGTGATTTGGACACGGCGCCGACCTTGGTCGCCTCCACGGATCCGTTCTTGAAGATCATCAGGGTGGGGATGCCGCGGATGCCGTACTTGTGCGGCGTCTCCTGGCTCTCGTCGATGTTGAGCTTCGCCACCTTCAGGCGCCCGGCGTATTCCTTCGCTACCTCGTCGAGAATGGGCGCGATCATCTTGCACGGCCCGCACCACTCGGCCCAGTAGTCTACCAGCACGGGAACCGGCGATTGCAGCACTTCCGGCTCGAAGGTGCGGTCGGTGACGTAGTGTATATGTTCGCTCATGCAGCCACGCCTCAGGGATACGACAGGAATTCGCCACGGATATGTGTGGCAGAACGGAGTGCTACGGCTCTATGCTAACCAAAATCCCCTGTTTTGCAAAGGGCCGAAATCGGGCGGAGCTCTGCGGGGGCGGCTCCCGTTTGTTAGAATAGGGATTCGTAGCGCAACTTCAAGCCCTGCGAAATCCGGAAGGAATACCATGACTTACGTCGTCACCGAGCCGTGCATCAAGTGCAAGTACACCGATTGCGTTGATGTGTGCCCGGTGGATTGTTTCCGGGAAGGGCCGAACATGCTCGTCATCGACCCCGACGAGTGCATAGACTGCACGTTGTGCGTCGCCGAGTGCCCGGTGGAAGCGATCTTCGCCGAGGACGACGTGCCCGACAACCAGCGCCACTGGATCAAGTTGAACGCCGAGCTCGCCAAGCTCTGGAGGCCCATCATCGAGAAGAAGGATGCGCCGCCCGATGCCGACGAATGGGCTAAGGTCAAGGAAAAGGAACACTTGCTCGAGAAGTGAGCAGGTGCCGGTGGACATCGGCATCAGCGCTCTCGGGCCGCATCCCCGCCCGAGCGGGCGCTGGAGGTTGCTGGCCCGGAGGGCATCGTCTATTGCGGGAACCGGAGCCTGGAGCCTTGAACCTCGAGCGCGAGTCCCGAACATGAGGAGAACCATCGGAGCTGCGCTATCGGCGGTCGTTTTTTCCTCCCTGCCAGGGCTCGCGGCTGCCCAGCAGGCCGTCAAGCCGCCGGTCGCGAATTACTGGATGAGCGTGGAGACCGCCGCGGGCATGGCGCTGCCGGGCGCCGGCGGGCTCATGGGTGGCATGCTGGGCGGGCAGACCGGCGGCGGGCGCAGGTTGACGCTGCAGCTCGCCTCGCAGCGCGCGGCCGAAGGGCCGCGCGCCGAGCATTTCATTCCTCCGGGCATGGGCATGGGAGCGTCCCTGCCCTTGGTCACGCCTCAGCGCGCGCCGGGGCGCGCCGAGCCGGCGGAGCGCGACCTGCCGCAGGGCATGGAGCAGCCGAGGGGGCGCATGCTCGTCTATTGGGGCTGCGGCGAGAGCGTGCGGCCGGGACAGCCGGTCGTCATTGATTTTGCGCGCGTCGCGCAGGGACAGGCTCCGCCCGCGATGGCCTCGCGCCGCATCTCCGCGCCGGCGCCGCCCTCGCCCGCCCGCGCGAGAACCTACGGAGACTGGCCGAACCCGCAGGACGCGAGAGCGGTGCCTGCGGGCGCCTCGCTCAAGGGCGAGCACCAGGTGAAGGGCAACTACTCGCCCGACATCCAGTTCACGCTGGGCGAAGGCCACGACTTCATGGACCGCGTGGAGCTCGCCGTCACCCGGCTCGGCTCGGGAGCGGCGCAGGTGGCCTGGAACGCGGTCGCGACGGCGACCGGCTATTTTGCGACCGTGTTCGGCGCCGAGGGCGAGGATACCGTTTTCTGGTCCTCGAGCGAGGTGCAGGAGATGGGCGGCATGCTGATGGACTTTGTGCCGCCGGGAGAGGTCGCGCGGCTGATCCGCGAGAAGGTGGTGCTGGCGCCCTCCGTCACCGAATGCGCGGTGCCCGCCGAGGTGGTGAAGCGGGCCGGCGGCACGCCGTTCTTCAATTTCATCGCCTACGGCCCGGAGGCGAACTTCGCGCATCCGCCGCGCCCGCAGGATCCGCGCCAGCCGTGGGAGCCGCTGTGGAGCGTCAAGGTGCGCTTCAAGTCCACCGCCTCGACGCTGCTCGGAGAGGAGGCCGGTGCGCCCGGCCGCCGTCCAGCGCGCACCGAGACTCCGCGCGAGGAGCAGGCCGCAGAGCCGGCGCACAAGCCCGCAGCGCCCGATCCGCTGAAGGAAGGCATCAACATCCTGCGCGGCATCTTCGGCCGGTAGCGGCCGCCGCTGGTGCTGCGCCCCGCAGCCGGTTGCCCATGCCGCCCGATCTCGCGCAGCTGATCGCGGGCGGCGCCGTAGTCGTCACCCCCAACCGCAGGCTCGCCGCCTGGCTCGCGTGCGAATACGACCGACTCCAGGCCGGGGCCGGCCGCTGCGTGTGGCCGAGCGCCGACTGTCTGCCGCTCGGCGCATTCTACGAGCGCACCTACGCGGAGCTCACGCGCTGCGCTCCCGGCGCGCTCCTGCTCGGCCCGCAGCAGGAGCAGGCGCTGTGGGAGAGCATCGTCGCGGAGTCCCCGCAGGGCAGCGCGTTGCTGCAGCCCGAGGCGGCGGCGCGCGGCGCGCGCGCCGCATGGCAGATCCAGCACGCCTACCGCATTGATCTCGAGCGCCACCGCTGCGCGCTCGACGAGGACGGCCGCGCCTACCTCGGCTGGACGGAGCGGCTGCGGGAGATCGCGCGTGCGCGCGGCTGGCTCGACGCCGCGCGGCTTCCGGACGCCCTTGCGCTGGCGCTCGAGGCGGGCGCCGCGGCCCG
>DATLZE010000093.1:0-8386 GCA_035574195.1 Burkholderiales bacterium | reverse complement strand
GCCGCCCGCGCCGTTCTGGCAGCACCAGGCCGCCTACGAGGTCGCCTTCGGCAATACCTGGCGCATCGTGGCAGCCTCGATGGTCGCCTATTTCTGCGGCGAGTTCGCCAATTCCTACGTGCTCGCCCGCATGAAAATCTGGACCTCGGGAAAGTGGCTGTGGACGCGCACCATCGGCTCGACGATCGTGGGCGAGGCGGTGGATTCCGCCCTCTTCTATCCGCTCGCCTTCTACGGCAGCGGCATCATTCCCGACGAGACACTGCCGCTCGTCATGCTCTCGCAGTTCGTGGCGAAGGTCGGCGTCGAGGCGGCGTTCACCCCCGTTACCTACAAGATCGTGGGCTTCCTCAAGCGAGCCGAGAACGAGGACTACTACGACCGCGACACCGATTTCAACCCCTTCGCGCTGAAAGCGTGAGCGAGCGCGCTTTCAGAGAAATTCGAGCGTCCAGTCCTCTCCTCTCCGCGACGGCGGCAGGAAGCGCACCGGATGGCAGTTGGCGACCGCTTCCTCCGGCGCCTCGCACCCGAGCAGCCGGCACAGCACGCGAAACGTGCCCGAGTGCGCGACGATGAGGGGCGTGCCCCCCGCCTCGATCGCAGCGAGCGCGGCGCGCGTGCGGGCGACGAACTGGGTGAGCGTCTCTGCGCCTGGCGGCGTGACGCCCCGCCGGCGCAGCGCCTGCGGCTTGCCCTCGAGCTCGCCCCAGTTGCGCTCTGCAAGCCCCGGCACGACGAGGTGCGGCAGGGCGAGCGCGCCGGCGATGATCGCGGCGGTCTCGTGCGCGCGGTGCAGCGCGCTCGAGAAGACGCGCGTGACGCCGAGCGGGCGCACCCGCTCGATCGCGGCGCGCGCCTGCGCCCGTCCGGTTTCGGTCAGCCCGACATCGCTGGAGCCGGCGATGAGCCCCAGCCGGTTGCTTTCCGATTCCCCGTGCCGCAGGAAACAGAACGGCGCCGCGAACAGCGGAATGGGCGCCTCGCTCCTCACCTGCCACCCGTCGCGATTCAGATCTCGATCTCGCGCTCGAGCGTGACGCGCGCCGGCGCGAACGCCCTGCGCCAGGTCTCCAGGTGGCGCGCCGCGCCGAACGCCGGCACCACGGTGCGCGCTGCGGTGGCGCGCACGAGCGCGGCGTTGTCGGAGAGGCGCGGGTGCACGTTCCAGCGAATGGAACGCGCGCGCCCGCGCTCGACCAGGCGCTGCGCCGGTGTGCCCGGCGGGAAATAGCCGGTGAAGACGATCTCGGGCCGGGCATCGCGCTCCCAGCGCGCTGCGAGCTCGGCCGCCTCGCCCGCGGCGAGGTCGCCGCGGCCGGTCAGCAGCAGCCCCTCGGGTCCGGCGATCGGCGGCGCCTCGCGCGCGATTCGCGCCAGCTCCTCCGCCACTCCGGGGCGCAGGCTGTCGCGCTCGGAGGACGCCATTCGCTCGAGCGAGGCGCGCAACGCGGCGCCGATCGCGGGCGGCGTGGCGCACGATCGGGCGATGTGATAGGCGAGCTCCGGCCCGCGGCCGTCGGGCGGCACGGGGAGGAGCACCGCGCCGCGCGCGAGCACCGGAGCGAGGCGCGCGCGGCATTCGTCGAGCGAGCCCTCGTAGTCGCCGTAGGAGGCGTCGAGCACCACGGTGGCCGCAGGCGGCGGCGGATCGAATTCATAGATCGGCGATTCCACTCCGTAGTCGCCCGTGTAGAGCAGGCCATCGCCCACCTCGAGGTGCAGCCACACGCCGCCAGGGGCGTGGCCGTTGCGCCCGGTGCGGACCTTGACGCCGCAGACCTCCGCCTCGCCCCTCAGCGGCAAGGCGCTACCGTCGCGCTCGAGGCGCGCCAGCACGGCGGGCGTCGCATAAAGAGGAGGATCGCCGATCCGCGGCGCGAGCTCGAGCGCGCCCGCGTGATCGCGGTGGCTGTGCGAGAGCACGATCGCGTCCACCCGCCCTGCGCCGCTCAAGTCGGGCCAGTGCCCGGGATCCGGGCCGTATCCCAGGTCGAGGAGCAACCGCGCGCACGCCGTTTCCACGAGGAAGCACGCCGGAGCCTTGCCCCCGACGCCCGAGAGCACGGTCAGTTTCGGCATCATTCCGGGCGCGCGCCCGAGGCCCGGATCACCTTGCCCCACTTCTCGACTTCGGAGCGCAGGTAGGCGCCGAACTCGGCGGGCGTGCCGGGAGCGGACTCCAGCCCCTGTGCGGCGAACTGCTCGTTCAGCGCAGGCGAGCGCAGGACCTTGCCGGTTTGCGCGTTCAATCGCTCGACGATCGGCCGCGGCGTGCGTGCGGCGACGAGCAACCCGTACCAGGTGCTGAACTCGTAGCCCTTCACGCCCGCCTCCGCCATCGTCGGCAGCTCCGGAAAGAACGCGGAGCGCTGCGCGGTGGTGACCGCCAGCGGCCGCAGCTTGCCGGCCTTCACCTGCGGCAGGGCGGAGGCCAGGGTCGAGATGATGAGCTGCACGCGCCCGCCGATGAGATCGGTCAGCGCCGGGCCGAGCCCCTTGTAGGGCACGTGCACCATCTCGGTCCCGGTCATGAGCTTGAGCATCTCGGTCGCGAGGTGGGAGGCGGTGCCGATGCCGCCGGAGCCGTAGTTGATGCCGCCCGGCTTCGCTCGCGCGAGCGCGAGCAGCTCCGCCACCGATTTCGCCGGCAGCGCGGGATTCACCACCACGATGTTGGGCTGGCGCCCGATCAGCGTGACCGGCGCAAGGTCTTTGAGCGTGTCGTAGGGCAGCTTCGGCACGAGCGTCGCGTTGACCGCGAGGCTGATGTTGTTGACGAGCAGGGTGTGTCCGTCGGGAGCGCTCTTGGCCGCGATGTCGGTGCCGATCGTGCCGCCCGCTCCTCCGCGGTTGTCCACCACCACCGGCACCCCCAGCGCCTCGGCAAGGTGCTGCGCCACGATGCGCCCGACGATGTCGTTGCCGCCGCCCGGAGGGAAGGGCACGATGAGCCGGATCGGACGCGCGGGATACGCCTGCGCCTGCGCGGTCTGCAGCGCGCAGGCGAGCGCGAGCAGCCCGAGCGCGGCGGCGCCGAGGCGGAGCGCGGCGCGATTCCCGACTTTCGGTTGCCGATTCACGAATCTAGTCGCCAGCGGGAAACATCCGGAACTCGGTCACCGATCTCGTTCCGCACAGCGACTCCGAAAGCCGCTTCACGTTCTCGGCGCGCCGCGTGCGGATCACCATCTGGTACTCGAGGTAGGACGGATCGGCGCTGTAGCGGTAGCTCAGGTTGGCGATCGAAAACCCGTGCTCGCCGATGAAGCGGCGGAATTCCTCCTCGGGCATCGCCGCATCGCGCGCGAACCGCACCTGGAGGTGGGCGTAGAACTCGCCCGGCACCTTGACCTCGACCCAGCGGAACAGCGACAGCGTGAGCAGCGTGATCAGGGTGGCGACGATCAGCGGGAAGTAGAAGCCGATGCCGGCGAGGATACCGATCGCGGCGGTGATCCAGATCGAGGCCGCGGTGGTGAGCCCGCGCACAGTGAGCCCCTCCTTGAAGATCACGCCCGCGCCGAGAAAGCCGATGCCGGTCATGATGCCCTGCGCCATGCGCGTGGGATCGAGGGTGACGCGCGCGGAGAAGGCCGCGGGAAACCACTGCTCCTGGTAGAGCGTGACGAGCATCAGCGCGCTGGAGGCGACGCACACCAGCGCGTGGGTGCGGAAGCCTGCAGGGCGGCCGTGGAAGCTGCGCTCGAAGCCGATCAGCGCGCCCGCTCCGAGCGCGATCAGCAGGTGCTGCAGGATGATGCCGTAATCCGATTCCACTCGTTCCGCCCCGTTGTCCGGAGGAAAAGTGTAACAAACCCGTAGCGCTGCGGCGGGATGAGAGGCTCAGGGCCCGGGATCCGGACGCAACGAACGAAAAACCTGTCCACGAAAAAGCGCGCGCCGCTTTTTCATCCCTTCACGCACACGACCTGTTTCAGCGTGTGCACGACCTCCACCAGATCGCTCTGGTTCTCCATCACCCGGTCTATGTCCTTGTAGGCGGCGGGAATCTCGTCAAGCACCCCGCGGTCCTTGCGGCACACGACGCCACGAGTCTGCTCGGCGAGGTCCTGCGGCGTGAAGCTCTTCTGCGCCTGGGTGCGACTCATGCGCCGGCCCGCCCCGTGCGCGCACGACTGGAAGCTCTCCTCGGAGCCCTTCCCGCGCACGATGTAGGAGCGCGCGCCCATGCTTCCGGGAATGATGCCGAGATCGCCTGCGCGCGCCCGGATCGCGCCCTTGCGCGTCACCCACACCTCGGCGCCGTAGTGGTACTCGCGCTCGACGTAGTTGTGGTGGCAGTTCACGACTTCGCCGGTCACCTCGAACGGCGGCAGGTGGCGCCGCAGCGCGGCGATCACGAGCTCCACCATCGCGCGGCGGTTCGCCGCGGCGTAACGCTGGGCCCAGGAAACCGCCTCGACGTAGTCGTCGAAGTGCTCCGCCCCTTCTTCGAAATAGGCGAGATCGCGGTCCGGGAGATGGATCTGATTGCGCTCGGCGTCGCGGCGCGCGAGCTCGATGAAATAGGTGCCGATGGCGTTGCCGATGCCGCGGCTGCCCGAGTGCAGCATCGCCCATACGCGGCCCGCCTCGTCGACACAGATCTCGATGAAGTGGTTGCCGCCGCCGAGCGTGCCCATCTGGCACACCCAGTTCTGGGTGCGCGGAAAGCGCTTCTCGAGCTGGGGATGCTTTTCGAGAATGCGCCTGAGGTCGCGCTCGAAGGGCTTCGCCGCCTGCCACAGCGCGCGTTCCTCCCGGTGCTGGTCGCGCCCGACCGGCACGTCGCGCGAGATCTGATCGTACACGCGCTTCAGGCGCGTCTCGTCGAGATCCTCCGCGGTGAGCGTGGTGCGCGCGGCGACCATGCCGCATCCGATGTCCACGCCCACCGCCGCGGGAATGATCGCGCGGCGCGTGGCGATCACCGCGCCCACCGTCGCGCCGATGCCGGCGTGCACATCGGGCATCGCCGCCACGTGGTGGTGGATGATCGGCAATTGCGAGAGATTGACGAGCTGCTGGCGCGCCTGCGCCTCCACCTCGTCGGTGTAGATCTTGACCGGGACGCGCCCCTGCTCGATGACCTGCCTGACCGGCATAAAAGAGATGACCGGCACCAGGCGCCGTTGGTTCCGCCCGCCTTTCGACGGTCACCGTTTTCGGTGGTCAGGGTGGTGGGATTCGAACCCACGACCTCGTGCGCCCAAGGCACGCGCGCTGCCGGGCTGCGCCACACCCTGAATATCCGGGCCCATTGTCCGGATTCCGTGATTGTACAGCACAGCAACCGCGGGCTGCCGAAAGAGCGGCGGCGCAGGCAGGATCAGCGCCCCGCGAAGGACAGTCCCGCGAGCGCTCCGATCCGCTCGCGCAGCTCGTCGCGCGTGCGGCGGAACGCCGCCGCGATTTCCTCCTCGCTCCCGGAAGCGGACGCCGGATCGGGCAGCGCCCAGTTCTCCTGAACAAGTCCCGCCGGCGGCAGAACGCAGACCTCCTCGGCGCACAGCGTGATCACCGTGTCCACTTCCCCGAGCGGCACCTCGGTGACGCGCTTCGGGCGCTGCGCCGAGATGTCGATGCCGACTTCGCGCATGACGCGAACCGCGTACGGGTTGACAGCGGCCGCTGGCTGCGAGCCCGCGCTCCACACCCGGACGCCCGGCGGGAACAGCCTCCGCGCCCAGCCCTCGGCCATCTGACTGCGCGCCGAGTTCTGCACGCACAGGAACAGCACCCCGCGCGGCACGCGCTTAGCGCCGGCCTCCTCGATGCTGCCCGGATGGCGGATGTCCTCGCCCATCACCATGAAGACCACCATCTCGGCGAGGTTGGTGGCGTGGTCGCCGATCCGCTCCAGGTACTTGGCGATCGCCTGAGCGCGGATCGCGCGGTAGATATTGCGCGGGTCCTCCATCATGTAGGTGAGCAGCTCGCGGAAGATCTGCGCATAGTAGGCGTCCACCACCCGGTCGCGAGCGATGACCTCGCGCGCGCGCGCCGCGTCGGCCGCGACGAAGGCGTCGAGCGCGTCGCGCACCATCGCCTGCACCGTCTCCGCCATGCGCGGCAGATCGATGTAGGGCTTGAGCGCCGGCTCGAGGTTGAGCTCGATCACGCGCTCGCAGATGTTCACTCCCAGGTCGCCGATGCGCTCGAGATCGGTCACCAGCTTCAGCGCGATGGTGAGGAAGCGCAGATCGGACGCGACCGGCTGGCGCTTGGCGAGAATGCGCAGGCACAACTCGTCGACGTCGAGCTCGAGGCGGTTGATCTGGCGGTCGAACTCGATCATGCGCCGCGCGAGGTCGCTGTCGCGCTCGACGAGGGCGCGCATGCTCGAGCCGATCATCTCCTCGACCTTCGACCCCATGAGGAGCAGCAGCTCGCGCAGCCTGCGCAGCTCTTCTTCGTATTCGCGGTCGGCGTGCATCGTCGTTTTCCTCCTAGCCGAAACGCCCGGTGATATAGTCCTCGGTCTGCCGCATCTTCGGCCGGATGAAGATCTCGTCGGTGGCGCCGAACTCGATCAGCTCGCCGAGGTACATGTAGGCGGTATAGTCCGACACGCGCGCCGCCTGCTGCATGTTGTGGGTCACGATCAGGATCGTGATCCGCTCCTTGAGCCGGACGATCAGCTGCTCGATGCTCGCGGTGGCGATCGGGTCGAGCGCCGAGGTGGGCTCGTCGAACAGCAGGATTTCGGGGTCGGTTGCGAGCGCCCGCGCGATGCACAGCCGCTGCTGCTGGCCGCCGGAGAGGTTGAACGCGAGGTCATCCAGGCGGTCCTTCACTTCGTCCCACAGCGCCGCGCCGCGCAGCGCTTCCTCCACCTTCTCGTCGATCCGAGCCCGCTTGCGCTCGCCCCGCACGCGCAATCCGTACGCGACGTTTTCGTAGATCGTCTTGGGAAACGGGTTGGGCTTCTGAAACACCATGCTGATGCGCATGCGCACCTCGATCGGGTCCACCGCCGGGCTCAGGATATCGACGTTGTCCGGATAGAGCATGATTTTCCCCTCGTAGCGGTTGCCGGGATACAGATCGTGCATGCGGTTGAAGCAGCGCAGGAAGGTGGACTTGCCGCAGCCCGAGGGACCGATCAGCGCTGTCACGCGCTTCTCGTAGATCGGCATGGTGATGCCCTTGAGCGCCTGAAACGCCCCGTAGTAGAAACCGAGCCCGCACGACTCGGACTTCACAGCGGGGGCGGCGCCGGCCTCCGGAACGCTCCTCGCTACCATTTGATCCTCTTTCTCAGCCGGTAGCGAATGTAGATCGCGAGCGCGTTCATCGAGAGCGTCATCGCAACCAGCACCAGCCCGGCGGCGGCGGCGTTCTGGTGAAACGCCGCCTCCGGGCGCGACACCCAGTTGAACATCTGGATCGGCATCACGGTGAAGGGCGAGGACAGCCACTCGAAGGACAGGAACGGGGGCTCCGCGGTCACCGGCGGGGGCGGCAGGAACGCGATGAAGGTGAGCGCGCCGATCGTGATCACGGGCGCGGTTTCCCCGATCGCGCGCGCCATGCCGATGATGACCCCCGTCATGATGCCGGGCATCGAATAGGGCAGGATGTGATGCGCGGTGGTCTGCCACCGGGTGGCCCCGAGCGCGTAGGAGCCCTCGCGGACCGCCGCGGGGATCGAGCGGATCGCCTCGCGCGTCGCGACGATCACCACCGGCAGGATCAGCAGCCCGAGGGTGAGCCCGGCGGTGAGGATGCTCTGCCCCAGGCCGAACTGGTACACGAACAGTCCGAGGGCGAGCAGGCCGTAGACGATCGAAGGCACGCCGGCGAGGTTGGTGACGTTGATCTCGATGAGATCGGTCATCCAGTTACGCGGCGCGTACTCCTCCAGGTAGATCCCCGCGGCCACCCCCAACGGAACCGCAGTCGCCGCCGTCACGATCATCACCAGAGTCGAACCGACCCATGCGGAGAGGATTCCCGCCTGCTCCGGCCGGCGCGAGGGGAAGCTCGTGAAGAAATCCCAGGAAAGCCGCCCCGCCCCCTCCACGACCATCTGCCCGAACAGCGCCGCAAACGCGAGCACTCCGACCATCAGCGCCAGCAGGCCGAGGGCGGCGAACGCGACGTCCCAGCGCCTGTGCGCCGCGATCAGCGCACGGATCGACTCCCTTCTGGCCGCCTCGTCCATGTTCAATAGACCTGCCGGTAGCGCCGGCGCAGCAGGTGGCCGAGCACGTTGAACAGCAACGTCATCAACGCGAGCGTCAGGCCTGCGGCGAAGATCGTCTGGTAGCCGATACTGCCGTGCGGCAGATCGCCGAGCGCCACCTGCACGATGTAGGCGGTGATGGTCGCCGCGGGCTCGAGCGGGTTCCAGGTGAGGTTGGGCTGCATGCCGGCCGCG
>DATLZE010000092.1:0-36501 GCA_035574195.1 Burkholderiales bacterium | reverse complement strand
AAACGCCGGGCCGAGCCCGCCTGCGTAGAGCGCGCGCCGATCGTCCACGCTGTGAATATGCATCACCGGAACCGGAACTGCGGGCGCAAAGCGCGCGAGCGCCATCGCCCCGGCCACGCCCGCTACCGCGGCGATGCGGTGCGAAGCCTCGGCCGCGAGGCGGTAGGCCATCATGGAGCCGTTGGAAAGTCCCGTCGCGTAGACCCGCGTGCGGTCGAGCGGCGTGCGCTGCGCGAGATCCTCCAGCAGCGCGAGCGCGAAGCCCACATCGTCCACGCGCGCCGCCGCCGCCCAGCCGCAGCACGTGCCGGCGTTCCAGGTGAGCTGCCCTCCGGCGATGCCTCCCGTGCCGTCCGGATAGACCGCGATGAAGCCGTGGCGCACAGCAGCCTCGTCCATCCGGCTGTACCACTTCTGGATGCGGGCGTTGCCGCCTGCTCCGTGGAAATTGATCACCACCGGCAGCGGCCTGCCGGAACGCGCCTGCGGCGGCACATGCACGAGGTAGCTGCGCCGGAGCTCCCGGTGCAGGAGCACGAATTCGTGATCTCCCGGCGCGAGCGCCGGAGCACCCGCCGCTGCAGCAGCGGCAAGCGCCGCCGCCAGCGCGAACACTGAGGAGAGCCGCGCGCTAGTCACGAACCGGCTCGGAGACCGCCGCGGGGCGATCCGTCCCGAGAAACGAGCGACGAATATCAGCCGCAGGACCGGGCGAGCGGGCGTCGCGCGCCGCGTCCGCGTGATAGCGCGCCAGCGGCATACCCCATGGCGGAAGCGGCTGCGCGAGCCGTTCATTCGGCGCGACCGCACCGGGTCGAGATGTCCGGCCCGGCGCGCCACTTGGGTGAGGATCTGCGACTCGCCCGCGCCGGCTGCGCTCCAGCACTGCCAGGGCACGGGCGAGGCGGGCGGCGGCGAACTCGCGGTCGGGGAAACGACAGGCACATGAGAAACGCATTCAGGCTCATTCAGGGGCCAAAGCTCGAGGTTCCCAGGGACGGCCGCACCCGGGTGTGCGGCTTCACCCTCGTTCCTCGGAACTGCCCGCGATGTTAATTTATAGGCCGAGCCCTGCCCAAGCCTCGAGCCGTGAAATTCTGCAGCAACTGCGGCGCCCCGGTGGCGCTGCGCGTGCCGCCCGGCGACACCCTGCCGCGCCACGTATGCGACGCCTGCCACACCGTGCACTACCTCAACCCGCGCCTGGTGGTGGGCTGCATCGCGGAATGGGAGGACCGCATCCTCCTGTGCCGCCGCGGCATCGAGCCGCGCTACGGTCTGTGGACCGTGCCGGCGGGCTACATGGAGAACGGCGAGACCACCTCCGAGGGCGCGATGCGCGAGACCCTCGAGGAAGCGAACGCCCGCGTCGAGATCGGCCCGCTCTACGCGCTCTACAACATCCCACACATCAGCCAGGTCTATCTGCTCTTCCGGGCGCGGCTGCTCGACGCCGAGGTGAGGCCCGGGCGCGAGACGCTGGAGGCGCGGCTCTTCGCGGAGCACGAGATCCCCTGGGAGCAGATCGCCTTCGCCACGGTGCGCAACACCCTGCACCATTACTACTCGGACCGGCGCCAGGGTGAATACAAGTTCCATATGGGCACCATCACGCCCGCCGGGGGCCCGCGAGCGGCGTAAAATAGCCCCCCTTCCGCGGAGGACGCATGACTGCCCCGATCCCCACCGTCAAGCCCGCATTCCAATGGGACGACCCCTTGCTGCTCGAGGAGCAGCTGACCGAGGACGAGCGCATGGTGCGCGATGCGGCGCGTGCCTACTGCCGGGAGAAGCTCATGCCGCGCGTGCTCGCGGCGCACCGCGAAGAGCGGTTCGACCGCGAGATCCTGAGGGAGATGGGCGCGCTCGGGTTCCTCGGCGCGACGATCTCGGGCTACGGCTGCGCGGGCGTCAACCACGTGTGCTACGGGCTCGTCGCGCGCGAGCTGGAACGCGTGGACAGCGGTTATCGCTCGGCGCTCTCGGTGCAGTCGAGCCTCGTCATGCACCCGATCCACGAGTTCGGGACCGAAGCCCAGCGCCGCAAGTACCTGCCTCGACTCGCGACCGGCGAATGGATCGGTTGCTTCGGGTTGACCGAGCCCGATCACGGATCGGATCCGGGCGGCATGACCACGCGGGCAAGGCGGGTGGAGGGCGGCTACCGCCTGCAAGGAAGCAAGACCTGGATCAGCAACGCGCCGATCGCCGATCTGTTCCTGATCTGGGCCAAGGACGACGCGGGCGTCATCCGCGGCTTTCTCCTGGAGCGTGGCACTGCGGGGCTCTCGACGCGCCGCATCGAGGGCAAATTCAGCCTGCGTGTCTCGCCCACCGGGGAAGTCGTGATGGATCAGGCGTTCGTGCCGGAAGAGAACGTGCTGCCCGGGGTCTCGGGGCTCAAGGGCCCGTTCTCCTGCCTCAACAAGGCGCGCTACGGCATCGCGTGGGGAGCGATGGGCGCGGCCGAGTTCTGCTGGCACGCGGCGCGCAACTACGTGCTCGAGCGCAAGCAGTTCGGGCGCCCGCTCGCGGCCAACCAGTTGATCCAGGTGAAGCTCGCCGACATGCAGACCGAGATCGCGCTGGGGCTGCAGGCAGCGCTGAGGCTCGGGCGGCTGATGGACGAGGGCCGCGCCACTCCCGAGATGATCTCGCTCGCCAAGCGCAACGCGTGCGGCAAGGCACTCGCCATCGCGCGCCTCGCCCGCGACATGCACGGCGGCAACGGCGTGTGCGACGAGTACCACGTGATCCGGCACGTGATGAACCTCGAGGCGGTCAACACCTACGAGGGCACGCACGACATCCACGCCCTCATTCTCGGGCGCGCCCAAACCGGCATCCCTGCTTTCAACTGACAGCGCCGCGCCCGCGCGGCGCCTGGAGCTCGCGAGCGTCGTGAAAACGCCGGACGGCGCTCGCCCGCCTCGCCCCTTTCTTCTCTCCCGAGCGCAGAGGGCGAATGGTCGGCGAAAAATGGCTCGCCAGCCACCGATCCCGGGCTCAATCGGGGCGGGGCCTGTCTTCCTCTTCCGGCAGCGGCATCGAACGCCGCAGTTGTAGCGGTTCTGCACGGCGCGCGCGCAGCCGCAGGTTCAGCATCTCCACCGCCACCGAGAACGCCATCGCGAAGTAGATATAGCCCTTGGGGATGTGCAAATCCCAGCCTTCCCCGATCAGCGCGACCCCCACCAGAATCAGGAACGCAAGCGCGAGCATCTTGATCGTGGGATGGCGGTCCACGAAATCGCCGACCGGTCCGGCCGCGAACATCATCACCGCCACCGCGAGCAGGATCGCGATCACCATGATCGGCACCTGCTCGACCATGCCGACGGCGGTAATCACCGAATCGAGCGAGAACACGATGTCAATGATCGCGATCTGGGCGATGATGGAGGCGAAACCCGCCGCGCGCACGCGGGAAGCGTCGGCCTCGGGATCCACCGCCTCGCCCTCGAGCGCGTTGTGGATCTCGTGCACGCTCTTCCACAGCAGGAACAGCCCGCCGCCGATGAGGATCAGGTCGCGCCCGGAAATTCCCTTTCCGAAAACCTCGAACAGCGGCTCGGTGAGCCGCATCATCCAGGCGAGCGTGAGAAGCAGCGCGATGCGCGTGAGCGCGGCGAACGCGAGCCCGATCCGGCGCGCGAGCTGGCGCTGATGCGCGGGAAGCCTCCCGACGAGGATCGAGATGAAGATGATATTGTCCACCCCGAGCACGATCTCGAGCGCGGTCAGCGTCACGAGCGCAATCCAGGCCTGGGGTTCGAGCAGCCATTCCATGATGTTCTCCTTTCGGGGCCGCGCCGCGGCGCTACATTATCCCTTACCGCCGCGCGCTGGCCGCGTGCGGCATGATATCCTCGCTCCCCGATGGGCACGGAGGGCGATGAGATCGCGCGGCTGCGCGAATGGATCGGCAGAAAAGAGAGCCGCACCGACGTCGTGAGCGCGTGGCCGGCGGCGGCGCTCGCCGCGACGCTCGATCGTGACGACCCCGCGCCGACGGCGGGCGAGCCCCTTCCTCCCGGCTGGCACTGGCTCTATTTCCTCGAGGCGCGGCGCGCCTCCGAGCTCGGCCCCGACGGCCATTGCAGACGCGGTGAGTTCCTGCCGCCGGTGGAGCTCCCGCGGCGCATGTGGGCGGGAGGGCGGATCGAGTTCCGGCGCGCGCTGCGGATCGGTGAAGCGCTGCGCCGCGACTCCGAGATCGTCTCGGTCGAGCCGAAACGGGGGCGCAGCGGCCGCCTCGTCTTCGTCACCGTGCGTCACACGATCCTCGCGGCGGGCGAAGTCGCGGTGATCGAGGAGCACGACATCGTCTACCGCGAGGCAGCGCGGCCCGCAGAGGCGCCCGCGCGCGCCGAGCCTGCCCCGCAACGGGCGGCCTGGCGGCGCGAGCTCCTCGCCGATCCCGTGATGCTGTTCCGCTTCTCCGCGCTCACCTTCAACGGCCACCGCATTCACTACGATCTCGACTACTGCCGCGCGCAAGGCTACCCGGGCCTCGTCGTGCACGGCCCTCTGCAGGTGATCCTCCTGCTCGATCTGTGCCGCCGACACGGGCCGCGCCCGGTCGCTCGCATCGAGTACCGCGCGCTGCATCCGGTCTTTCATTTCGAGCGCATGGCGGTCAACGGCGAGCCCGCCGCTGACGGAACAAAGGTCGCATTGTGGACGTCGAATGCCGAAGGCCATTGCGCGATGTCCGCAACTGCTTGTTTTGCTTGAAGCTGCCGCAGCGCGCCGCTTTCGCGGCGCACAAAGCCAGCACGATCATCCAGGAAAAGTTTTTTCTAAACTGGCACTTAGGCGTATAATATGCGCCGCAATCGAAGTGCCAAGCGGTTGTCATCGAAGATCGTGATCAACCGTTAAAGCAGCAGCAACGTGCCCGCGCACGAGGAGCTCATTTGAAGCCCACCGACATCGGCGCTCCCGACTACTTTCACAAGGTAGTGGACTGCCAGTGGGCGTGCCCCGCCCACACCCCCGTCCCCGAGTACATTCGTCTCATCGCCGCCGGTCGCTACAGCGATGCCTACTTGGTCAACTGGCGGTCCAATGTCTTTCCTGGCATCCTCGGCCGCACCTGCGACCGCCCCTGCGAGCCGGCGTGCCGCCGCGGGCGGGTCGAGGAGCGCAACGCGGAGAAGGCGGAGCCGGTGGCGATCTGCCGCCTGAAGCGCGTGGCGGCGGACTACAAGGACGACATCCGCGCGCGCCTGCCGAAGCCTCCCGCCCAGAAGAACGGCCGGCGCATCGCCTGCGTGGGGGCGGGGCCCGCCTCCCTCACCGTCGCGCGCGACCTCCTGCCGCTCGGCTACTCGGTCACGATCTTCGAGCAGGACCCGCGCGCGGGCGGCATGATCTGGTCGCAGATCCCGCGCTTCCGCCTGCCGATGGAGGTGATCGACGAGGAGGTGGGCTACATCCTCGACCTGGGCGTGGATTTCCGGGCCGGCGTGCGCATCGAGAGCATGAAGCGGCTCCTCGCCGAGGGCTTCGACGCGATTTTCGTCGGCTGCGGCGCGCCGCGCGGGCGCGATCTCGAGATTCCGGGGCGCAGGGAAGCCGCGGCCAACATCCACATCGGGATCGACTGGCTCGCGAGCGTCTCCTTCGGCCACGTCAACCGCATCGGCCGGCGCGTGATCGTGCTCGGCGGTGGCAATACCGCGATGGACTGCTGCCGCACTTCCCGGCGCCTGGGAGGCGAGGACGTGAAGGTGATCGTGCGCTCGGGCTTCGAGGAGATGAAAGCCTCGCCGTGGGAGAAGGAGGACGCGATGCACGAGGGCATCCCTATCCTCAACTACCTCGTCCCCAAGGCGTTCACGCACGAAAACGGCCGGCTCACCGGCGTCACCTTCGAGAAGGTAAAGGCGGTCTACGACGAGAAAGGGCGTCGCAGCCTCGTTCCGACCGGCGAGCCCGACCAGCATTTCGAGTGCGACGATGTGCTGATCGCGATCGGCCAGGAGAATGCCTTCCCGTGGATCGAGCGCGACATCGGCATCGAGTTCGACCGGCAGGGCCTGCCCGTGGTGGACAAGCTGACCATGCAGTCCACGCATCCGCGCGTGTTCTTCGGCGGCGACGCCGCCTTCGGCCCCAAGAACATCATCTGGGCGGTGGCCCACGGGCACGAGGCGGCGATCTCGATCGACAAGCTCGTCCACGGCGAGGATCTGCGCGCGCGGCCCGCGCCGATGGTCAGCCTCACGAGCCAGAAGATGGGCATCCACGAGTGGAGCTACGACAACGAGGTCTCGCTCGATGCCCGCTACAAGGTGCCGTGGCGCGACAAGAAGTTGACCTTGAAGGACATCAAGGTCGAGGTCGAGGTGGGCTTCGATCCGAAAACCGCCTACGCCGAGGCGCAGCGCTGCTTGAACTGCGACGTGCAGACGGTGTTCACCTCCAAGCTCTGCATCGAGTGCGACGCCTGCGTGGACATCTGCCCGATGGATTGCATCACCTTCACCGCGAACGGCGAGGAGCGGGAGTTGCGCCGCAGGCTCAACGCCCCGGCCATGAACCTGGCCCAAGACCTCTACGTCTCGGATGCGCTCAAGACCGGGCGGGTGATGGTGAAGGACGAGGACGTATGCCTGCACTGCGGGCTGTGCGCCGAACGCTGCCCGACCGGCGCCTGGGACATGCAGAAGTTCCTCCTCGACATGACGCACGCGGGGCCCGCGTGCCGCAATCCGCAAAGGAAAGCCGCGTGAAAAGAATCGAGGCCGTCAACGACTTCGTTGTCAAGTTCGCCAACGTCAACGGCTCGGGCTCGGCGAGCGCGAACGAGCTTTTCGCGCGCGCGATCCTGCGCATGGGCGTCCCGGTCTCCCCGCGCAACATCTTCCCTTCCAACATCCAGGGCCTGCCGACGTGGTACGAGGTGCGCGTCAACGAGAGGGGCTACCAGGGCCGGCGCGGGGGGGTGGACCTCATGGTCGCGATGAACCCCCAGACCTGGAACCAGGACGTGAAGGAGATCGAGCCGGGGGGCTATCTCTTCTACGACAACACCAAGCCGCTGCCCAAATCCAAGTTCCGCGAGGACGTGCACGCGATCGGCGTGCCCTTGACCGAGATCTGCAACGCCACCTATACCGACGCGCGCCAGCGCCAGCTCTTCAAGAACATCATCTATGTCGGGGCGCTGTCCGCGCTGCTCGACGTGGACCCGGTCGAGATCGAGCGGCTGTTCACCGAGCAGTATCGCGGCAAGGAGGCGTTGCTGCAGTCCAACATCAAGGCGCTGCGCCTGGGGCGCGAGTATGCGCTCAAACATCTCGCCTGCCCGATCGGGCTGCGGGTGAAGCGCGCCAACGCCGTCGGCCACCGCATCTTCTTGGACGGCAACAGCGCGACCGCGCTCGGCGCGCTCTACGGCGGCGCGACCGTGTGCGCCTGGTACCCGATCACGCCCTCCTCCTCGCTCGCCGAGGCGTTCATCCGCTACTGCCAGAAGTACCGCGTGGACCCCGCGACCGGCAAGAACCGCTACGCCGTCATCCAGTCGGAGGACGAACTCGCCTCGATCGGGATCGCGATCGGCGCGGGCTGGAACGGCGCGCGCGCCTTCACCTGCACCTCGGGCCCCGGAATCTCCCTCATGCAGGAATTCATCGGGCTCGCCTACTTCGCCGAGATCCCGGTGGTGATCGTGGACGTGCAGCGCGGCGGCCCCTCGACCGGCATGCCGACGCGCACGCAGCAGTCCGACATCCTCGCCTGCGCCTACGCCTCGCACGGCGATACCAAGCACGTGCTGCTCTTTCCCGAAGATCCCACCGAATGCTTCGAGTTCGCAGCGCTCGCCTTCGACCTCGCCGATCGCCTCCAGACGCCGGTGTTCGTCATGAGCGACCTCGACATCGGCATGAACGCGCGGCTCGCCGAGCCGCTCGCCTGGGACGACGCCCGCGCCTACGACCGCGGCAAGGTAATGGGCTACGCGGAGCTCGAAGCCGGCAGGGAGTTCGGCCGCTACCTCGACGTGGACGGTGATGGCATTCCCTACCGCACCTATCCCGGCACGCATCCCACGCGCGGCGCCTATTTCACGCGCGGCACCACCAAGGATCGTTACGCGCGCTACAGCGAGGCCGGGCCGGACTACGTGGACAACATGCAGCGGCTGTTGCGCAAGTTCGAGACCGCCAAGAGCCTGGTCCCGAAACCGCTGCTCTACCCGGCCGAGCGCCCGGCGCGTTTCGGCGCGATCTTCTACGGCTCGACCAGTCCCGCGATGCAGGAAGCGCTCGACGTGCTGGCCGGCCGCGGCATCTACATCAACGCGCTGCGCGTGCGCGGCTTCCCGTTCCAGGACGAGATCGCGGACTTCGTATCCTCCCATCCGTGGGTGTTCGTGATCGAGCAGAACCGCGACGCGCAGCTGAAAACGCTGCTGGTGAACGAGGCGAAGGTGAACGCCTCGCGCTTGATCCCGGTGCTGCACTACGACGGCACGCCGATCACCGCCCGCTACATCGTGGAGCAGATCGCGCAGCATGCCGGCGCCCGCACCGTGGTGCCGCTCAAGAAGGTAGTGTCATGACCTATCTCGCCAAGCCCAAGCTCCATCACCCGACGCTGCCCCGCAACAGCCTCGGCTACACGCGCCGCGACTACGAGGGCGCGATCTCGACGCTGTGCGCGGGCTGCGGCCACGACTCGATCTCGGCCGCGATCGTGCAGGCGTGCTGGGAGCTCGACATCGAGCCGCACCGGGTCGCCAAGCTCTCGGGCATCGGGTGTTCCTCCAAGACCCCAACTTATTTCCTCGGCAACTCCCACGGTTTCAACAGCGTGCACGGCCGCATGCCTTCGGTGCTGACCGGGGCGAACCTCGCCAACCGCGATCTCATCTATCTCGGCGTCTCCGGCGACGGCGACTCCGCCTCGATCGGGCTCGGCCAGTTCGCGCATTCGATCCGGCGCGGCGTCAACATGGTCTACATCGTCGAGAACAACGGCGTCTACGGGCTCACCAAGGGCCAGTTCTCCGCGACCGCCGACAAGGGCTCGAAATCCAAGCGCGGCGTCGTCAACACCGACGAGCCGGTGGACCTGATCGGGCTGGCGCTGCTGCTCGGAGCGACCTTCGTCGCGCGCAGCTTCTCCGGAGACAAGGCGCAGCTCGTGCCGCTCATCAAGGCCGCCATCCAGCACCGCGGCGCCGCCTTCCTCGACGTGATCTCGCCCTGCGTCGCGTTCAACAACCACCCGGGCTCGACCAAGAGCTACGACTACGTGCGCGAGCACAACCAGGCGGTCAACCGCCTCGACTTCATCGAGGAACGGGAGGAGATCACCGCAGACTATGCCCCCGGCGAGGTGATCGAGGTCGCCCAGCACGACGGCTCGGTACTGCGGCTGCGCAAGCTCGCGGCCGACTACGACCCGACCGACCGCGTGCGGGCGATGAACTATCTGCAGGAGCGGGCCGCCGCGGGCGAGGTGGTGACGGGCCTGCTTTACGTGCAGCCCAACTCATCCGAGCTGCACGACTACCTCAACACGGTCGACACGCCCCTCAACCAGCTCACCGAGCGCGAGCTCTGTCCGGGATCGGTGGCGCTCGAGCGCATCAACGCCGCGCTGCGCTAGAAGGCAAGCGCAACTCCCGGCCCCCGGGTGCGACTCGAAACCCGCGGTCCGGAACCGAAAACGGCTGCCTCGGAGGCCGTCGCGCGGCGCGACGTAGGCGCGCGCGGCATGCGTTCGATCGCGCTGATGCAACGCGGCGCGCCGGCGTCAGGACTCACAAGTTGTAGCCCTTCTCGTTGTGCAGCACGGTGTCGAGTCCCTCGGTCTCCTCCTCCGCCTGCACGCGCAACCCGACGAGCGCGTCGCTCACCTTGAGCAGCACCCAGGTGACGACCCCGGACCAGGTGCCGGTCGCGATCACGCCGATCACCTGCACCAGCACCTGATCGCCCATCGTCATCTTCTCGGGATAGCCCACTCCGCCGAGCGCCGCAGCCGCGAACACGCCGGTGAGGATCGTGCCGATGAAGCCGCCGACGCCGTGCACTGGAAACACGTCGAGAGAATCGTCCACACCGAGGGTGCGCTTCATGTAGTTCGTCGCGAAGAAGCACGCCACGCCCGCAGCGGCGCCGATCGCGAGCGCGCCCATCGGTCCGACGAAGCCCGATGCCGGCGTGATCGTGCCGAGACCGGCGACCATGCCGGTCACGATACCGAGCACCGAGGGCTTGCCGTAGCGCACCCATTCGCACATCATCCAGGCAAAGGCTCCCGTAGCCGCGCCGATGTGGGTCACGAGCATCGCCATGCCGGCGGAGCCGTCGGCGGCGAGCGCGCTGCCTGCATTGAAGCCGAACCAGCCGACCCACAGCATGCATGCGCCGGCCACCGTCAAGGTGAGGTTGTGCGGCGGCATGGGGGTCTCCGGAAAGCCCTTGCGCCGCCCCAGCACGAGCGCGCATACGAGCGCTGCCATGCCCGCGTTGAGATGCACGACCGTGCCGCCCGCGAAATCCATCAGCTTCATGCCCGCCAGCCACCCATCGCCCCACACCCAGTGCGCGATCGGCGCATAGACGAAGATCAGCCACAGCAGGCTGAAGAGCAGCATTCCCGAGAACCTCACGCGCTCGGCGTAGGCCCCGACCACGAGCGCCGGGGTGATAATAGCGAAAGTGAGCTGGAACATCGCGAACACGGTCTCCGGTATGCTGCCCTTCACCGTCTTGACCTCGACGCCGGAGAGAAAAGACTTCCCGAAGCCGCCGTACCAAGCATTGGCCGCGCCGCCGTCGCCGAAAGCGATGCTGTAGACGAAGAACACCCATGCGAGTGTCACCACGCAGGCGATCGAGAAGCACTGCATCAGGACGGAGAGCACGTTCTTCGAGCGCACCAGCCCGCCATAGAACAGCGCCAGCCCTGGCAGCGTCATGAACAGCACCAGCACCGAGGCGGTGATCATCCACGCGGTGTTCGCCGGATCGAGCTTCGGCGGCTCGGCGGCGGCGGCGAGCGGCGCCCAGAGCAGCAGAAAAGCCGCGAGCAGCAGGGGGCTGCTTTTTCTCATTGCGCTCATGCTGGACCCTCCTTTTTTGGTTTATCCAGACAACTATAGCAAGATGCATTCCTATGACTATGTCATTGATTCGCAACGCCCTTGGACATTCGTGGCGATTCACAGCGCACCATAAGAGTGCATCGGGTATCCTTCCAGGCACCGTAATAGTGCGCTGAGCGCAGCACACGCACCGCAATGGGCAAAGTTAGACTGCAATCCAAATTGATCTCGTAACCCATTGAAGTAACTACATCTCGCGGCTATAGTGCCATTCACCTTCGGATACCCAGCAATGCCTACGGTCAAAGCCGTCCCCCGTCAAGGCGACCATCGGGTCGAGCTCGAGCAGGTGCTCGCCGATCTCGTCGCCGACGGCCTGGTGACGAAGGAGGCCGCCGAGCAGCTCGCCCGCAACCGCCGCTTCTCCCGCTCCGAGGTGCACCCCTTGGTGGTGATCGCGGACCAGAAGTGGAAGGATCCCCGCAACCCGAAGAAGGTGCTGCACCTCGAGGCGCTCACCCAGTGGTTCGCGGACAAGGTCGGGCTGCCCTATCTGCACATCGACCCCTTCAAGATCGATTTCGCGGCGGTGACCAAGACCATGTCGGCCGCCTACGCCGAGCGCTACCGGATCCTGCCGGTGGCGATCAACACCCGCGAGGTCACCATCGCCACCTGCGAGCCGTACGTGCGCGACTGGGAGGAGCAAATCCGCCAGGTGCTGCGGCTCGAGATCCGGCGCGTCATCGCCAATCCGCTCGACATCCAGTCCTACCTCGTCGAGTTCTACAACCTCGCGCGCTCGGTCAAGGGCGCAGCCGAGCACGACAAGGGCGCCTACAGCGAGATCGCCAATTTCGAGCAATTGGTGCAGCTCGGGCGCAGCGGCAAGCTCGACGCCAACGACCAGCACATCGTCCACATCTGCGACTGGCTGTTCAAGTACGCCTTCGAGCAGCGCGCGAGCGATATCCATCTCGAGCCGCGGCGCGACGTCGGCAACGTGCGTTTCCGCATTGACGGAGTGCTGCACCAGGTCTACCAGATCCCGACGCCGGTGATGGCGGCGATGACCTCCCGCATCAAGGTGCTCGGTCGCATGGACGTGGTGGAAAAGCGCCGACCGCAGGACGGGCGGCTGAAGACAGTGACGCCCGACAACGAGGAGGTGGAGCTGCGGCTGTCCACCATGCCGACCGCGTTCGGCGAGAAGCTGGTGATGCGCATTTTCAATCCCGAGAATCTGGTGAAGGACTACCGCGATCTCGGCTTCTCGGAGGAAGACGAGCGCAAGTGGAGCCGGATGATCGAGCAGCCGCACGGCATCATTCTCGTGACCGGCCCCACCGGATCGGGCAAAACCACCACGCTCTACTCCACGCTCAAGCAGCTCGCGGCGCCGGAAGTCAATGTGTGCACGGTGGAGGACCCGATCGAAATGGTCGAGCCGGCCTTCAACCAGATGCAGGTGCAACCGGCGATCGGCGTGGATTTCGCGAGCGGCATCCGCACCTTGCTGCGGCAGGACCCGGACATCATCATGGTGGGCGAGATCCGCGACCTCGAGACCGCCGAGATGGCGATCCAGGCGGCGCTGACCGGGCACCTGGTGCTCTCGACCCTGCACACCAACGACGCGCCTTCCGCCGTCACGCGGCTGCTCGACCTCGGAGTGCCGTCCTACCTGCTGCAGTCCACGCTGCTCGGGGTGCTCGCGCAGCGGCTGGTGCGCACGCTCTGCCCGCACTGCAAGGAGCAGCGCGATCTGGAGGACTCGGCGTGGGAACACCTGGTCGCGCCGTGGAAGGCGCCCAAGCCCAGAGGCACCACCTATCTCGCCAGGGGCTGCCTCGAATGCCGCATGACCGGCTACCTGGGGCGCATCGGCATCTACGAAACGATGGTGCTCACTCCGGAACTGAAGAAGGCGATCACGCCCGAAACCGATCTCGCCGAGCTGCGGGAAAAGGCGTACAAGGAAGGCATGAAACCGCTCAGGATCAGCGGCGCCATGAAGGTTGCGGCAGGCGTCACCACGGTGGACGAGGTCACCCAGGTGGCGCCCCCGCCTACGGGCGACCGGCGGCAGACCCTCCGCTGACCATGAAGGACACGCTGCAGCCAGGCCTCACCTACCGGTTCCGGTTCAGGATTCCGCCGGAGAAGACCGTGCCCCACCTTTATCCCGAGGCCGAATCGTTCCAGCAGATGCCGCGCGTGCTCGCGACGGGCTATCTTGTGGGGCTGCTCGAATGGGCGTGCATCGAGGCGCTGATGCCCCACCTCGACTGGCCGCGGGAGCAATCGCTCGGCACGCACATCGCCGTCTCGCACCTCGCCGCGACTCCGCCGGGGCTCACCGTGACGGTGGACGTGAAGCTCGAGGCGGTCGAGGGCCGCAAGCTCACCTTTTCGCTCGCCGCCCACGACGGAGTGGACAGGATCGCCGAGGGCACGCACCAGCGCTTCGTGATCGATGCCGCCAGATTCAACGCCAGGGTGGCGGAGAAAGCGCGCGCCGCGACCGGCTGAAAATCCCGGATGGCCCCGGGGCGGCCCGCAGGATTCCACGGTCAGGTTCTCGGGCGCACCCGCGGGCCGAGCATCAGCAAGGCGGCAGCAGAGAAGGCGGCCCCCGCGTAGAAGGTCGCCTGGGCACCCAGCGTATCCCACAGCAGACCGGCGAGCACGCTCGCGATCAGCATCGCAACGCCGCTCGCCAAGTTGAAGAAACCGAACGCGGTGCCGCGCAGGTGCGCCGGAGCCGTGCCCGCCACCATGGTCGCGAGCAGGCCCTGGGTCATTCCCATGTGCAGTCCCCACAGGAGGACTCCCGCGAAGACGGCGGCGAGCGCCTGCGCCTGCGCGAGCACGATGTCGGAGAGGACCAGCACTGCGAGCCCGGCCGCGAGGAGCTTGCCGTGACTCATGCGGTCGGCGAGGCGGCCCGCGGGATAGGCCGAAATCGCGTAGACCACGTTCATGATGACCAGCACGAGCGGCGCATACGCATCCGCCAGCCCGGTCTGCTGGGCTCTCAGGATGAGAAAGGCCTCGCTGAAGCGCGCGAGCGTGAACACCGCTCCCACGGCCACGACCCACCAATAGGCGCCTCTCAGCTCGCGCAACATCGCCCACCGCAACGGGGAAGCGAGGCGCCGGCCAGGCTCCGCGGCGGCGGGCTCTCGCACACCGAGGACTAGCAGCAGCACCGAGAGCGCCGCCGGGATCGCCGCGAACCAGAACACCGCCCGGAAATCTCCCGCAAAAGCGAGCATGAGAGCGATGGCGGCGAGCGGGCCGAAAAAGGCGCCCGCGGTATCGAGCGCCTGGCGCAGCCCGTACGCCGCCCCGCGGATCTCCGGCGGCGTCAGATCGGCGATGAGGGCGTCGCGCGGCGCGCCGCGTATGCCCTTGCCGATGCGATCCAGGAAGCGTGCGATCAGAACCCATTGCACGGTGAGCGCGAGCGCAAAGAGCGGTTTCGAGATCGCGCCCAGCCCGTAGCCCAGCACCGTCAGGCCCTTGCGCTTGCCGAGCCAGTCGCTCAGCGTTCCAGAGAACACCCTCACCACGAGCGCAGTCGCCTCCGCCACTCCCTCCACGACCCCGACCATGAGCGCGCTCGCCCCCAGGCCCGCCACCATGAACACCGGCAGCAGGCTGTGGATCAGCTCGGAGGAGGCGTCCATGAAGAGGCTGACGAGGCCGAGCATCCACACGCCGCGCGGGATTTTATGAGACGGTGTCACCGCGCGCTCCGCTCAGACTTCGAGATCGCTTCTGCGGTCGACGTCGTAGAGCACGCCCGGGTCCCCGCAAGCGATCAGCTTCAAGCGGTCGCGGTGGCGTTCGACCACGGCGCGCGCGCCCTGATCGCCGTCGAGCGTGAGGAGCTCTTCGCGGAGGGCTGCGCCGAAGCCGACCGGATGGCCGCGCTCGCCGCCGTACTGCGGCGCCGCGATCAGCGCGCCCTCCTCCAGCGCCGCGGCGACCGCGCATATGGTGGCGGGCGCGATGCGTGGCATGTCGGCGAGCGCGATCACCCATCCTGCGGCCTCCGGCGCGCGGGAGACCCCGTAGGCAAGGCTCGCGCCCATGCCACGGCCCGCGCCGGCGAACGGGGCAAGCCGGCAGCCCTCCCGCACAAGCAAATCGCGAAGCCCGGCATCGTCCTCGCGTACCACCGCGATCACTTCTGGGAGCGCCGCGCGCAGATTGCGCGCGGCGTGCGCGGCGATCGCGATACCGTCGGCAAACGGATGGAGGAGCTTGTCCCCGCCGAAGCGCGTGCCGGCGCCCGCGGCGAGCAGGATGGCGACGATGGGGCGCGGCATCGTTCTCGATTATAATCCCGGCGTCATGAGAGCAGCGCGGGCGCGAGCCCGGCACCGGCCCAGATAGTTTCCGAGCCTCCCATGCTCCGGTTCTGCGCCAACCTCACGATGCTCTGGAGCGAGCGCGACTTCATGGAGCGCTTCGCTGCAGCGGCGCGGGCGGGATTCCGGGGAGTCGAGTACCTCTTTCCCTACGATCACGACAAAAACCGGATCGCGGAGGCGCTGCGGCGGCACGGCCTCATCCAGGTGCTGCACAACCTGCCCGCGGGTGACTGGGCCGCGGGCGAGCGCGGCATCGCCTGCCATCCCGGCCGGGAGAAGGAATTCCAGGCGGGCGTCGCGCAGGCGATCGAATACGCGCAGGCGCTCGGCTGCAAGCAGGTGAACTGCCTCGCCGGCATCCGGCCACGGCGAGTGGATCCCGGCGAGGCGCGCGAAACCTTCATCCGTAACCTCCAGTACGCCGCCCCGCGGCTCAAGGACGCCGGCATCCGGCTGCTGATCGAGCCGGTCAACACGCGCGACATCCCGGGCTTCTTCCTGTGCTATTCCCGGCAGGCCCTGGAGATCATCCAGGCAGTCGGCTCCGACAATCTGTTCCTGCAGTACGACATCTACCACGCGCAGGTCATGGAGGGCGACCTCGCCCGCACCATCGAGGAAAATCTCGCCCGCATCGCCCACATCCAGCTCGCCGACAACCCGGGCCGCCACGAGCCGGGAACGGGCGAGATCAACTACCCCTTCCTGTTCGCCCATCTCGAGCGCCTCGGATACTCGGGCTGGATCGGCTGCGAATACAAGCCGCGAACCACGACCGACGCCGGACTGGGCTGGATCGAGCCGTACCTCTAGCCCTCCGGCCGGAGGCCGTCGCTTGACGAACCCCGGGGGCGGCACCACAATCTGCGCACCGAAATCGCTTGCCGCATCCCGGTAACGCGAACCACCATCGTCAAGGAGGGGCCATGAAATCCATTCGCATCGGGGGATCGTGCACGGCGCTGCTCGCCGCCGCCATGCTCTTCAGCGCGCCGGACGCTGCCAGCTGATCCGGATCATGAGCGGGCCACAGGGCGGATCGTGGTACCCGCTCGCGGGCGCGATCCAGGGTCTGGTCGAGAAGAACGTCCCCGGAACGAGCGTACAGGTCGCCCCGGGCGCGGGCATCTCCAACGTGCTCGGGGTGCAGAACAACAAAGCCGAAATGGGCTTCGGCAACTCGGTTTCGACCTATGACGGGGTGCACGGCAACGATCCCTTCAAGCAGAAGATGGACAACGTCTGCCACATCGCGACGCTCTACTTCCAGTACTTCCACGTCGTGGCGCTCGCCGACGCGGGCATCAACACGGTGGCCGACCTCAAGGACAAGATCCTCACTACCCAGCAGAAAGGCAGCACCGGGGAGCAGATGACCCGCGACGTGCTGAAAGTCTACGGGCTCGACTACGGCAAGCTGCGCAAGGTGAACTTCAGATCCTATACCGACTCGGTGTCGCAGCTGAAGGACGGCCACGCGCAGGTCTTCACCCTGATCACCACCGTGCCCGCCTCCGCCGTCATGGACCTCGGCTCGGCACGCAAGATCAAGGTGATCGCGGTGCCCGACGACAAGCTCAAGGCGCTGCAGAAAATCAACAAGGGCTACGACAAGCCCTCGCGGCAGGGCTGAACGGCTACCTGCTGCGGGAGACCCGGGCGTGGGAGCGGCTGTTCCTGATCTCCGCGGCCGTGCTGCTCATCAAGCCGGGGTTCGTGACGGATGCGATCGGCGCCGCGCTGCTCGCCGCCGTGCTCGCGCGCCAGAAGCTCGCCGCACGGCGCGAGGCCGTGATTACTCGCCAGGCAAAATAAGCGGGTTTTTCGCCACAGAGCTCGCAGAGCGCGCGAAGAAGAGGCCCTATAATCCCGATCGCTCCGCAATCACCGATCTCTCTGCGCCAGTTACTGTCTGAATTCCGGAGGAACAATGAGCGACATCGGTTTCATCGGTCTCGGCATCATGGGCAAGCCCATGGCGGCCAATCTGATCAAGGGCGGACACACGCTCTATCTGCATTCGCGCAGCGGTGTGCCCCAGGAGCTGGTGGCGGCCGGAGGAAAGCCCTGCGCCAGCGCGAAGGAGGTCGCGCAGAAGTCGGAAATCGTCATCACTATGGTTCCGGACACGCCCGACGTGGAAAAAGTGCTGTTCGGGCCGAACGGCGTCGCCGAGGGGCTCTCTCGGGGCAAGATCGTCATCGACATGAGCTCGATCTCGCCGCTCGAGACCAAGAAGTTCGCCAAGCGGATCAACGATCTCGGCTGCGACTATCTCGACGCGCCGGTCTCCGGAGGCGAGATCGGCGCGAAGAACGCGACCCTCACCATCATGGTCGGGGGGCCGCTAGCCGCGTTCAACCGGGCGAGGCCGCTCTTCGAGCTGATGGGCAAGAACATCACGCTGGTGGGCGGCAACGGCGACGGCCAGACTTGCAAGGTCGCGAACCAGATCATCGTCGCGCTCACCATCGAGGCGGTGGGAGAGGCCCTGCTCTTCGCCGCCAAAGCCGGAGCCGACCCCGCGAAGGTGCGCCAGGCCCTGATGGGCGGCTTCGCCGCCTCGCGCATTCTCGAAGTGCACGGCGAGCGCATGATCAAGCGCACCTTCGATCCAGGGTTCCGCATCGAACTGCACCAGAAGGACCTCGGCCTCGCGCTCTCCGGCGCGCGCGCGATGGGTGTGAGCCTGCCCAATACCGCCACCGCGCAGGAACTGTTCAACGCGTGTGTGGCGGACGGGGGCGCGAAATGGGATCATTCGGCCCTCGTGCGCGCGCTCGAAAAAATGGCGAACCACGAGATCGCGAAAGCCTGAGCGCGGGCCATGAACCGTCCGGCGCGCCCATTCATGCTCGCGCTGCTCTGCGGCGCGGCGGCGCTCGCGCCGCAGGCCCCTTCAGCCCAGCACTATCCGTCGAAACCCGTCCGGCTGATCGTTCCATTCGCCGCCGGCGGCCCCGCGGACGTGCAGGCGCGGCTGATCGGACCCAGGCTCGCCGAAGCGCTGGGGCAGCCGGTCGTGGTGGAGAACCGCCCCGGCGGCAACACCATCATCGCGACCGAGCTCACGGCGAACGCCGAGCCCGACGGCCACACGGTGCAGGTGATCTCGGCGGGATTCGCGGTGAACGCCACCCTTTACCCGAAACTCCCCTACGACAGCCTGCGCGACTTCGCGCCGGTCACGCAGTTCACCTCCGGCCCGGCGATCGTGGTCGTGCATCCCGCGCTTCCGGTGCGCTCGGTGAAGGAGCTCGTCGCGCTCGCGCGCGCCCGGCCCGGCGAACTCGTCTATGCCTCCGCCGGCAGTGGCTCGCCGAGTCATCTCGCAGTGGAGCTGTTCAAGGTAATGACCGGGACGAACCTCGTCCACGTGCCGTACAAGGGCGCGGCGCCGGCGATGGTGGATCTTCTCGCCGGACACGTCCAGGTGAGCTTTCCCACCATCCTCGCCGCGCTCGCCCACGTGCGCGCTGGAAAGCTGCGCGGACTCGCGACGACCGGGGCGGCGCGCGCCCCGGCCGCGCCCGAACTGCCGACCATGATCGAGGCCGGCGTGCCCGGCTACGAGGCCGCCAACTGGTTCGGCGCCGTCACCCCCGCGAAAACGCCGCCCGCGGTCGTGGCGCGGCTCGCGCGGGAGATCGGGCGCGCGCTGCGGCTGCCCGAGGTGCGCGAGCGGCTGCTCTCCCAGGGCATGGAGCCGGTCGGCAATTCCCCCGAGGAATTCTCCGCCTACATCAGGTCCGAGATGGTGAAGTGGGCGCAAGCGGTGAAGGCTTCCGGCGCGAAGCCGGAGTAGAATTTCCGCATGCCCGCCGCCGTCCGACCGGTCCCCGTGGACCTCGCCCGCCAGCGCGAGGTGGTCGCCGCCCTGCGCGCCTTCCTCCCCGAATCCGCGGTGCTCTACGACGAGGAGGACGTCAAGCCCTACGAGTGCGACGGGCTCTCCGCCTACCGCCAGGTGCCGATGGTGGTAGCGCTGCCCGAGACCGAGGAACAGGTCCGCCGCATTCTCAAGACTTGCCACCAGATGGGGGTTCCGGTGGTCGCGCGCGGGGCCGGGACCGGGCTCTCGGGCGGGGCGCTGCCGCTCGGCGACGGCGTGCTGCTCTCGCTCGCCCGCTTTACCCGCATCCTCGAAGTGGATTACGCGGCGCGCATCGCGCGGGTGCAGACCGGCGTGCGCAACCTGGCGATTTCGGAGGCGGTCGCGGAGCGAGGGCTGTTCTACGCGCCGGATCCCTCGAGCCAGCTCGCCTGCACGATCGGCGGCAACGTCGCCGAGAACTCGGGCGGCGTGCACTGCCTCAAGTACGGACTGACCGTGCATAACATCCTGAAGCTGCGGGTCGCCACCATCGAAGGGGAGATCGTCGAGATCGGCAGCGAGGCGCTCGACGCCCCGGGCTACGATCTGCTCGCCCTGATGACGGGCTCCGAGGGGCTGCTCGGCGTGGTGACCGAGGTGACGGTGAAGCTGCTGCCCAAGCCCGAGCACGCGCAGGTGGTGATGGCGGCCTTCGACGACGTGGAGAAGGCAGGCCGCGCGGTCGCCAACGTGATCGCCGCAGGAATCGTCCCGGCGGGGCTGGAGATGATGGACCAGGCGGCGACCCGCGCGGTCGAGGACTTCGTGCACGCCGGCTACCGCACCGATGTCGCGGCGATCCTGCTGTGCGAATCCGACGGTACCGAGGAAGAGGTCGCCGACGATATTCGCCGCATCCGGCAAGTCATGGAGGCGAGCGGCGCGGTGCAGACGCAGGTCTCGCGCGACGAGGCCGAGCGGCTGCGGTTGTGGGCCGGGCGCAAGGCCGCTTTCCCCGCGGTGGGCAGCATCTCGCCCGATTACTACTGCATGGACGGCACCATCCCGAGGAAGCGGCTGGGGGAAGTGCTGCGCGCCATCGCCGGGATGGAACGGAAATACGGCCTGCGCTGCGCCAACGTGTTCCACGCCGGCGACGGTAACCTGCACCCCCTCATCCTCTACGACGCCAACCAGCCGGACGAGTTGAGGCGCACCGAGGAATTCGGCGCGGAGATCCTGGAGCTGTGCCTCGCGGTCGGCGGCACCATCACCGGCGAGCACGGCGTGGGAGTCGAGAAGATCGCCCAGATGTGCGTGCAGTTCGGACCGCGGGAGCTCGAAACCTTCCACGCGGTGAAGCGCGCCTTCGACGAGCGCGGCCTGCTCAACCCGGGCAAGGCAGTGCCCACGCTTTCGCGCTGCGCGGAGTTCGGGCGCATGCACGTGCACGCGGGGCAGCAGAAGTTTCCCGACCTGCCGCGGTTCTGACGAGCGACCGCGAGCCGGATCGAAATTCGAGATTGGAGCGGATCGCGGTTCAACGGTTCTCAGCCCGAACCTCGAACCAGGAACCTTGAACGGGGCCGCGCCTGTGGCAATCTTGCATGCAGGACGTCATTGACCGACTGTCGCGCACGATCCGGGAGGCGGCCTCGCAGCGCCGCCCCTTGTGCATCCGCGGCGGCGGAACCAAGGACTTCTACGGCGGCACCGTCTACGGCTACAAGCTCAACACCGGCGACTACCGCGGCATCGTCTCCTACGAGCCCACCGAACTCGTCCTCACCGCGCGCGCCGGCACCCCGCTCGCGGAGGTGGAAGCGGCGCTCGCCGAGCACGGCCAGATGCTCGCCTTCGAGCCGCCGCGATTCGGCGAGGGCGCGACCCTCGGGGGATGCGTGGCCGCGGGGCTCTCGGGGCCGCGCCGCCCCTACGCGGGCGCGGTGCGCGATTTCGTGCTGGGCGTGCGGATGCTGAACGGCCAGGGCGAGGAGCTGCGGTTCGGCGGGCAGGTGATGAAGAACGTGGCCGGCTACGACGTCTCGCGCCTGATGGCGGGCTCGCTCGGAACACTGGGCCTGCTGCTCGAGATCTCCCTCAAGGTGCTGCCCGCCCCGCCCGCCGAGGCGACGCTGCGGCTCGAATGCGGGCAGGCGGAAGCGCTTTCTCGGATGAACGAGTGGGCGGGGAAGCCGTTGCCGATCACTGCGACGGCTTTCTGCGATGAAGAGCTCAAGGTACGGCTTTCGGGGGCCCGGGTTGCGGTGGAGGCGGCGGCGAAGAAAATCGGCGGCACGGCGATGGATCCCGCAGCGGCCGAGCGCTTCTGGACCGCGATCCGCGAGCACACCGACCCGTTCTTCGCCGGCCCCGCGCCGCTGTGGCGCCTGGCGGTGAAATCCACCACCCCGCCGCTCGCCCTGCCCGGAAAACAGCTCGTCGAATGGGGCGGGGCGCTGCGCTGGCTGAAATCGGACGCCGATCCCGTGGCGATCCGGGAGGCGGCGGCGCGCGCCGGAGGTCACGCGACGCTGTTTCGCGGCGGCGACAAGGCGGCCGGCGTGTTCCATCCGCTTGCGCCCGCGCTCATGGAAATCCACCGCAGGCTCAAGCGCGCCTTCGATCCTGCGGGCATACTCAATCCCGGCCGGATGTATCCCGATTTCTAGCGCAGGCAAGCGCCATGACCCCTGAATCCAGGACCATGAACGTCGAACGGTGAACCGTGGCGAACAACTTTCTCGAACAGCTGGTCACCGAGTGGTACGAGTACCGCGGCTACTTCGTGCGGCGCAATGTGCGGGTCGGACAGCAGCACCGGGGCGGCTTCGAGGCCGAGCTCGACATCGTCGCCTTCAATCCCCGGACGCGGCATCTGGTGCATGTCGAGCCCTCGATGGACGCCGAAAGCTGGGAGAAGCGCGAACGCCGCTTCCGCAAGAAATTCGAGGCGGGGCGGAAGCACGTCCCCGGGCTGTTCCCGGGGCTCGACCTGCCGCAGGAGATCGAGCAGATCGCGATTCTCGCTTTCGCGAGCAAGGCGAACCATCCCACGCTCGGCGGCGGCCGCGTGTTGCTGGTCTCGGACCTCATGCGCGAGATCATCGAGCACCTGAGCGACAAAAAGCTCGCCTCCGACGCCGTGCCCGAGCACCACGCGCTGCTGAGGACGCTGCAGTTCGTCATCGAATACCGCAGGAAAGTCTTCGCGACGCTGCGTTGAACCGGGGCCGCCGATGGAACGCCGACGAGCGAACACCCCGCCCGAACCCGAGCCCCAGAGATGCCAGAGAACGGAGAGAGCCGGATGAAGAGAACCCCGTCACAGGAGCGCCCCTGCAGGGCCTGTTCGATCCCGTCTTTTTTCTCCGCGATCTCTGCGTCCTCCGCGGCGGAACCGTCACGTGCAAACGAACCTCGCTGATTTCATCCGCGACACGCCCGAGGGGCGCGAGGCCGACGCGATCCTGCGCAAGTGCGTGCACTGCGGCTTCTGCAACGCGACCTGCCCCACGTACCAGCTCCTCGGCGACGAGCTCGACGGGCCGCGCGGGAGGATCTATCTCGTCAAGCAGGTGCTGGAAGGCGCGCAGCCGACGCGCAAGACGCAGCTCCACCTCGATCGCTGCCTCACCTGCCGCGCGTGCGAGACGACCTGTCCTTCGGGCGTGCGGTACGGCCGCCTGGTGGACCTCGGGCGGCTCCTGGTGGAGGCGCGCGTCGGCCGCGCCCCGGTCGAATCCGCCTGGCGCCGGGCGCTAAACGCGGTAATACCGCGGCCCGCGTTCTTCAATCCGCTTCTCTTCATGGGACGCCTCGCGCGGCCGCTGCTCCCTTCCCGGCTCTCGCGCAAGCTTCCCGCAAGGACGGCCGCACGCCCGTGGCCGAGGGCGGCCCATGCCCGCAGGATGCTCGTGCTCGAAGGTTGCGTGCAGCCTGCGCTCTCGCCCGCCACCAACGCCGCGGCGGCGCACGTGCTCGACCGGCTCGGGATTTCGCTCGTGCGCGCGCGCGACAGCGGCTGCTGCGGCGCTCTCACCTTCCATTTGAACTTCCAGGAGCAAGCGCTCGACCGCATGCGCCGCAATATCGATGCGTGGTGGCCGGAGATCGAAGCGGGCGTCGAGGCTATCGTCATCACCGCCAGTGGCTGCGGCTTGACTGTGAAGGAGTACGGGTACCACCTGCGCCACGATCCCGCCTATGCCCAGAAAGCCGAACGAGTCTCGGCGCTTGCCAGGGACATCGGCGAGGTCGTCGCAGCCGAAAAAAACAGGCTGTTCCCGCTGCTGAGCCCGAGACCGGAAACCCGAAACCCGAAGGTGGCTTTCCACGCCCCTTGCACCCTGCAGCACGGCATGAAGCTGAAGGGCTGCGTGGAATCGCTGCTCTCCGATCTGGGCTACTCGCTGACCCAAGTGCCGCAAGCGCACCTCTGCTGCGGCTCGGCCGGCACCTACTCCATCCTCCAGCCGAAGCTGTCGCAGCAGCTGCTCGAGAACAAGATCGCCGCGCTCACGAGCGGCGGCCCGCAGGAGATCCTCACCGCCAACATCGGCTGCCAGCTGCACCTGCAGAGCGCCACCGAGCTGCCGGTGCGCCACTGGATCGAGGCGCTCGCCGACAGCTTGCCGCCTCGGGGCTGATCGCGGATCCGCGAAAATTCCTGCCGTGCCATAAAGCGACGCAATAGCGGCGGAGCGCATCGAGAAGCCCGGCACAGAGGGCGCCATGGTACCCGGATCGTGCGTCGGGGTGGACGGCTGCAGGACCGGCTGGCTCGCCGTGACGCAGGATCCCCGCAGCGGGCGGATCGTGCCGCAGGTATACGAATCGGCGGCCGAATTGTGCTCGGATCTCGCTCGGGCTGCCGTAATCGCCGTGGATGTACCCATCGGCTTGACCGACTGCGGCCCGCGCTGGTGCGACCTCGAAGCCCGCAAGCGGCTCGGGAGGCTTCGCGGATCGAGTGTCTTTCCCGCGCCGGTCCGCGCCGTGCTCGCCGCGACCGCGCGCGAGCAGGCCTCCCGCATTCAGGAGCGCGCCGACGGTCGCCGCATCGGCGTGCAGATCTGGAACATCGTGCCGAAGATCCGGGAGTGGGACGAGGTCCTGCGCGCCAACCGCGCGCTCGCCGGCCGCGTGTTCGAAGCGCATCCGGAGATATCGTTCTGGGCGCTCGGGGGCTTCCGGCCGATGCGCCACGGCAAGAAAACCGCGGCCGGCCGGCAACAGCGGCACCGGCTGATCGGCCGTGCATTCGGAAACGCGGTTCCGCAAGCGCGATGGCGCCCTGGGCGCGACGGCGTCGCGGTGGACGACTTGCTCGACGCGCTCGCCGCGCTGTGGACGGCGCGGCGAATCGCGAACGGCGAGGCTCGATCCCTGCCCGCCTCGCCAACTTACGATGCGGCCGGTTTGCCGATGGCAATCTGGTACTGAGGGCTCCGCGTCCTGCCGGGCGCCCCGTTTCGGCGTTCGCCAGAGCCGCTTGCGGCCAACGCCCGGGGACTGGCGTACTACTTGTACTTTCCGCGGAACGGGAGTACGATGCGCAACGGCTCACTCAGGAGGGCGTATCGGACATGTTGCAGTTGCCTCCGCGCGCGATCGCGCGCACGCTCCGCATAGCCCGACACGAAGCGCGGCCCGAGGCGGGGCACGGCGCTGGCGGCGCGCTCGGCGTTCCGGTCTACGAAGGCGAGTTCTGGACCAGCCGCCAGCGCCAGGCGAGCCCGATCCACGAGATCTCGTACCGCGCCTGCTTCAAGCCGCAGTTGCCGCGCTACTTCATCGAGCGGCTGACGCGCGAGGGCGACACGGTCTACGACCCCTTCAGCGGGCGCGGCACCACCGCGATCGAGGCCGCGCTCGCCGGGCGCCGCGCGATCGCGAACGACGTCAATCCGCTGTCGGAAATACTGTTGCGACCGCGGCTCGAGCTTCCCGGTATCTCGGAAATCGACGCACGTCTCAGGTCGTTGCGGTTCGCGGCGCGGCCCGGGAGCGGTCTCGATCTCTCGATGTTCTTCCACCCCGACACCGAATACGAAATCCTGGGCCTGCGCGAGTATCTCGCGCGGCGCCGCGCGCTCGGGCGCGAAGACGCGGTGGATCGCTGGATCAGGATGGTGGCCACCAACCGCCTGACCGGACACTCGCCGGGGTTCTTCTCGGTCTATACGCTGCCGCCCAACCAGGCGGTCTCGCCGCAGGACCAGCTGCGCATCAACGCGCGGCTCAAACAGGAGCCCGAGTATCGCGACATCCGCGCGCTGATCCTCAAGAAAACGATGAGGCTCCAGGGGCAGCTCTCCGCGCCCGAGCGCTGGCGGTTGCGCGCGGCGGCGAAAGAGGCGCGTTTCCTGGAGTGCGATGCGGCCGACACGCCCGAGATTGCGGCGGAAAGCGTGCAGCTCACCGTGACCTCGCCCCCGTTCCTCGATGTCGTGCAGTACGCCCGCGACAACTGGCTGCGCTGCTGGTTCAACGGCCTGGATTCCGAGGCGATCGCCCGGCGCATCACGATGGAAAGCACGGTCGAGAGCTGGGCCGGAAAGATGGCGCGCGTGCTCGCCGAGCTCTACCGCGTCACGCGCCCGGGCGGCTGGGTCGCCTTCGAGGTGGGAGAAGTGCGCCGCGGCACGGTGAGGCTCGAGGAGATCGTCGCGCCCCTCGGGCGCGCCGCGGGCTTTCGCTGCGAGGCGATCCTCGTGAATGTCCAGCGCTTCACCAAGACCGCCAACATCTGGGGGGTGGCGAACAACCGGCTCGGCACCAATTCCAATCGCATCGTGCTGTTCCGGAAGTGACCTGCGCCGCGTGCGCCCGGTCGCCCTCGGGTTTCGCGTGCCACGGCAATCGCTGCGCGCGCATCGGGGCGGGCCGCCCGCAGCGCCGTTCGGCCCCGCACGAACCGGATCTCCCCGGAGAAGACTGCCGGCTCCCGCCGGCGATCGAGCGGCCGCCAGCGCGAGATCCAGACCGCCGTGCGCGAAAATAGCCGGCGAGCCGCTGCGGCGCGCCCATCGCTCCTCCCCCGGCTATTTCTCGACCGTCGCTTTCTCGACCGCAAGCAGCCGATCGAGCCCGATCGTCTCGTGCAGCGCCGCCTGCTCGGCCTTGCGCGTGGTGCCCGCGAGCACCGGGATCGGCTCGCCGCGGGCGAGCGCGCCGTAGGTCTGCTGCATGGCGCGGTGCAAGGCGAAAGTTGGGAGCGTTACCGCGAGGATGCGATAGCCGAGCGCGGCGAAGTCCGGAAGCTTCATGCCCTCGTAGGTCTGCAAGCCGTCGCCTTGCACCGTGAACATGAAGGGCGGCGGCAGCCGCTCGGCGATGATGCGCGCCTCCGCGGCGTTGCGCGGGGCGACGAACAGCATGTCGGCGCCCGCCCGGCGGTAGGCCTCTGCACGGCGCAGCGCTTCATCCATGCCGGCCGCGCGCACGCCGTTGGTGCGGGCGATGATCACGAAATCGGGATCGCGGCGCGCGCGCGCCGCCTCGCGCACCTTCGCCACCATCAGTTCCAGCGGAATCATGTGCTCGATGCCGATGTGATGGTGCGCGCGCTTGGGTAGCAGCTGGTCCTCGATCTCGATCGCGCAGAAGCCCGCGGCTTCCGCCACGGCGACGGTGTGGTGCAGGTGCATCGGATCGCCGAACCCGCAGGTGCCGTCGAGGATGAGCGGCAACCGGCACGCGGCGCGGATGTCGAGCCCGGCCTGCGCGAGCTCGGTGAGGGTGAGATTCGCCTCCAGGCAGCACTTGACGTAGCCGAGCGCCCCCGCGCTCAGGTACAGGACGTCGAATCCCGCCGCCTCGGCGATCTTCGCGCACAGCGGATTGAACACCGCCGGCGCGATGCGCGCGCGCGGCTCGGCGAGCATGGCCCTGAAATTCATGGTCCCCTCCTTTCAGCGCCTGGCGAGCCCCAGCTCGCCGAGCACGGCGCGCAGCCGCTCGTACTCTCTGGCGAGAAAGCGCGCGGCCTCCGCGGCTCCCGCGAAGCTGCTCTCCCAGTAGTTTCTCTCCATCTCGCGCTTCCACTCCTCGCTCCGCGCCATCTTCGCGAGCACGCCCTCCCAGTAGGCGACCTGCTCGGGCGTCATCCCCTTCGGGCCGATCACCCCGCGAAAGCTCGAGAACACCGCGTCCACCCCCTGCTCCTTCCAGGTCGGAACCGGGGACACGGTCCCGGGCAGGCGCTGCGGCGAGCTCACCGCGACCACGCGCACGCGCCCGGCCTGCATCTGCGGCGCGGCGCCCGACACCGGATTGACGGCGACGTCCACGTGCCCGCCCATCACCGCGGCGAGCGACTGCGCGCCCGAGCTGAACACCACGAACTTGAGCCGCCGGATGTCCACCCCGGCCGCCTTCATCGCGAGCGCCGTCGCGATGTGATTGGCGCCGCCGAGGGCCGCGGCGACCGCGAAGGTGACCGAGCCCGGGTCGCCTTTCAGCCGCCGCACGAGGTCGCCGCCGTCCTTCAGCGCGGAATCCGGGCGCACGGAAAAGGCGACGTACTCGCTGAAGAGCAGCGCGATCGGCGTGACATCCGTCCAGGTGATCGGGCTCGCGCCCGCGATGTGCTCGGTCAGCAGATTGATCGGGCTCACCGAAAGCAGCGTGCCCTCGCCGGCGTGCTGGTTGAGATAGTTCCACGCGATCACGCCGCCCGCGCCCGGGCGGTTGCTCACGGTGATCGGCACGCCGACGAGCCTCAGCTGCTGGAGATGGCGCTGGATCGCACGCGCGATCACGTCGTTCGCGCCTCCGGGGCCCGACATGGCGACGATCTCGACACCCTTCTGCGGCAGCCACTGCGCGTGCGCCGCCGTCGCGGCGATGGCGAGCGCGCAGCTCGCAGCGGCCCTGCGCATCACGTCACGCATGGCGCCTCCCCGCATCAAGCTCTCCCGCCTCCCGGTCCAGCATCTGCCCGATGCCCGAGCCGGGGTTCGAGCCCTCGGCGGCGCGGACCGGGCCCGCCCGCGGCTCCAGCCACAAGTAATCCCGATCGAGAGCCGCGACGTCGGGGCAGCCGATGAGCGCCAGCAGGCGGTCGATCTCGTCGCGGAAGATCTCGAGAGCGCGCGCGGCGCCCGCCTCGCCCGCCACCGCCGCCCCGTAGAGCGGCGCGCGCCCGATCAGGACCGCTCTTGCCCCGAGCGCGAGCGCCTTCACCACGTCGGCGCCGCGCCGGAAGCCGCTGTCCACGAGCACCGTGACGCGGCGGCCCACCGCGTCCACCACCTCGGGCAGGACTTCGATCGGGGCGCGCGTGCTGTCCACCGCGCGCCCGCCGTGGTTCGACACGACGACCGCATCCGCTCCGCAATCGGCGGCGGCGATCGCGTCCTCCGGGCGGAGAATGCCTTTCACGATCAGTGTGCGCGGCCACTTCGCGCGCAGCACCCGCAGGTCTTCCCAGGTGAGCGAATCGGTGACCATCATCGAGCGGCCCATCGGCGCGGCGGTGATCCGGGTGCGCATTTCCGGGGGATAATTCTCGTAGCGCGGCATGCCGGTGGTCACGAGGTAGCGCCCGAGCACCGTCGCGAGCCAGCGCGGATGCAGGAGCAGGTCGGTGGCATTGCGGCGCGTGAAACGGAAGGGCACGGTCATGCCGTTTCTCAGGTTGTACTCGCGCCCCGGCGGCACCGGCGTGTCCACCGTGACCATGAGCGCCCGGTAGCCCGCGGCGCGCGCGCGATCGAGGAGCCGGTACGAGAGGCCGCGGTCGGGCCACATGTAAATCTGGAACCAGAGCGTGCCGCCCGCCTCGGCCGCCACCCGCTCGAGCGCGGTCATCGAGCCGGTGGCGAGCGTATAGGGGATGCCGGCTGCGGCCGCGGCGCGCGCGAGCGCGATCTCGCCCTCGTACCACGCGAGCCCTGCCGAGCCCGTGGGCGCCACGGCGAGCGGCATCGCGTGGCGCTCTCCGAACAGCGTCACCGCCTGGCTGCGCCGGGAAGTGTCCACCAGAACCCGCGGAGAGAACTTGACGCGCTCGAAGGCGGCGCGGTTGTTCGCGAGCGCAACCTCGTCCCCGTTGCCGCGGTCGAAGAACTCGAACACGCCCCGCGGCAGCCTGCGGCGCGCCAATTCGCGCAGGTCCGCGATGTCGTAAGCGTTGAGCGCCGCCCGGCGCACGACCGCCTCCGCGTTGCGCTACTCGACTCGGATTCCCGCCGCCTTGACGATCCTCGCCCACTTCTCCATCTCGGAGCGGATCAGGGCGCCGTATTCCTCGGGCGTCGAGGCGACCACGCGGCTGCCCTCCGCCTGGAGGCGATTCTTCACCTCGGGGGCGTTGAGCGCGCGGGCGATCTCCGACTGCAGCTTGGCGATGATCTCGCGCGGCACGCCGGCGGGCGCGAGGATGCCGTGCTGGCCGCTCTCGTTGAAGCCGGGCACGCCCGATTCCGCGATCGTCGGCAGCTCGGGCGCGGCCTCCGAGCGCCTCTCCGAGGATACCGCGAGCGCCCGGATGCGGCCCGCTTTGACCTGCGGCAGCGCCGCGATCATGTTCGCCATGTACACCTGCGTGTGTCCGGCGATGAAATCGTTCATCGCGGGCCCTCCGCCCTTGTAGACGATGTGCACGACCTTGACGCCGGTGCGCTGCACGAACACTTCCATCGCGAGGTGCGGCCCCGTGCCGTGGCCTCCCGAGGCATGGTTGAGCTCGCCCGGGCGGCGCTTGGCGAGGGCGATCAGCTCCTTCACGCTCCTCACCGGCAGCGAGGGATGCACGGCGAGCAGGTACGGGGTGGTGGCGAGCAGCGAGACCGGAGCGAGGTCCCGCAGCGTGTCGTAGGGCAGCTTCGCGAAGAGCGCCGGATTGATCGCGATGGTGTTCGACACCAGGATGATGGTATAGCCGTCGGGCGGGGATTTCGCTGCCAGCTCGGTGCCGATGATCGCGCTCGCCCCAGGGCGGTTGTCCACGAACACGGTCTGCTTCAGGTTCTCGGTGAGCTTCTGCGCGAGCGTGCGCGCGAAGATGTCGCTCGGGCCGCCCGGGGCGAGCGGCACGATGAGCCGCACCGGCTTCGCGGGATAGGCGCCCGCCGGCTGCGCGGGCGCCGGCGCTGCCGGCACGACGGCGAGCGTCACCAGGATCGGCAATGCTCTGTTCGCGCTGGGTTTCATGGTCTCCTCCTCTGCGTCAACGGCGAACGTCGAGTCATGGACCGGGAACCGGCACGCCGCGAATGGAGCCGCCCGCGCGCCTCCCGCCTCAGTGCGCGCGCGCTCCCGGCACCCAGGCGGTCGGGGCGAGCGCCTGATCGTCGCTCACGCACTCGATCAGCACCGGCTGGTTCATCGCAAAAGCACGCGGCAGTAGCGCTTGCAGTTCCCCCGGCCGCTCGACACGAAAACCCGCGCAGCCGAGCGCCTGCGCGACCCGCGACAGGTCGGCGCTCTTCATGAAGCGCCAGATCTCGTCGGGGCGGTGGCGGTCGCCGCGCTTGCCGCGATACGCGGTCTCGACCAGCGGGATCTCTTGGTTGAGCGAGCCGTTGTTGTTCACCACCACCACGAGAGGAATGCCGCAGCGCGCCGCGGTCTCGAGCTCCGCGAGGTGATAGTAGAGGCCGCCGTCGCCGGTGAAGCAAACGACCGGGCGGTCGGGAAGCGCGCATTTGACCCCCATCGCGCCGGGCAGCCCCCAGCCGAGCGAGCCTTCGCAGCGGATGTAGCGCTGCCCCGGGCGGGTGATGTCGAGCATCTGTCCGGTCCACATGCCGGCGTGTCCGGTATCGGACACGACCACCCCGTTCTCCGGCAGCGCCTCGGTGATTTCCCGACAAATCCGCTCCGGGCGCAGTGGAACCGCGTCCGAGTTCCGCATGCGCTGCGCTTCCGCGCGCCATTCGGCGACGAGCTGGCGCACGCGCGAGGTCCATTCCCGCGCCTGCTCCGGATCCTTGCGCGGGGCGACCTCGATCAGCCTGCGCAGCGTCGCCTGCGCGTCGCCGTGCAGCGAGACCCGGTTCGGGTAATTGCGCCCGAGCTCCTCGGCGTTGATGTCGAGCTGGATCACCGGTGTTCCGGGAGCGGGCACCCTCCAGTTCGCGGTCACCTGCCCGCCCGCGTGGCTGCCGACGAAGAACACGAGGTCGGCCTCGGCCACCGCGCGGTTCGCGCACGCGCGCGAATAGGTGCCGACCACGCCCACCGCGAGCGGGTGGGTGTCGAGGATCGCGCCCTTCGCGGTGAGGGAGGTCGCGACTGGAATCTGGAGCTTCTCGGCGAACTCGACGAGCTCGGCCTGCGCCTGCGACGCCACCACGCCCCCGCCCGCGACGATGATCGGCCGGCGCGCGCCCGCGAGCGCCTGGGCTGCCTCGCGCACCCGCCCGATCTCGGGCTCGGGGCGGAACGCGGGAACGCGCGAGAACTGGGGCTCGACCAGCGGCTCGAGCTCGGCCTCGCCCTCGACGCCCTGCCCGTGGGAGCCGCGCAGCCGCAGGTGCACGGGGCGCGGCGTGCCCGAGGTCGCGGCGCGGAACAGATGGCGCAGCAGGTCGGGCAGGCGCGAGAGATCGTCGAGCTGGAGGTTGAGCTTGGTCAGCGAATCGAACTGGGCGAAGTCCTCCACTTCCTGGTAGGCGTGGCGGTAGCGCCCGGCCGTCGCGGGCCCTCCCGTGAGCGCGATCACCGGCGAGCAGGCCATGTAGGCATCGCGCAGTCCCGCGGCGAGATTGGAAGCGCCGATCTGTTGCGCGAGGCAGATGCCGGGCCGGCCGGCTGCACGCGCGTAGCCGTCGGCCATGTAGGCGGCGGCCTTCTCACCGTGGGTGAGAACCTTGCGGATGCCGAGCTCGTCCATCTCGGCGAGCGCGTCCATCAGGATCGTGGGCACGAAGAACACGTGCGTCACGCCGTAGCCCTTGAACATTTCGGCGATCAGCCGCGATCCGGTCATTTTCGGCATGCCACTTCTCCCTATCGAAACCGAGGTTCAAAAACCTGTTTGAAATCGCCGACAAGCGCAGATGAGAACCGAAGAATCGAATAACAACGGCAGGGTTTCCTCATCGGCGTGCTTCGGCAGTTTCAACCGGTTCTTCGAGTTCTCGTCTAATCGGGGCTCGCGCCGGAAGCCCTGACGAGCGCCCCGAGCTTCTTGATTTCCGCGCGCAGGTGCGCGGCGAGCTCCTGGGGTGTCGAGCCGACGGGCTCGATGCCGAGCCCCGCGAGCTGCTCCTGGATCTCGGGCGCCTTGAGCGCGCGGGCGGTTTCGGCGTGGAGGCGCGCGAGGATCTCGGCCGGCGTGCCGGCGGGCGCGGCCAGGCTGTACCAGTCGATGAACTCGAAGCCAGGCACGGTCTCCGCGACGGTCGGCAGATCGGGGACGAGCGGCGTGCGCCGCGTGCTGGTGACGCCGAGCGCGCGCACCTTCCCCGAGCGAATCAGCGGCAGGCTCGCGGGGATCACCGCGAAGGTGAGCTGCACCTGGCCGCTCGCCGTGTCCACGAGCGCCTGGGCCACGCCCTTGTAGGGCACGTGCACCATGCGGGTGCCGGTGAGCGACTGAAAAAGCTCGGCGGCGAGGTGAGGCGGCGTGCCAGCGCCGCCCGTGCCGTAATGCAGCTCGCCGGGGCGCGCCTTGGCGAGCGCGACGAGCTCCTTCACCGAGCGCGCCGGAAGCGAGGGATGCACCACCGCGATGAAGGGCGTGGTCCCGATCAAGATCACGGGCGCGAAATCGCGCACGAGATCGTACTTGACGCTCTTCGCGTAGAGCGCGGCAGCGATGACGTGCTGCGCGGTCATCACGATCAGCGTGTAGCCGTCGGGTGCGCTCGAGGCCGCGACCTCGGTTCCGATGCGCCCCCCTGCGCCGGCGCGGTTGTCCACGATCACCTGCTGGCGGAAGGATTCGGCGAGCTTCGCGCCGAAGAGCCGCGCGACGATGTCGGGCCCGCCTCCGGGAGTCGTGGTGACGATGATCCGCACCGGCTTCACCGGGTAGTTCGGCGCGATCCCGCTCTGCCCCGCCGCCGAGCCCGCAAGCGATGCGGCGGCAAGAAGCGCCCCCGTGCGCAGAACCAGGAAGCGATCACGAGCCATGGTCGGCGGGTCGTGCCGTCAGCGCCGGAGCCCGCGCAGACCGGTGTCCGTCGCGCGGTAGAGGCAGCCATCGCCGGCAGTAAGATAGAGGCTCGCGAGCCCGGCGTCGCCGAACGCGCAGCGCATCGGCAGATCGGCGGGCGCCGGATGCGATTCCAGTATCGTGCCCGAGGGCGAGATCACGTAGAGCGCCGGACCGACCCCGGAGCGGCTCCAGCCCGCGCACGCGACGAGGTTTCCCCGCTCCTCGAGGCACATGCCCTCGATGCCGCGCTCGAGCGGCGCGAACACGAGCAGCACCTTGCACGGGCCGAGGCTGCCGTCCGCGCGCACCGGATAGGCGTTCAGCTGGCAGACGTCGCCGCGCTCGGCGTCGCCGTCCGCGACGTAGAGCGTGCGCTCGTCGGCCGAGAGCAGCACTGCACGCGGGCCGCGCGTATCGTGCGTCATGCGTCTCGCCGTCCGGCCGCCCGCTGCGTCGGGGTCGAGCCGCAGCACGGAGGCGTGCTCGAGGAACGGGAACACCGGCGGGCCGTAGGGTGGCGTGCCGTTGTAGGGGTCGGTGAACCATATCCGGTCGTGCCCGTCCACGACGACGTCGGTCGGCTGGTTGTGATACCGGCCCTCGAGCAGATCGGGCACGGCCTCGGCCGAGCCATCTTTCATGAAGCGCACGATGCGCCGGCCCCCTTCCTGCGCGCCGTACACCGAGCCGTCCCGCGCGAGCGCGATCCCGTTGGTGCGGCCGGTGTAGCGGCGGAAATCCTGCGTTTCGCCCGTGCGCGGATCGTAGCGCAGGATGCGCTCCTCCAGCACCGCGCTGAAGAGCATCCCTGACCCGTCCCATGCGAGCCCGCCGGTCCGGCCCTTGTACGGCCCCGCCACCTTCTCGAATTTCCAGCTCATCGCCGATCACCGTTCACTGTTCGCCGCTCGATGTTCCAGCTTCGCCGTGTCCCGCCCGATCACCGCGACGGCACGCCGGCGACGTTCAGGCGCGTGCGGATCACCGACCCGATCATGGTAATGTAGAGCGAGCGCCAGTCGTCGTCGCCCCACGCGAAGTTGGTCGGGTGGTGGCCCGGCGTCTTGATGCGCGCGAGCACTTTCCCCGAGGGATCGTGGATGAAGATGCCGCCGGGACCCGTGCAGTACACGTTGCCCTCGGCGTCGCACTTCATGCCGTCGGGCACGCCGCGCTCGGGGCTCACGTAGCGGTAAAAAAGCCTGCCCGGACCGAGCGTGCCGTCCGGCCTCACGTCGTAGACCCGGATCACCCGTTCGCGGCTGCAATTGACGTAGAGCAGCTTCTCGTCGGGCGAAAAGCACAACCCGTTGGGATAAACGAAATCACCGGTGACCAGTGTCATTTCGCCGCCGTCGGGCGCGATGCGGAACACGCCTTGCACGTCGAGATAGCGCTGGATGTCTCCGCACACCATGCCGACGTTGAGCAACCCCCCCGGCGGATCGGTGAACCAGATCGAGCCGTCCGACTTCACCACGATGTCGTTGGGGCTGTTGAGCTTCTTGCCCTGCCAGTGCGAGGCGAGCGTCTTTATCGAGCCGTCGCGCTCGAAGCGGAACACCGTGCGCCCGCCCCAGCCCGCGACCAGGAGCCGCCCCTCCCGGTCGAGCGCCATGCCGTTCGCCTTGGCCGAGGGCCGCAGCACGGGCTCGAGCCCCGCGCCCCGCCGCCACTTCCAGATCGTGTCGCCGATGATATCGGTGAAAAAGAGCTGGCGGCTCTGCGCGTCCCACACCGGCCCCTCACCGAACAGTATGTCGCGGGCGATCACCTCGAGTGGGAGCTTCTCCCCCACGATGCGCTGCGCCCCGGGAGCGAGCAGGTCCACCTCGATGGTGAGCTCGTCCAGCGATCCGTGCATGTGCGGTCCCCCGTCAATATCCGAATTTCAACATTCCACGGCCTAGTGACCGGCCGCCGCCGCGCCGGTCCAGGTCTTCGGCGAAAACGCGCGGTGGTCGGTCACGACGTCGAGCACGACCGGGTGCCGCGCGGCGAGCGCGCGCTCCAACGCCGGCGCGACCTCGGCGGGCCGCTCGACGCGCACCCCCTCGCAGCCGAGGGACTCCGCGACGCGAGCGAAATTGACCGGAGAAAACCCCCACAGCTCGCGTCCGCGCTCGCCGGGATCGCCTCCGTAGGCGCGGTCGAAGTGCGGGATCTCCTGGTTGAGCGCGCCGTTGTTGTTCACCACCACGACGAGGTTCACGCCGTAGCGCGCCGCAGTCTCGAGCTCGGCGAGATGATAGTAGAGGCCGCCGTCTCCCGCGAAGCACACGACGGGGCGCTCCGGAGCCGCGCATTTGACGCCGATCGCGCCGGGCAGCCCCCAGCCGAGCGAGCCCGCGCAGCGGATGAGCCGCTGGCCAGGACGCGTGAAATCCACGAAGGCGCCGGTCCAGATCCCGGAGTGCCCGGTATCGGAAACGAGGATGGCGCCCTCGGGCAGCACGCGCGAGATCTCGCGGCACACCCGCTCCGGGCGCATCGGCACCGCGTCCGAACCGGCCACAGCGGCGACCGCAGCGCGCCACTCCTGCACGAGCGCGCGCACCCGGGCGAGCCAGGAGGCGCGCCTTTCGCTGCGCGGCGCGCCCGCCGCGTCGAGCAACTGCCGCAGCACGGTGCGCGCATCGCCCAGCAGCCCCACGCGCGTCGGATAGTTGCGCCCGATCTCGCGCGGGTCGAGATCGAGATGCATCACGGCCGCGCCCGGACGCGGCACCTGCCAGCGCGCGGTGACCTGGCTGCCGGTGCGGCTTCCGATGTAGAACACGAGATCGGCTTCGGCCACCGCGCGGTTCGCGCACGCGCGCGAGTAGGTCCCGACGACGCCCACTGCGAGCGGGTGGGTGTCGGGGATGGTGCCCTTCGCGTGGAGCGAGGTCGCGACGGGAACGGAAAGCCGTTCCGCGAGCGCCACCACCTCGCGCTGTGCCTCCGACCACACCACGCCCCCGCCCGCGACGATGATCGGGCGGCTGGCCGCCTCGAGCGCCTCCAGGGCTCGCCTCACGTCGGCCTCCTCGGCCGCGGGGCGGTACGGCGGCACGCGCGCGAAGCGCTCCTCGACGCGCAGCTCCAGATCGCCCTCGGCCTGGGCGACCTCGCCGTGATG
>DATLZE010000091.1:0-31436 GCA_035574195.1 Burkholderiales bacterium | reverse complement strand
GCTCACCTGGGCGGTGCTGCGCATGCTCGCGGTGCCGCGGCTGCGGGATGTTTCGTGGCGCCTCGCTGTCACGGGACTCGGGCGCCGGCGGCTCGGCACCGTGCTGCAGGTCGTGGCGCTCGGCGTGGGGATCATGGCGCTGCTCACGCTGACGGTGATTCGCAACGATCTGCTGCGCACCTGGCGCGAGAGCCTGCCGGCGGATGCGCCCGACCGCTTCGTCATCAACATCCAGCCCGACCAGGCCGAGCCGCTGCGAGGCTTCTTCGCCGCGCACGGACTGCCCGCGCCCGCGCTCTTTCCGATAGTGCGCGGGCGGCTCGTCTCGATCAACGAGCGCGCGGTTCGCCCCGAGGACTACGAGGACGAGCGCGCGCGGCGGCTCGCGAGCCGCGAGTTCAACCTCTCGTGGGCCTCCCGCATGCAGGCCGACAACCGGATCGTCGCGGGCCGCTGGTGGGGGGAAGGGGCGCACCCCGGACAGTTCTCGGTCGAGCGCGGGCTCGCGGAAGCGCTCGGCATCCGGCTCGGCGACCGGCTCGCCTTCGACGTGGCGGGCACGCCCGTCGCCGCGACGGTGACGAGCCTGCGGCGCGTGGAATGGGACAGCTTCAACGTGAACTTCTTCGTGCTCGCGCCGCCCGGGCTGCTCGAGGATTTCCCCGCGACCTACGTCACGAGCTTCCGCTTGCCGGCAGGCCGCACGGTGTTCCTGAACGCGCTGGTCGGGCGCTTTCCCAACATCGCGGTGATTGACGTCGCGCAGGCGCTCGCCCAGGTGCAGGCACTGATGGATCAGGCGGCGCGCGCCGTGCAGTTCGTGTTTCTATTCACGCTCGCGGCGGGGCTGGTGGTGCTCTATGCGGCGGTTGCGACCACCCAGGACGAGCGCCTCCACCAGGCGGCGATCCTGCGCACGCTGGGTGCGAACCGCGCGCAACTGAACCGCGCCCATCTCGCCGAGTTCGCCGTGATCGGAGCGGTCGCGGGCTTCGTCGCGGCGAGCGGCGCAGCGGGGCTCGGCGCGGTCATCGCGCGCCGCTACCTCCACCTCGACTACCTGCCCGATCCGGCGGTCTGGCTCGTCGGTGTCGCGGCCGGTGCGCTCGGAGTGGCGGCCGCTGGCTGGCTCGGCACGCGCCGCGCGCTCGAGACGCCGCCGCTCGGGGTGCTGCGCCGCATCGGCTGACCGCTATTCCCTATTTTCCGTTTCCACTGCATACTTCGCAGGCGATGGCCGAGATCCTGTACGCGGTTCTGGCGGTCGCAGTCCTCGCCGCCGTAGCCGTGCTCGCCGTGAAGCTCGCGGTGCTTTCCGCCGCGACGAGATCGCTGCCGCAGGATATCGCGCGCGCGCTCGAGGAGAAGCACCGCGCGATGCTCGCCGACCTGCACGGCGGGCTCGCCCAGCAGTCCGACCGCCTGACCTCCCGGCTCTCCGAGGAGCTCGACCGCACGCGCGACACGCTGCACCGGTTGCAGCTCGCGCTCGGCGGCCATTTGAGCGAGGCCACCGACCGGCTCAACGCCCGTATCGAGCAGCGGCTGGAAGCGATCGCGGGCCGGGTGAACGAGCGGCTCGACGAGGGCTTCCGCAAGACCAACGAGACCTTCGTCAGCGTCATGCAGCGGCTGGCCACCATAGACGAGGCGCAGAAGAAGATCGAGACGCTCACTGGCAGCGTGGTGAGCCTGCAGGAGTTGCTCGGCGACAAGCGCGCGCGCGGCGCCTTCGGCGAGGTGCAGCTCGAGACGCTGGTGAGGAACGTGCTGCCGCCGGCGGCGTTCGAGATGCAGTACACGCTGTCCACCGGCGCGCGCGCCGACTGCGTGCTCAAGCTCCCGCCGCCGACCGGGCTGGTGTGCGTGGATTCCAAGTTTCCGCTCGAGAACTACCACCGCATGCTCGACCCCGAGGCGGGCGAGGTGGAGCGCGCGCTCGCGCAGCGCCAGTTCCGCGCCGACGTGAGGAAACACGTGGAGGACGTCGCCGGCAAGTACATCGTGCCGAACGAGACTTCGGACGGCGCGGTGATGTTCGTGCCGGCCGAGGCGGTGTTCGCGGAGATCCACGCGCGCTTCCCCGAGGTAGTGGATTACGCGCAGTCGAAGCGCGTGTGGATCGTCTCACCCACCACGTTGATGGCGGTGCTCAACACGGCGCGCGCGGTGCTGAAGGACGTGGAGACGCGCAAGCAGATCCACGTCATCCGCGAGGCGCTGGCGCGGCTCGCCGTGGAATTCGAGCGCTTCGACGCGCGGCTCAAGGATCTCGCGCGCCACATCCGGCAGGCGGCCGAGGACGCGGAGCGCATCCAGGTGACGGGGGGCAAGATCGCGCAGCAGTTCCAGCGCATCGAATCGGCCGAGCTCGAGCCGGGGGACGCGGTCCCGGAAACGCGCCCGCTCAAGGTGGTCGAGTGGCGGGAGGACAAGGGCGGCAAGTGAGAGGGCTCGCGATGCTCGCCTGCGCTGCGCTTCTGGTGACGGCTGGCTGCGCCACGGTGGACTCCGTGAAGGAGGCGCGGGGGCAGGGAATCAAGCGCACTTACCGCCAGCCCTACGAGCTGGTGTACCAGGCCGCGCTCAAGGCGGCGTCCGGGCGCAAGCTCCAGTTCGTGGAGCAGGACGCCGCGGCCGGGCGCCTGGTGCTGTCGCACGGCGCAACCTGGGGCAGCCTGGGCGAGCGCATCGCGGTGTTCGTCACGCGGCTGGGAGAGCGCTCGACGAGCGTCGAGATCGTCGCAAGAGCGGTGTTCACGCCCCTCAACTTCCCTCCCGACTGGCCGGCCTTGCTGTTCGGCGACATCGAGGCGGAGCTCGCTGCGGCTCCGAAGGCGCGCTAGGCGCCGCGGCCGGACATGCGCTGGTTCACGCAGTGGCGACGGGGCCGGGTCCTGCGGCGCGCCAGGCTCGACGCGGCGCTGTGGCACTCGGCGCTCGAGCGCTATTCCTTCACGCGCGCGCTCTCGGAGGAGGAGCGCGCGCGGCTGCGCGAGCTCGCGATCCTGTTCCTGCACGAGAAAGCGATCGTCGGGGCGGGCGGCCTCGCGGTGCGCGACGAAATTCGCGTGCGCATCGCGGCGCAGGCCTGCATGTTGATCCTCAACCTGGGTCTCGACTACTACCGGGGCTGGGTGGAGGTGATCGTGTATCCGGGCGAGTTCCTCGCCGAGTACGAGTACGTGGACGAGCACGGCATCGCCCATCGCGTGGCCGAGCCGATGTCCGGCGAATCGTGGCCCGGGGGTCCGGTGATCCTGTCGTGGGCGGACGCCGAGGAAAGCGGCGAGGGCTACAACGTAGTGCTGCACGAGTTCGCGCACAAGCTCGACATGCTGAACGGGGAGGCGAACGGTTTCCCGCCGCTGCACCCGGGCATGGACCGCGCGGCGTGGACCCGCGCGTTCAGCGCCGCGTACGAGGACTTCTGCGCGCGCATCGAGCGCGGCGAGCACACGGAAATCGATCCCTATGGCGCGCAGAATCCAGGCGAGTTCTTCGCGGTGCTGAGCGAGGCTTTTTTCGAAACCCCGCAGGCGGTGCTCGCCGCCTACGGCGAGGTCTACCGCCAGCTTGCGGCCTTCTACCGCCAGGACCCTGCGTCGCGGCTCAGGGGACGAATCGAGCGCTGAATGTCGCAAACCGAACCGACGCCGCGATCCGCCCGCCCCCGCTCCAGAGCGCCGTTGCTGGCGGGCTTCGGGCTGCTGCTCGCCGTGATCGCCGCGCTGATCGCGCTCGGTCTCGCCCGCATGGAGCGCTCCAGCCGCCAGATCGGCGAGATTGCCGCGGCGCAGGGCCGCAGCATCGAGACGGCGGCCGAGCTCTTCCTGAGCAACGGGCAGCGTGCTGCCTCGATCAGCCGCCTGCTCTCTGCGCAGACGCCGCAGGCGCGCGCGGCCGCGCACGAGCAGTACCGGCGTGCCGTCGAGGCGTATGCCCGGGCGCTGGAGAAGCTGCGCGCGCTCGAGCCCGCACGCGCCGAGGCGGCAGCATTCGAGCAAGCGCTCGTCGCGGCGGAGCGCGCGCAGGCGACCGGCGAGGAGATCGTCGCCCACCTGATGCGGGGGCAGGGCGCGCGCGCCTCCGAGCTCGGCCGCGCGCGCGCGGCGCTGGAGGACAGCCGGCTGCAGGAGGCGCTCTCGGCACTGATCGAGACGATGCGGGCCCGGGGCGCGCAGGCGACTGCAGTCGCGAGCCGGGACATGCGCGCGGGCCTTGTGCTGATCGGCGCAGGCAGCATGCTCGCGCTGCTCGCGGCCGCAGCCCTTGCGGTGCAGGTGGCGCGCCTCGTCGCCGGGATCGGAGCGCGGCTCGAGCGCGAGAAAGAACTGGCGGAGGTGACCTTGCATTCGATCGAGGACGGCGTGATCACCACCGACGCCGCCGGGCGCGTCGAATATCTCAATCCAGTGGCCGAGCGCTACCTCGGCTGGACGGCCGGGCAGGCGCGGGGCCGGCGGCTCGCCGAGGTCTTCCGCGTGATAGACGAGCGCTCGGGCGCGCCGATCGAGCCGCTGCCGCTGACCTCGCAGCGCACCGCGAGCGGGGACGAGCCGGCCGCCGTGCGCCTGGTGGATCGCAACGGGCGCGAGTGTCCGGTGCGCTATTCGCACGCGCCGATCCGCGCTCGCGACGGCACGGTGCGCGGCGCGATCGTGGTGTTCCACGACGTGAGCCAGATCCGCGCGCTGGCGCAGCAGCTTCTCTGGCAGGCGAGCCACGACGCGCTGACCGGGCTCGTCAACCGCCGCGAGTTCGAGCGGCGGCTCGCCGAGCTCGTCGAGACAGCGAGGTCGCAGCGGCGCGAGCACGCGCTGCTCTATCTCGACCTCGACAACTTCAAGGCGGTGAACGACACCTGCGGCCACGGCGCGGGCGACGAGCTGCTGCGGCAGCTCACCGCGATCATGCTCTCGCGCATGCGCGCGAGCGACACCCTGGCGCGGCTGGGAGGCGACGAGTTCGGCGTGCTGCTCGAAACCTGCCCGGTGGATCAGGCGCTGCGCGTGGCGAACGCCCTGCGCGAGACGGTGCGCGATTTCCGCTTCGTGTGGGAGGGCAAGACCTTCAGCGTCGGGGTGAGCATCGGGTTGGTGCCGATCACGGCGGAATCCGAGAGCGCCGAGCGCTTGCTCGCGACCGCGGACGCCTGCTGCTACGAAGCCAAGAGCCGGGGGCGCGACCGGGTGCAGGTGCACCGCCCGAGCGACAGCGACGAGGGCGCGAAGCACGAGGAGCTCAGGCTCCTCTCGCAGATCAACCGCGCCTTCGAGCTCGGCCAGTTCCGGCTCTACTGCCAGCGCATCGTGCCGCTCGACCCCGCTGCGGGCCGCGCGCCCCATCACGAGGTGCTGGTGCGCATGGTGGACCGCGACGGCAACCTGCTGCCCGCCACCGGCTTCATGCCCGCCGCCGAGCGCTACAACCTGCTCACCTCGATCGAGCGCTGGGTGGTGAGCTCGCTGGTCGAGTATCTCCACCGGCAGTGGACGGCGGGAGCGATCCCGCACGCGCTCTCCGGCAGCGGCGAGCGCGGCTACTACTCGGTCAACATCTCCGGCGCCAGCATCAACGACCGCAGCTTCCCGGATTTCCTGGGCAATCTCCTCACGCGCTATCAGCTGCCGCACGGGCTGCTGTGCCTGGAGATCACCGAGACCACCGCCATCTCCAGCCTTTCCAAGGCGGCGGAGCTGATGCACGAGCTGAAGGGCATGGGCTGCCGCATCGCGCTCGACGACTTCGGCACCGGGATGTCCTCCTTCGCTTATCTCAAGTACCTGCCGGTGGACTACCTCAAGATCGCCGGCGTGTTCATCCAGGACATGAGGAACGATCCCATGGACTACGCGATCGTCGAGGCGATCGCGCGCATCAGCCGCATCCTCGGCATGCTGACGGTGGCGGAATCGGTGGAGGACGCCGAGACGCTCATGAAGCTGCGCGAGCTGGGCGTGGATTACGCGCAGGGCTATTTCGTCGCCGAGCCCGAGGCGCTGGGCGAGGAGCCGGAGCACAAGCCGCCGTCGCTGACCGCATGAGCGGTGACGCAGCACGCCGCGACGGGGCGAGGGGGCGAGAGTTGCGGAATTCTAGGATGGCAGCACGTTCTTCTCCAGGGCGCGCAGCTCCTCCTCGGTGTTGATGTTCGAAAACGCCTGCGGCTGATCGTCGAAGGCGACTTCGACGACCCGCAGCTGCGCGTACCAGGCGTCGATCTTGCGTCCGCCTCCGGCGAGGAACGCCTCCAGCCCCGGGGCGACGCTCCGGCGGCACAGGCAGAACACCGGATGGGGCTGCTCCCCGGTGCGGGCGACCGCGAGCTCGGCGTCCTCCCGCTCGAGGGCCTCGCGCAGCCGCGCCACGAGATCGGGCGGCAGGAAAGGAGAATCGCACGGAACCGTGCAGACCAGTTCGTACCGCGCTGCAGTGAGCCCGCGGTGCAGTCCAGCGAGCGGCCCGGCGAAGCCCGCGATCTCGTCCGGGATCACCCGGTGCCCGAGCGCGGCGTAGGCCTCGAGGTTCTGGTTAGCGTTGATCAGGACTTCGTCCACCTGGGGCACGAAGCGTTCGAGCACCCAGGCGATCATCGGCCGTCCGCGCAGGGATTTCAGCCCCTTGTCCACACCGCCCATGCGCCGGCCCAGCCCGCCCGCCAGAATCACCCCGGTGATTCCGGAGGGCGGCCGTTCCGCGCTCCCCGCTTTCTTTCCGGCGTCCGGCGTCCGGCGTTCGGCGTTCGCCATTCGATGTCGAAACGGTGGCAGTGAACTTCGAGCGCCGAGCCCTGAACGGCAAATCACGCCAGCATGGTCGGCATGACCTGCTTGACGAAGCGATGCCTGCCGGTGAAGAGCAGATAGTGCTTGCCCACCGCGCGCCCGAGCATGGTGATGCCGACCTTGGCCGCGATCTCGTAGCCCATCTGCGTCAGTCCGGAGCGCGAGACGAGAAAGGGGATCTGCATCTGCGCGGCCTTGATCACCATCTCGGAAGTGAGCCGGCCGGTGGTGTAGAAAACCTTGTCCGAGCCGTCCACGCCGTCGAGCCACATCTGGCCGGCGATCGCGTCCACCGCATTGTGGCGCCCCACGTCCTCGACGAAATAGAGGATCTCGGCGCCGTCCGCCAGCGCGCAGCCGTGCACTGCACCGGCGCTCTTGTAGATCGTCTCGTAGCGGCGCACCGCGTCGAGCAGCGCATAGAGCGTCTCCTCGGTGAGCCGCACGTCGTCGCGCAGCCTGAGCGACTCGATCTCCTCCATGAGATCGCCGAACACCGTGCCCTGGCCGCAGCCGGTGGTCACGGTGCGCTTGCTCATCCGCTCCCGCAGCCCCCTCATTGCCCGGCGCGTGGTGACCGCAGCCGCCGAGGTCTCCCAGTCCACCTGCACCTCCGCGATGTCCTCGAGCGAGCGCACCAGCCGCTGGTTGCGCAGATAGCCGATGACGAGCGCCTCAGGCGCCTGCCCGAGCGTCATCAGCGTCACGATCTCGCGCTTGTCCACGTAGAGCGTGAGCGGGTGCTCTCCGGCGATCGGCGTCGCGAGCGCCTCGCCGCGCTCGTTCAGGGCCTCCACCGTGAAGGTGAGGGGGCGCGCCGCGGAGCTGAGCTTGGGACGGTACATCTTCAGGACAGGTGGCGGGAGATGGAAGGCGGGAGCCGCAACGCGATGCCGGATTTCAGCTCGTCCTTCCGCATTTCTCCCCGAAGGCGCCGTCAGCCGCCGATGTACGACATCTCGACCTTCTGCAGCTTCACGGTCTCCGCGCTGCGGATTTCGGAATAACGGTCGGTGCGGCGGAGCCAAACGCCGCGGATGGCGTCCGCGATCTCGCCGTCGGAAGCGCCGCCGCGCAGCAGCCCGCGCAGGTCGTGGCCCGAGGTCGCGAAGAGACAGGTGTAGAGCTTGCCCTCGGTGGAGAGCCGCAACCGCGTGCAGCCGCGGCAAAACGCCTGTGTGACCGAAGCGATCACCCCGATCTCGCCGCCGCCGTCGCGGTAGCGCCAGCGCTCGGCGACCTCGCCCGGGTAGTTGGGGTCGAGCGGCTCGAGCGGCATCTCGGCGTTGATCATGGCGATGATTTCACGGGCGGTGACGACATCGTCCATGCGCCAGCCGTTGGTGTGGCCGACGTCCATGTACTCGATGAAGCGCAGGATGTGCCCGCTGTGGCGGAAGAAGCGCGCCATCGGCAGGATGCTCGTCTCGTTCAGCCCGCGCTTGACCACCATGTTGATCTTGATCGGGGCGAGCCCGGCGGCGGCCGCCGCCTCGATTCCCTCGAGCACGCGCGCCACCGGAAAGTCCACGTCGTTCATGCGCCGGAACACGCCATCGTCGAGCGAATCGAGGCTGATCGTGATGCGCTTGAGCCCCGCCTCTTTCAGCGCTCGCGCCCGGCGCTTGAGCAGCGAGCCGTTGGTGGTGAGGGTGAGATCGAGACCGGGAATCGCCGCGAGCTGAGCGACGAGCTGCTCGAGGTTGCGGCGCACCAGGGGCTCGCCGCCGGTCAAACGGATCTTCTCGACACCGAGTGTGCGGAAGATGCGCGCAAGACGCGCGATTTCCTCGAAAGTGAGCAGCTCGCTGCGCTCCAAGAACTGGTAATCCTTGCCGAAGACCTCCTTCGGCATGCAGTAGACGCAGCGAAAGTTGCAGCGATCGGTGACCGAGATGCGCAGATCGCGCAACGGGCGGCCCAACCGGTCAGTCAGCCGTTGCCAGCTCCCCGCGGTGTCTTGAGGCGTGTTCATCGTGAGGCGGATTCCTGCGCTCTCGGCATTATCCCAAAGGGGCGCGCTCCGAGGCAAGGAAAACACTTTTGGGAAATCAACTATTTGGACGCGTTTCCGGTTGCGCAGCCGCGGCACACGGCGCACAATGTCGCTCCATGATGGAGGTGTCCGGACCGAGTGCTGTCGCGCCCTATCCCGTCGCGGTCATTATGGAGCGGGTGAGGTACGCCGACCGCTGGGCGGCGGAGCGATGGGAAGCGAAAGGGATCGTGCGCGATCCCCTGCCGCCGGGCAGCGAAGAGCGGCTGATCGTCGCGCGCGAGGATCTCACCCAGGTGCTGTTCCCGGGGTTTCTCGTCAGGCTGCACCGCACGGAAGCCGAAGGCTATTATCTCAATATCACCTCGCCCGAGCCCAAGGTGTTCGTGCTGTGGCGGATGCATGAAAACGTGGCGCGGCCGCAGCTCCTCACCGTGAGCTACCACGAGGGAGCGCGCTGGACGGAGGGCGGGGAAAACGTGGACGGGGTCGCGCTGCCCCAGGACTGGCTGCCGTGGCTCGCCGAGTACGTGGCCGCCTACTATCGCCCGGAGCCGAAGAAGAAGCCGCGCTATGCCAGCAGCAGGGACAAGGGCGTCGCGTCCCGGCGCGACGGCTAGCGAGATGCGCGGACAGAGCTATGGTATGACGGAGCGAAGCGACAAGGAGCCTTTTCTTTCGCGCTGGTCGCGGCTCAAGCGCGAGGCCGCACAGGCGCAGCCGGAGACGGAGGATCGGGCAGCGGGCAAGCATCCGGAGCCGGCCGCCGCTCCCAAGGAGCCGGCGCCGCCGCTGCCCCCGCTTGATGAGCTCACACCAGGTTCCGATTTCCGCGCGTTCTTCCAGCCCAAGGTGGACGAGAGCCTGAAGCGCGCGGCGCTGAAGAAGCTCTTCAAGGATCCGCACTTCAACGTGATGGACGGGCTCGATCCCTTCATCGAGGATTTCAACCGCTGCGAGCCCATCCCCGAGGCCATGCTTGCCGGGCTGAAGCAGGCCCAGAAGCTCTACGATTGGGCGAGGGGAGAGGAGCCGGAGGCGGCGGGAGAGCGCAGCGGGCTCGCTTCCGGGACGGCCGTTCCGGCCGTGGCACCGGAGGATCGGACCGCGGGGGAAGGGGCGCTGACGGCGCCCGCCGCGCAGCCCGCCGAGCAGCAACCCGTGCCGCGTGGGAATCCATCCAGGGAGACGTAGCCGCAAGCCACCCGATGCCCAAGACCAGGCTCCTCTGCAATTGCAACAAGACCATGCCGCTCGACGCCAAGGCGCTCGCGGCGGCGCTCAAGCTCGATTCCGCGCCTGGCATCGCGAGCGAATTGTGCCGGCGCCATCTCGCGAAATTCGAAGCGGCGGTGAAAAGCGGCGACGACCTCAGCGTCGCCTGCACCCAGGAGGCGTCCCTGTTCAGCGAGCTCCATGGAGAGCTGAAGGGCGCCGGCGCGATCCGCTTCGTCAACATCCGCGAAACCGCAGGATGGTCCGCCGAGGCGAAGCAGGCCGCCCCCAAGATCGCGGCACTGCTCGCGCTCGCCGATCTACCCGAGCCCGAGCCGGTGCCCGCCGTGTCGTATCGCTCCGGCGGGCGGCTCCTCGTCATCGGACCGGGCGCGGCCGCGCTCGGCTGGGCCGAGCGCCTGGCGGATGCCCTCGCGGTGAGCGTGCTCGCGACCGATTCCGCAGGCCTCGAGCTGCCGCCCGAGCGCCGCTATCCGGTTTTCTCCGGCAGGCCGCGCCGAGTCTCGGGCTATCTCGGCGCGTTCGAGGTCGAGTGGGAACAGGTCAACCCGATCGACCTCGAGGTGTGCACGCGCTGCAACGCCTGCATCCACGCCTGCCCCGAGCGCGCGATTGACTATTCGTACCAGATTGACCTCGCGAAATGCCGGGCGCACCGGCAATGCGTCAAGGTCTGCGGCGAGGTGAAGGCCGTGGACTTCGAGCGCAAGGAGGCGCTGCGCAGCGATACCTTCGACCTGGTGCTCGATCTGTCGCGCGATCCGCTGATCAAGCTCGCGCTGCCTCCCCAAGGCTATTTCGCCCCGCGCGAGGATCCGCTCGAGCAGGCGCTCTGCGCCCAGCAACTGCTCAAGCTCACCGGCGAATTCGAAAAGCCGAGGTTCTTCTCCTACAAGGAGAGCATCTGCGCCCACAGCCGCTCCGAGATCGTCGGCTGCCGGCAATGCCTGGATGTCTGCTCGGCGCAGGCGATCGCGAGCGATCTCGAATCGAACCGCGTGCGGGTCGAGCCGCATCTGTGTCAGGGCTGCGGCGGTTGCGCCACGGTCTGCCCCTCGGGCGCGATGAGCTATGCCTACCCGCGGGTCTCCGACATGGGAGCGAGGCTCAAGGTCGTGCTGCGAACCTACCGGGAGGCGGGCGGCAGGCGGGCGACCTTGCTGTTTCACAATGCTGGCGATGGCCGCGAACTCATTACGCGCCTTGCGCGCCGCGGCAAAGGCTTGCCGGCCAACGTCATTCCCTTGGAGGTCTTCCATATCGCCTCTCTGGGGCTCGACCTGATGCTAGGCAGCCTGGCGTTAGGTGCCGCGCGCTTCATGATCCTTTCGGCGGGTTCCGAGACACCGGACTATCTTGCTGCGCTGCAGCGCCAAATCCGCTACGGCGAAGCGATCCTTGGCGCTCTGGGTTATGGTGCCGGCCGGCTTCGCCTGCTCGAGGCGCGCGATGCGGGCGAGCTGGAAGCGGCCATATGGAATCAAGATGAGCAGGCCGAAGAACTCGCTCCAGCCGCCTTCGACCTCTCCAACGAGAAGCGCACGACGCTGGATTTCGTTTTCGATCACCTACTTAAGCACGCGCCGCAGCCCCGGGAGGAAGTGCCGCTGCCGGCCGGGGCTCCCTATGGCCAGGTTCTCGTGGACAAGGACGCCTGTACCTTGTGCATGGCCTGTGTGGGGGCCTGCCCGGAGAAGGCGTTGCTCGACACGAAAGACAGCCCCCAGCTCAGATTCATCGAGCGCAATTGCGTGCAATGCGGTTTGTGCGAGCAGACCTGCCCCGAAGATGCGATCAGCCTGGTGCCCCGCCTGCTGTTGACCAAGCAGGCGACCGAGCCCGTAGTGCTCAATCAAGCCGAGGTTTTTCGTTGCGTAAAATGCGGGAAGCCCTTCGGAACCAAGCAGATGATCGAATCCATGATGGGGCGGCTGACCTCGCATTCGATGTTCGCAGAACCCGGCGCCTTGGATCGGCTGAAAATGTGTGCTGACTGTAGGGTTATTGATTTGATGCAGAGCGCCAGGCACGGGACGATATTCGACGTTTAGGCCGCGTCCGGAACAGGCCCAAAAAGTCTTGAATTGTCGGTATAACGCGGATTAATATTTGCCATAACCGACCATGATGGCCGCGACCGCACACGCCGGGTGGGTTTCCCTCGAGGAGGAGGGGTTGCTGCCGGAGGACAGCGCGCGAGGGAATTTTTACGCGCTGCTGTCGAGCCTTTTCTATGCTCCGCCTTCCGCACAATTGCTGCGCAGCATCGCCGATGCCGGCGTCATGGAAGAGGCCGGCGATTCGCGGCTCGCTGCGGCGTGGCGCGAGCTGCAGCGCGCGGCGGCTGCCGCCGATGCGGCGGCGGTGCGCCAGGAGTACGACGATGCTTTCATCAGCACTTCGCGCCCGCCCGTTTTTCTCTACGCTTCCCACTATCACAACGGTTTCCTGATGGAGCGGCAGCTCGCGAAACTGCGCGAAGAGCTGGCGGAGCTGGGCTTCGCGCGCCAGGAAAAGAGCGCAGAGCCGGAGGACCATATCTCTGCGCTGTGCGACGTGATGCGCTATCTCGTCACGGGAGGCGGCGCTGGCGCGCCCGCGCCGCTCGAGACGCAGCGCGATTTTTTCCAGCGCCGCATCCAGCCGTGGTATCCGGCGCTGTGCGAGGCGATCCAGGCCGCGGGCGAGACCGCGTTCTACAAGAAGGTCGCTGCCCTCGCCCGGGAATTCTTCGACCTCGAGGTGGAATCCTTTGATATCGCCTGAAAACAGGAGGAAGGCCATGACCAAAACCGACGTCACCCGCAGAAGGTTCCTGACCGCGCTCGGCCTGGGCGGCGCCGCGGCGGCTGCCGCCGTGGCGGGCCGCAAGGGCGGAGAGTCTGCGCAGCAGGCGCCGGCAAGCGGTCAACGCAGCGCGGGCTACCGGTTGACCGAGCACGTCCGCAGGTACTACGAAACCGCGAAAGTCTGAGTCCGGAGGAGGCGACCATGTTACTCACCAGGAAAGCGAGCGCTCCCGTCGGCGGAGCCAGCCGGCTCACTCGCAACGCCGCGGCCTTCCTCGGCCGAACGATCGACCGGCGCACCTTCCTCAAGCGCTCGGGCATCGCGGTGGGCGGCGCGGCGGCGCTCTCGCAGCTGCCGTTCTCGATGATGGGCCGGGCCGAGGCGGCGGCACCGGCGGCCGGCGCCAAGGTCGAGGTCAAGCGGACCGTATGCACGCATTGCTCGGTCGGCTGCGCGATCGACGCCGTGGTGCAAAACGGCGTGTGGATCCGGCAGGAGCCGGTGTTCGACTCCCCGATCAACTTGGGCGCGTGGTGCGCCAAGGGAGCGGCGGCGCGCGATCACGCCGTCACCCAGGATTCCCACCGCCTGAAGTATCCGATGAAGCTCGAGGGCGGAAAGTGGAAGCGCATCACCTGGGACCAGGCGCTCGACGAGGTCAGCCAGAAGCTGCTCGCGATCCGCAAGGAGAGCGGGCCAGACGCCACGATGTGGATCGGCTCCTCCAAGCACAGCAACGAGGGCGCGTACCTGTTCCGCAAGTTCGTGTCCATGTTCGGCACCAACAACACGGACCACCAGGCGCGCATCTGCCACTCGACGACGGTGACGGGCATCGCCAACACCTGGGGCTACGGCGCGATGACCAACTCCTACAACGACGAGCAGAACTCGAAGGGGATCCTCTTCTTCGGCTCGAATGCGGCGGAGGCGCACCCGGTCTCGATGCTGCACACCCTGCACGCCAAGGAGAACGGCGCCAAGGTCTACGTGGTTGATCCGCGCTTCACCCGTACGGCGGCCCGGGCCGACAAGTACTACCGCATCCGCTCCGGAACCGATGTGGCATTCCTGTTCGGCATGCTCTACCACATCTTCAAGAACGGCTGGGAGGACAAGGAGTACATCAAGGCCCGCGTCTACGCGATGGACAAGGCGCGCGAGGAGGCGATGAAGTACACGCCGGAGGTGGTGGAGAGCATCACCGGCATGAAGGAGCACGAGGTGCGCGACTGCGCCGAAATGATGGCGAAGAACCGCCCGAGCACGATCATCTGGGCGATGGGCCAGACGCAGCACACCAACGGCACCGCGATCGTGCGCGCCTCGGCCATCCTGCAGCTCGCGCTCGGCAACGTGGGCGTCTCGGGCGGCGGGTGCAACATCTACCGCGGCCATGACAACGTGCAGGGCGCCACCGACATCGGCCCCAATCCCGACTCGCTGCCGGGCTACTACGGCATCGCGGCCGGCTCGTGGCGGCACTGGTGCGCGGTGTGGGGCGTGGACTACGAGTGGATGAAGGGCCGCTTCGCCTCGCAGGCGATGATGGAAAAGCCCGGCTTCACGGTGTCGCGCTGGATTGACGCGGTGCTCGAGAAGAACGAGAACATTGACCAGGACCCCAACGTCCGCGCCGTGATCTTCTGGGGCCATTCTCCGAACAGCCAGACCCGCGGCAAGGAAATGCTCGAGGCGATGAAGAAGCTCGATCTGCTGGTCGTGGTGGATCCCGTTCCGACCACGGTTGCGGCGATGGCGGCGCTGGTGCGGCAGGACGGCGTCTACCTCCTGCCCGCGGCGACCCAGTACGAGCAGTCGGGCTCCGTCACCGCGTCCAACCGCTCGATCCAGTGGCGCGAGAAGGTGGTGGATCCGATCTTCGAAGCGCGCCCCGACGCGATGATCATGTACCAGCTCGCCGAGAAGTTCGGCTACGCCAAGGAGTTCGTCAAGAACATCAAGCTCGTCAAGGAGAAGGGCGGCATGATGCCCGATCCGGAGGACACGCTGCGCGAGATCAACCGCGGCGCGTGGACCATCGGCTACACCGGGCACTCGCCCGAGCGGCTCCAGGCGCACATGCGCAACATGCATGTCTTCGACGTGAAGACGCTGCGCGCGAAGGGCGGCAAGGACGCCAAGACCGGCTACGTGCTCGACGGCGACTACTTCGGTCTGCCATGGCCGTGCTACGGCACCCCGGCGTTGAAGCATCCGGGCAGCCCCAACCTCTACGACACCTCGAAGCACGTGATGGACGGGGGAGGCAACTTCCGGGCGAACTTCGGCGTCGAGCGCGACGGCGTGAACCTGCTGGCCGAGGACGGCTCGCACTCCAAGGGCGCGGACCTCACCACCGGCTATCCCGAGCTCGATCACGTGCTGCTCAAGAAGCTCGGCTGGTGGGACGAACTCACCGAGGACGAGAAGAAGGCGGCCGAGGGCAAGAACTGGAAGACCGACCTCTCGGGCGGCATGATCCGGGTATTCATGAAGAACCACGGATGCCACCCCTTCGGCAACGCCAAGGCGAGGGCTTTCTGCTGGAACCTGCCCGATCCGGTGCCGGTGCACCGCGAGCCGATCTACAGCCCGCGGCCGGACCTGGTCGAGAAGTTCCCGACCTACGACGACGTGAAGACCAACTGGCGCTTGCCGGTGCTGTTCAAGACGATGCAGCAGGCGAACAAGGATGCGGTCAAGAACTATCCGCTCATCCTCACCAGCGGGCGCCTGGTCGAGTACCAGGGCGGCGGGGACTACACTCGGTCGAACAAATGGCTCGCCGAGCTGCAGCAGCAGATGTTCGTCGAGATCAACCCCAAGGACGCCAACGACCGGGGCATCCGCCACGACGAGTGGGTATGGATCGAGACGCCCAACCCGGCCAAGCCCCGCATCAAGGTCAAGGCCCAGGTCACCGAGCGGGTGGGAGCGGGAACGGTGTTCTGCCCGTTCCACTTCGCGGGGTGGATGGAGGGCCGCGACCTGCTCGACAAGTACCCCGATGGCGCGGCGCCGTGGGTGCGCGGGGAGGCGGTCAACACCGCGAGCACCTATGGTTACGACCGGGTGACCATGATGCAGGAAACCAAGACCACGCTGTGCCAGATCACGAAGGCATAAGTCGGAGGAGCTCACCATGGCGAGAATGAAATTTCTGGCGGATGCCGAGCGCTGCATCGAGTGCAACGGCTGCGTGACGGCGTGCAAGAACGAGCACGAGGTCCCGTGGGGTGTGAACCGCCGCCGCGTGGTCACGCTGAACGACGGGCTGCCGGGCGAAAAATCGATCTCGGTCGCCTGCATGCACTGCTCGGACGCGCCGTGCATGGCGGTGTGCCCGGTGGACTGCTTCTACAAGACCACCGAGGGCGTGGTGCTGCACGACAAGGATCTGTGCATCGGCTGCGGTTACTGCTTCTACGCTTGCCCGTTCGGGGCGCCCCAGTTCCCGCAGGACGGCGCCTTCGGGCTGCGCGGCAAGATGGACAAGTGCACCTTCTGCGCCGGCGGCCCGGAGCCCGACTTCTCGGATGCTGAATTCCGGAAGTACGGGCGCAACCGCCTGGCCGAGGGCAAGCTGCCAGCCTGCGCCGAGTCGTGCTCGACCAAGGCGCTGCTCGGCGGGGACGCCGACGTCATCGCCGACATCTACCGCCAGCGCGTGCTCAAGCGCGGCAAGGGCGCCGAAGTCTGGGGCTGGGGCACGGCCTACGGCAAGCCGGAGCGGCCTGCTACGCAGCCGGGGGCGAAGTCATGAAAAAGATTCTCTTGGCGGCGGCGGCCGCAGCGCTCGCGCTCGCGGCCGCCGGCTGCGGCGAGAAGCCCACGGTCACCGTTTACAAGCAGGGCCAGTACCAGGGCAAGCCGGACATGCGGCCCTGGGACAACGAGCAGTTCAAGGGCGACAAAGCAGCCTGGGAAAAAGCGGTCAATTCGCGCACGCTCGGCCAGAACGAATACGTGCGCGCAGGCGGCTGATTCCCTTCAACGGACACTAAGGAGGATCGCATGCTCGGGGAATACGACATGCGGGCGCCAGCGCGTCTTCTGTTGTTCGCACTGTTCGCATTGCTCGCGCAGCCAGCGTGGTCGGCAGCGACCGAGGGCTCGAAGCAGCAGGCCGAGCGGCAGGCGACGCAGCCACTCAACAACGCACCGGTCTGGCGCGACGTGCGCAGGGGCGAGAACCCCTATCAGACTACCCAGGTGCAGGGCATCGAGAGCAACGTGCTGATCCAGAGCGAAGGCCAGATCTGGCGTGAGATCCGCAACGGCCCGGTCACCATCTACGGCGGCTGGCTGCTCATCGTGGTCCCCCTGCTGATCGGTCTTTTTTACTGGCGCAAGGGCCCGATCAAGCTCCACGGCAAGCCGACCGGCCGCACGATCGAGCGCTTCACGAACTGGGAGCGCCTCGTGCACTGGACGACTGCGATCAGCTTCGTGATCCTCGCGGTGAGCGGGATCGTCATGCTGTTCGGGAAATACTTCCTGCTTCCGGCCGTCGGCTACACGGTGTTTTCCTGGCTCGCTGCGTTGTCGAAGAATCTGCACAATTTCGTCGGACCGCTGTTCGCGATCTGCACGCTGCTGATGCTGATCACCTTCGTCAAGGACAACCTGCCGCGGGCCTACGACTGGCTATGGATCCGCAAGTTCGGCGGCATGTTCAGTGGCGAGCACGTGCCCTCGGGCAAGTTCAACGCCGGCGAGAAGGGCTGGTTCTGGATCGGCGTGGTGGTGTGCGGGATCATCGTGAGCGTTACCGGCCTCATCCTCGATTTCCCCAATTTCGGGCAGGGCCGGGCCACCATGCAGCTCGTGAACGTGATTCACGCGATCGCTGCCATCGTATTCATGGCGCTCTCGCTGGGTCACATCTATATGGGCACGATCGGCGTGGACGGCGCCTACGAATCCATGCGCAACGGCACGGTGGATGAGACCTGGGCCAAGGAACACCATGAATACTGGTACGATGAGGCGAAGAACCAGGGCAGGATCGCCGGCGGCGCGCCGTCCGCCGCCACGGCTGCGCCCGTGAAGGAGGGATGGAAGCTATGAAACCCCGATTCTGGCACGTCGTTCCCGCGCTGATCGTGGCTTCCGCGGTAGGTCTCGCCTACGCCAAGCTCCCGCCGCCGACGGAAGAACAGAAAGCCAAGGCGGCCGAAGCGGCGAAGAAGGCGGCCGAGGCGGCGAAGAAGGCGCGCGAGGCCGAAGAAAAGGCGATGGACCGCGTCGTCGAGCGCTACAAGAAGGAAAAGGGCATCAAAACTTCCGCGGCTGCTGCTCCTGCGGCGAAGAAAAAGTAGCGCGTCACGATTGCCGCAACGAAAAGCCCGGCGTTGGCCGGGCTTTTCGTTCGGGGCCGGTCACGAGACGGTGACCGGGATTTTTCCGATCCTCGCCCGCCATTCGCGCGGGCCGGATTCATGCACCGAATTGCCGGTCGAGTCCACCGCCACGGTGACCGGCATGTCCTTCACCTCGAACTCGTGGATCGCCTCCATGCCGAGATCCTCGAACGCGAGGACCCGTGCCGCCCGGATCGCCTTGGCGACGAGGTAGGCGGCGCCGCCGACCGCGATCAGGTGCACTCCCTTGTGGCGACGGATCGCCTCCACCGCCTGCGGCCCGCGTTCGGACTTGCCGATCGAGCCGAGCAGTCCGGTCTTGAGCATCGCGTCCATGAACTTGTCCATGCGGCGCGAGGTGGTGGGACCAGCCGGGCCGACCACCTCGTCGCGCACCGCATCTACCGGTCCGACGTAGTAGATCAGGCGGTTCGTGAGCTCTACCGGCAGCTTTTCGCCGCGCGCGATGAGGTCGGCGAGCCGCTTGTGCGCGGCATCCCGCCCGGTGAGGATCCGGCCCGTGAGCAGTAGCCGCTCGCCTGCTTTCCAGGTCGCGACCTCGGCACGGGTGAGGGCATCGAGGTTGACGCGCCGTGCTCCCGCCGCGAGGTCCACCGTCACTTTCGGCCAGTGCTCGAGGCTGGGCGCTTCGAAGCGCGCAGGGCCGGTGCCGTCGAGCACGAATTCGACGTGGCGCGTAGCCGCACAGTTGGGAATTACCGCCACCGGCAAGGAAGTTGCGTGTGTGGGATAGTCGAGCACCTTGACGTCGAGCACGGTGGTGAGCCCCCCCAAGCCCTGCGCTCCGATCCCGAGGGCGTTCACGCGGTCGAAGACCTCGATGCGCAGCTCCTCGGCCCGTGTCCGTGGCCCGCGCGCCTTGAGCTCGTGCATGTCGAGCGGATCGAGCAACGCCTCCTTCGCGAGCAGCATCGCCTTCTCGGCGGTGCCGCCGATGCCGATGCCGAGCATGCCCGGCGGGCACCAGTCTCCGCCGAGAGTCGGGACTTGCTCTACCACCCAGTCCGCCACGGAATCGGAGGGGTTAAGCACCGTGAAGCGCGACTTGTTTTCCGAGCCGAAGCCTTTGGCGGCGAGCTTCACCTCGAGGCGGTCGCCCGGGACGAGCTCCATGTGGATCACTGCGGGCGTGTTGTCGCGCGTGTTGCGGCGGGCGCCGGCCGGATCGGCGAGCACCGAGGCCCGGAGCGGATTGTCGCGGTCGGTATAGGCACGGCGCACGCCCTCGTTGACCATGTCGGCGACGCTCAAGCGCGCGTCCCAGCGCACATCCATGCCGATTTTCAGGAACACCACGGCCATGCCAGTGTCCTGGCACACCGGGCGGTGTCCCTCCGCGGCCATGCGCGAATTGATCAGAATCTGCGCGATCGCGTTCTTCGCCGCCAGCGATTCTTCCCGCTCGTAGGCTTCCCCCATCGCCCGGATGAAGTCCACCGGGTGATAGTACGAAATGAACTGGAAGCCATCGGCGATGCTCTGAATGAAGTCTTCCTGCCGGATAGTGGTCATACGATGCCCTCGAGGAGCTGGACCTCCACCAGGGTGCCGGGCGCGACATTGCCCTGGTCGGTCGGCAGGATGATGAAGCAGTTCGCCTCCGACATCGAGCGCAGGATTCCGGATCCCTGATCGCCGGTCACACGTACGCTCCAGGTGCCGTGCGGATCGCGTTCGAGCACGCCGCGCTGATATTCCGTACGCCCTGGTGCTTTCTTGAGGGCCGAGGCGCATGGAACCTTGAATGTCGGAAGGGGCGCGACCGGGTCGAGCCCCGAGAGCCTGAGCAGCGCCTCGCGCACGAACTGATAGAAAGTCACCATGACCGATACTGGATTGCCCGGAAGCCCGAAGAAATGGGCGGCCCCGATCCGGCCGTAGGCGAGGGGGCGGCCCGGCTTCATCGCGATCTTCCAGAACACGACCTCTCCCAGCTCGTTGAGCAGCTTCTTCACGAAGTCGGCCTCGCCCACCGACACGCCACCGCTGGTGATGACCACGTCAGCGCAGGAGGAGGCCTCGCGGAACGCGCGTTCGAGGAGCTGCGGGTCGTCGCGCACCACCCCCATGTCCAGCACCTCGCAGCCGAGACGCGAGAGCATTCCGTAAATCGTGTAGCGGTTGCTGTCGTAGATCTGGCCTTCTTTGGGCTGCATGCCGATCGAGACCAGCTCGTCTCCGGTCGAGAAAAAAGCGACCCGCAGCCTGCGGTAGACGGCCACCTCGCCGATCCCGAGCGAGGCGATGAGTCCGATCTCGGCCGGGCGCAGCGCCTTTCCGCGCCGCAGCGCGACCTGTCCCGCCGCGAGGTCCTCGCCCGCACGGCGGAGATTCTGTCCCTTCCGGTGACCCGGGCCGATGACCACCCGCTCGCCTGAGACGCGGGCGTGCTCCTGGATGACGATGGTGTCGGCGCCGGCGGGTATCACGCCGCCGGTCATGATCCGCACGCACTCGCCGGCCCCGAGCGTGCCCCGGAACGGCGCGCCGGCGAACGCCGAGCCCGCGATTTTGAGGGTCGTCTCGCCGTCGGGCCGCAGATCCTCGAAGCGCACCGCGTAGCCGTCCATGGCGGAATTGTCGTGCGCGGGCACGTTGAGCGGCGAGATCACGTCCTCTGCGAGTACCCGCCCCAGAGCGGAGCGCACGGCGACGCGCTCTGCGGTGGTGATCGGAGAGAGGAAGCGCGCAATTACCTCGCGCGCTTTTTCGACCGGCATCGAATCGGGGTCGTAGTCATCGGCGCAGCTCAGGGCGCGCAAGGAATGAACTGGCTCGTTCATGGGTCAGCGTCGCAAGCTCTGTATTCAGCGAATTGTACTCCGGAATCGCGCCCGGCCGCGGAGAGGGGCTTCCCGCCGGGCTGGCAGGGAGGCCGCTCTTGATATGTATTATCGAACATATACTTGCCTCTAAATTCGGAATCGGGCAAGCTGTGCGCAGGAACAAATATATGTAATCTTTAGCATATATGACCGTGCAGATCGGCCTGTCGCTTTCCTGGCAGATCTCGCCGCAACTGCCTGCTGCGCACGCAGGAGCGTTGTTGCGCCTGCTCGAGGAAGTCGGCCGCAGCGGTTCGCTCAAGAAAGCGGCGCAGGCGCTCGGGGTCTCGTACCGCTTCGCGTGGGGCCTGCTCAGGGAAGCGGCCACGGCTTGCGGCGCGCCTCTGGTCGAGTTCAAGCGCGGGCGGGGAGCGCGCCCGACCGCGCTCGGCGAGAAGCTGTTATGGGCCGACGGGCTGATTCACGCCCGGCTCGACTCCCGGCTCGGGAGCCTGCGCCGAGAGATCGAGGCGGAGCTGTTCAAGGTGCTCCCGCAGAAAGTGCCGCGCCTGGCGATCCACGCGAGCCACGATCTCGCGCTCGCGGAGCTGGCCGCGCTGTGCAGGCCGTGGCTCGAGCTCGAGGTGGTGTTCCGCGGCTCGGAAGATTGCTTGTCGGCGCTCGCGAGCGGCAAATGCAATCTCGCCGGTTTCCACGTCGCGGACGCGCTACCGCGCGCGGCAGCGGCAGCGGCAGCTCTCGGGCGCTGGCTCGATCCCCGCAATTACACGCTCGTCCATTTCGTCACGCGCGAGCAGGGCATCATCGCGCGCCCGGGGCTGCGCATCCGCAACCTGCACGATCTCACGCGGCCCGGCGTGCGCTTCATCCACCGCCAAGGAGGGCTCCGCGGCGAGCGGCCCGAGGAGGCGCCGTCGGTGGCCGCCGCGGTCTCCGAGGGGCGCGCAGACGCGGGCTTCGGGCTGAGAGCCGATGCGATGCGCTTCGGGCTCGATTTCGTGCCGCTCGCGCTGGAGCGCTACTACTTCGCACTGAGGCGCGCATCCTTCGCTTCCCCCGCCATCCAGACCCTGCTCCAGGTGCTCCGGGGGCGAGAGTTCGCGCGGATGGCCGCGCGCCTTCCCGGCTACGACGCCTCCCGGGCCGGCGTACGCGAGAGGCTCGACGCCGCCCTCGATTGGGTCGAGGCGCCGCGCCGCAGCGCCCGATGAACGAGATCGGCCAGGCTTTCGTCACGGCGGCGGCGATGGTCGCCGCGCTCGACGCCAAGCTCGTCGAGATCGTCGCCCTGAGCCTGCAGGTGAGCCTCACAGCGGTGCTGCTCGCGGCGGTGCTCGGGTTGCCGCTCGGGGCGGCGATAGCTGTCGGGCGCTTTCCCGGTCGCCGGGCGCTGATCGTGGTGCTGAACGCACTGATGGGCCTGCCGCCGGTCGTGGTGGGACTCGTCGTCTACCTGCTGCTTTCGCGCGCCGGGCCGCTCGGCGAGCTGGGAATCCTGTTCACGCCTGCGGCGATGGTCGTGGCTCAGACGATTCTGGTGGTTCCGATCGTGGCCGCGCTCTCGCGCCAGGCGATCGAGGACGCGTGGCGGGAGTACGAGGAGCAGCTGCGCTCACTCGGCGCCGGGCCGCTCGACTCCGCCCTGACGCTGCTGTGGGACACGCGCTTCTCGCTGGTGACGATCGTTCTCGCCGGCTTCGGGCGGGCAGCCGCGGAAGTCGGCGCGGTCATCATCGTCGGCGGCAACATCGAGGGCCTCACGCGCGTAATGACGACCGCCATCGCGCTCGAGACCAGCAAGGGCGATCTTCCGCTCGCGCTCGCGCTGGGGATCATTCTGCTCGCGCTGGTGCTGGCGTTGAACGCTGCGGCCTACCTCATCAAAGACGCCGCGCAGCGCCGCTACGGCTGAAAGGCGACAGGGTGCTGCCGCTCGAGCTGCGCGAGGTAGGCTTCGCCGTCAACGGCAAGTGCATCCTCGCCGGCGTCTCGGCCGTGATCGAGGCGGGGCCCCGCAGCGTCATCCTGGGCCCGAACGGGGCGGGCAAGAGCGTGCTGATGCGCCTGTGCCACGGGCTGCTCGAGCCGACTTCGGGCAGCATCGTGTGGCACGGTGCAAAGGGGAGGGGCCGCCGATGCCAGGCGATGGTGTTCCAGCGGCCAGTGATGCTGCGCCGTTCGGCGCTCGCGAATCTTCTCTATGCGATGAAGCTTGCCGGAATCGCGAAGCGCGAGCGGTGGCTGCGGGCACACGATGTGCTGGAAGCAGTCGGGCTCGCGCATCTCGCGGAGCGGCCGGCGCGACTGCTCTCCGGAGGCGAACAGCAGCGGCTCGCGCTCGCCCGCGCCTGGGCGCTCAACCCCGAGGTTCTGTTCCTCGACGAGCCCACCGCGAACCTCGATCCCGTCGCCGCACGCGACATCGAGGCGATCATCGCGCAGATCCACGCGAGCGGCACCAAGATCGTGATGACCACGCACAACCTCGGCCAGGCGCGGCGGCTCGGCGACGAGATCCTGTTTCTCGCTCAGGGACGGCTCGTCGAACGGGCGCCGGTGGAGCGTTTCTTCGCACAACCGGCTTCGGCCGAGGCCGAGGCCTTCATCAAGGGCGAGCTGCCGTGGAGTTGAGCCGGAAGCCATTGCTCTGGCTCTCGTTCGTGATGCTGGCGCAGGCGACAGCGCCGGCGTCATGGGCGCAGCAATTCATCACCGTCGCCTCGACCACTTCGACCGAGCAGTCGGGGTTGTTCCGGCACATTCTTCCGATCTTCGAGAAGAAGACCGGCATCCAGGTGCGCGTCGTGGCGCTCGGCACCGGGCAGGCGCTCGACCTCGCGCGCCGCGGAGACGCCGACGTGGTGCTCGTGCACGCGCGCCTGGAGGAGGATAAATTCGTCGCAGAGGGCCACGGCGTCGAACGCCTGCCCGTGATGTACAACGATTTCGTGCTGATCGGACCGAAAAGCGATCCGGCGGATGCGCGCGGCGGTGATATTCTCGAGGCCTTGCGCAGAATCCGAGCCGCGCGCGCACCCTTCGTTTCGCGGGGAGACCGCAGCGGCACCCACGCGATGGAGCTCGCGCTGTGGAAGGCGGCCGGCGTGGAGATCGCGCGGGAAAAGGGATCCTGGTACCGCGACACGGGGCAGGGCATGGGACCTGCGCTCAACACCGCATCTTCGATGAATGCCTACCTTCTCGCCGACCGCGGCACCTGGATCTCGTTCAGAAATCGCGGTGATCTCGCCGTTCTGGTCGAGGGCGACGGGCGTCTCCGCAACCAGTACAGCGTCATCCTCGTCAATCCGCGCAAGCACCGCCACGTCAAGGAGCAGCCAGCCCGTGCGTTCATCGAATGGCTGGTCTCGCCCGAAGGACAGAAGGCGATCTCCGGCTATCGGATCGGCGGCGAGCAATTGTTCTTTCCCAATGCTGGAGAGCCGGGCGCGTGAGCTCCCCGGCGGTAAAATCGGCTGCATGGCGCGCTATCGGGGCCTGACACTGCGCGTGCTGGGGCGCGACGCCCCGGCGATGGGTCCGGGAAGGGCCGAGCTCATCTCGCGCATCGGCAAGACTGGCTCGATCTCGGCCGCCGCGCGCGAGATGGGCATGTCCTATCGCCGTGCCTGGCAGCTGGTGGAAGCGATGAACGGATGCTTCAACCGGCCAGTCGTGATCACGACCGTCGGCGGCCGCCGCGGCGGAGGGGCGCAGGTCACGCCCTTCGGCAAGCGACTGGTCGCCCTTTATCGGGACATGGAACACAAGGCTTCGATGGCGATCGCCGCGGACCTCAAGCGCTTCCTCTCCCACTTGCGGCCGCGAGCGAGACGGCGGAGAGCGCGTTGAATCCCGGAGGCTTTCAATGGCGTGTGCGTTGCGAAGTACGTTATATTTACTTGTATATAACGGTTCTTCGCTTCCCCGGCATTGCGCCTCCTCATGACCCCGCCTGCTCGCTTGCCCATCCGTTTCGACCGCAACGAGCTCGCCGGCAGCTTCGGCGACATCGGGACCGACCTGCCGCTCATCATCGGCATCGTGCTCGCCGCCGGGCTGGACGCGAGCAGCGTGTTCTTGGTGTTCGGAGCATTGCAGATCCTGACCGGGCTCCTCTACCGGATGCCGATGCCGGTTCAACCCCTCAAGGCGATGGCCGTCATCGTGATCACACAGCAGCTGTCCGGGGATGTCCTGTACGGCGCGGGAATCGCAGTGGGCTTGACGATGCTGCTGCTCACCGTGTCGGGCGCTCTCGGCCTCCTCGTGCGGTGGATCCCGCTGTGCGTGGTGCGCGGAATCCAGCTCGGGCTCGGGCTCTCGCTTGCATCGCTCGCCTTGAAGAACTACGTGCCCTCGCTCGGCTGGCACGGATACGGGCTTGCGGCGGCCGCACTGCTCGCCATGCTCGCTTTGTGGGGCAACCGCCGCGTCCCGCCCGGCCTGCTCATCATGGGGATCGGACTGCTCTCCGCGGTCGCCTCGGGCTGGTCGCTCGACACCACCGTGGCCGTGGGCTTCGCCCCGAGGCTGCCAGAGTTCCACGCGCCGGGTCTGCAGGACATTCTCGCCGGCTTCTTGCTGCTCGCGCTGCCCCAGATACCCCTGTCGCTCTCCAACGCCATCATCGCCACCGAGCGCACGGTGCGCGACCTCTTTCCCGGGCGCGGGATCACGGTCCGCCAGATCGGGCTTACCTACTCCGCGATGAACATCGCAGCGCCCTTCCTCGGAGGCATTCCGGTCTGCCACGGCTGCGGGGGTCTCGCGGGCCATTACGCGTTCGGGGCCCGGACGGGCGGTTCGGTCATCATCTACGGCACTCTCTATCTCGCGCTCGGGCTGTTTCTGAGCGGGCCGCTGCACGAGGTGTTGAAGCTCTTCCCGCTGCCGATCCTCGGAGTGATGCTGTTTTTCGAGGCGCTCACCCTGGTCGGTCTCGTCCGGGACCAGGCGAATCGCGCCCGCGACATGACGATCGCACTGTTCGTCGGACTCATCGCGTTCACGCTCGCGCAGGGTTTCCTCGTGGCGCTGCTGCTCGGAACTTTCGCCTATTACGGCTTCCGGCGTTTCGGGAAACCGCACGACGAAAGGGCCGCAGGCTGATGGCCGGGACGCGGATCGCGCCATGAAAGTCTTCGGCTTCGCTGGCTGGTCGGGCAGCGGCAAGACGACGCTGATCGAGAAGCTCATACCGCTCTTCGTCGCGCGGGGGCTCAGGGTGTCGCTCGTCAAGCACGCGCACCATAGCTTCGACGTGGACCAGCCGGGCAAGGATTCCTGGCGCCATCGCCATGCGGGCGCGACCGAGGTGCTGGTTTCCTCGTCGCGGCGCTGGGTGCTGATGCACGAGCTGCGCGGCGCGCCCGAGCCGGGCTTCGCCGAGCTGCTCGAGCGCATCACCCCGTGCGACCTCCTGCTCGTGGAGGGCTTCAAGCGCGAGCCCGTTCCCAAGCTGGAGGTCCACCGTGCGGCAGTCGGCGAAGCGCTGCTCTATCCGCACGACCATAACATCGTCGCGATCGCAAGCGACGCGAGGCTCGACACCGCGCTGCCGCAGTTTCATTTGGACGATGCGCCGGGCATCGCCCGGTTCATACTCGGGCATCTGGGACTCGAGACTGCGGCGAGGTGACGCGGTGAGGGGCGCTTGTGACGGATGCGGCGAACGCGCATAATTTGGCCGCATGATCACAGTGCTTTATTTCGCCCGGCTGAGAGAGGCGCTGGGGACCGGATCGGAGCGCATCGCGCTTCCGGAGACGGTGCGCGACGTGGAGGGACTGCGCGCGCTGCTGGTGGCGCGGGGCGGCGCCTGGGAGCAGGAGCTCGCCCCCCATCGCCCGGTGCGCGCTGCGGTCAACCAGACCATGGCGCACGGGGACACCCGGATCGGCGATGGCGACGAAGTCGCGTTCTTTCCGCCCGTCACGGGAGGATAAGGTGGGGGCAGGAGCGCGCGAGGGGCGTGAGAGCGTGAGCTCGACGGCAAGCCCGGCAGCCTCTCTCTCGCTCTTCGGCTCTCTCATCTTGCCGGGTCGGGGACGGCAGTGACGGTTCGCATACAGACCGCCGACTTCGATGTCGGTACCGAGATCGCCGCGCTGCGACGCGGCAATCCGAAGGTCGGAGCGGTCGCGAGCTTCGTCGGGGTAGTGCGCGATGTGAACGAAGGCGACCGGATCGCGGAGATGACCCTCGAGCATTACCCCGGGATGACCGAGAAGGCGATCGAGGAGATCATCGGGCAGGCGAGGTCGCGGTGGAACATCTACGACGCCCTGGTCGTGCACCGCGTGGGCACGCTCAAGCCCGGCGATCAGATCGTGCTCGTGGCCGTGACCGGCGGGCATCGCGGGGACGCCTTCGCCGCGTGCGAGTTCATCATGGACTACCTCAAGACGCGCGCCCCGTTCTGGAAAAAGGAGCTGACGCCGCGCGGGGCGCGCTGGGTCGAGGCACGCGCCTCCGACGACATCGCAGCGGAGCGCTGGCGCTTGAAGGGCTAGTCGGAATTATCGGTCGAGCCGCCGCCGCATCGCCGTGCGATACGCGATAACCTGCCGCTACTCCCAGGGCGCGTTTCTGCTCGCGGTGCCGATCGGTGGACTTGCCGGCCTGATCGGCCTGGGCGGCGGCGAATTTCGGCTGCCGGTGCTCACGCAGGCCATAGGTTTCCGGGCGCGGGAGGCCATTCCGCTCAACCTCCTGATCAGCTTTGCGACTTTGGCTTTTGCGCTCGTGACGCGCAACTACGCGATCCCGCTGTCCAGTGTGATCGCGCATGGGGCAGAGGTGGCGGGACTGACGATCGGCGGGGTCGCAAGCGCCGTCCTCGGCTCGCGCCTGCTCCTGAGAATGAGCGATCGGCGCCTGACCATGCTGATGGGGGCGCTTCTCGCGGCTCTCGGCTTGTTGCTGATCATCGAGGCATTCGTGCCATTCGACAGCGCTGCGCTCGCCGCAGAGTCACCGGTCAGCCGCGGGCTTGCGGGTATCGCGATCGGCCTGGGTGTGGGTATCGTGAGCAGCATGCTCGGAGTGGCGGGAGGCGAGCTGCTCATCCCGGCACTGGTATATGTATTCGGTGCGGATATCAGAATAGCGGGCACCGCCAGTGTGCTCATTTCGCTCGCTATCGTGGCCGCCGGCCTGTGGCGCTATCACAGGGCGCGCGCCATACCGTTGAGCGGCGGTGCGCCGCGCATCGCATTTTCGATGGGCGCCGGCTCCCTGGTGGGAGCCGCTCTGGGCAGCCTGGCTGTGGCTGTGGCGCCCGTCGTTTTCCTCAAGGTCTTGCTCGGAGCGGTATTGATTCTCGCCGCTGCGAAGACCATCGTGCGACCCGCTGGATGACTCTCCGGAGGCGTTCCGGAGCCCTATCGGGTATAATCCCGCGCCGGGAGATGGCATTCCTCCCCGGAGCCCCAGCGGAGCTCCCAACCGCCGCAAGGCTGATGATGCCTACGAGATCGCCGTGACCACGGCGGGTAGGCAGGCCTTGCGCTCCGAATTACCCCCGTATCGCGATCGAGCGGCGCGCCGGTGCGCGCCTCGCGCCGCATTTCGGCGCTCGTGCCTGGCGCCTGCGCGGCACGATCGCGGCGGCCGCGGTGTCCAGTGGAGCGCTGGAGAACGAGATGACCGAAACATGGGCATTGGCGAGCGTGTGGATCGCTCTCGCGCTGGCGGCGGCGCTGCTTTCGATTTATCTCCGCATTGCGAATGCATTGGGAGAGATTCTCGTCGGCATCGCCGCTGGTGCGCTCATCGGCAGCGCGGCGCTGGGGTCGGACACTTCATGGGTCAAGTTCGTATCGGGTACGGCAGCGGTCGTGCTCACTTTTCTCGCCGGAGCCGAGCTCGACCCGGCGGTGTTCCGCGCCAAATGGAAGGAGGCGACAGCGGTCGGTCTGGTGAGCTTTGCCGCTCCGTTCCTGGCTTGCACCGCAGCCGCCTACTACCTTTTGGGCTGGAATCTGCAGGCGAGCTGGCTCGCCGGCGTCGCGATGTCCACGACGTCGGTCGCGGTGGTCTACGCAGTGATGCTGGAATTCGGGCTCAACCGCACCGATTACGGCAAAACCGTGCTCGCTGCATGTTTCATCACCGACCTCGGGACGGTGCTCGCGCTCGGGATGCTGTTCGCCCCCTTCACCTACAAGACGGTGATCTTCGGCGTCGCCACGGTCGCGCTGTGCATGCTCCTGCCGCGGATCACGCCACAGTTCCTGCGCCGTTTCGGCGAGCGGCCGTCCGAGATCGAGACCAAGTATTTGCTGCTGGCACTCTTCGGCCTGGGAGCGCTCGCCTCGTGGGCGGACAGCGAGCCGGTGCTGCCCGCTTACGTCATCGGTATGGTGCTGGCGGGCAGCGTGGGGCGCAACCACGCCCTGGTGCGGCGGTTGCGCACGCTCACTTTCGGGCTGCTCACGCCCTTCTATTTCTTGCGCGCCGGGTCGTACGTGACGCTGCCAGCGCTCGCTGCGGCGCCGGTCGTTTTTCTGGTATTGCTCGGCTCCAAGATCGTTTCGAAATGTATCGGGGTCTATCCGGTAGCCAGGCTCTACGGCTCGCCGAACCGAGAGGCGATGTACACGACCTTGCTGATGTCCACTGGACTTACCTTCGGCAGCATCTCCGCGCTCTTCGGTCTGACGCATAGAATCATTGACCAGGCGCAGTATACGCTGCTGATCCTCGCGGTCATCGCGAGCGCGATCGTGCCGACGTTGATCGCCAACGCGTTTTTCCTGCCCCGCCATCTCTTCCCCGGGCCTGAAAGCCTGCGGGAGGCTGCTGAGCGGGCACCGCAGGCCGCGCATCTCCTTCCATACACCGACCCGAGGGAGCGAAAATGATCCAGCGGATTCTGGTCGCGTACGACGGCTCCGATCCCGCGAAGAAAGCCTACGACTACGCGCTCGACCTCGCTCAGAAATATCGTGCCGAGATCTGGGTGCTCGCGGTGTCGCGCCCGCCGGACTTCGCCGAGGACGTCGAAACCGAGGCGATCCTGGAGCACTCGACCCGTTACCATCACCGGCTGCTCGCGCAACTCAAACAGCGGTCGTCCGATTCGAAGGTCCCGGTTCATTTCGAGGGGGCGGTGGGGCATCCGGCCGAGCAGATCATCCGCCACGCCGAGCGGCACGGTGCGGATCTCATCGTAATGGGGCACCGCGGAAAAACCCTCTTCGAGCGCTGGCGCTTGGGGTCGGTGTCGCATCGGGTGCTGCAGTACGCGCATTGTCCGGTGCTCGTGGTGCGCTGACCGGGTCGAGCGCCGCCGTGCTCGTGATCGAGATCCCCGGCTTCGGGACGCTCCGGCTGGAGCACCTGGTCCTCGATTACAACGGCACACTCGCCCGCGACGGCATGCTGATCGATGGTGTCGCGCAACGGCTGCAGCGGCTGGCGAACGAGCTCGCGATCCATGTGCTCACTGCCGATACCTTCGGCAGGGCGCGCGCCGCGCTCGAAGGCCTGCCTTGCCGGCTGGAGATACTCGGGCTGGCGAGCCAGGATGAGGCCAAGCTCGCCTACGTCGAGAAGCTCGGCCGGGAGCGCACCGCGTGCATCGGCAACGGACGTAATGACCGGATGATGCTGGAGGCCGCCGCGCTCGGTATCGCCGTCGTGCAGGCGGAGGGTGCGGCGGCGCAGACGCTGGCGGTATCGGACGTGGTCGTGGCGCACGTCCATGAGGCGCTGGATCTGCTGCTCTGCCCGGGGCGACTGGTGGCCACCCTGCGCTCGTAGCCGCGTCGCAGGATCACTGGCGATTGAAGAGCGCGCGCGCCGCCTCGATCGTCTCGGTCGCCGTCAGCCCCACGGGGCCGGCACCTGCGGCAACGGCGCGATCGGCGGCCGCGCCGTGCAAATAGACCCCTGCGATCAGGGCTGTCTTCGGCTCGGCGCCTTGCGCGAGAAGAGCAGCGATCATTCCCGTGAGAACGTCCCCCTGGCCCGCGCTCGCCATGCCCGGATTGCCGGATGTATTTACGTGCCATGTTCCATCAGGGGCTGCGCAGATGCTTCCGGCGCCCTTGAGCACCACCAGGCTGTTGAACGCGCTGGCGAGCTCGATCGCGGCGCTTACGCGGTCGCGCTGCACTTCGCGCGTGCTGCGGCCGAGCAGCCGCGCGGCCTCGGCGGGGTGGGGCGTGAGCAGGGTGGGCGCCTCGCGCCGCTTGAGCCCCGTGGCGAGCTGTGCATCCATCGCGACCAGGTTGAGCGCGTCGGCGTCGAGCACCAGCGGGAGAGGGGCTCTCAGCGCCTCCTCGAGATAGAAAGCGGCATCCGGCCTCTGCCCGAGGCCCGGCCCGACGGCGAGGCAGGTGAGATGCGCGAGCTTGAGCACCTCGTCGGCGCTGCGGATCATCAGCTCGGGCTGCCCGGGATCCACCGGCGGGCCGTCCTGCGCGATCAGGCCGATGTAGGTCCG
>DATLZE010000090.1:0-11010 GCA_035574195.1 Burkholderiales bacterium | reverse complement strand
GAACGTGCCGTTCTATTTCGGGGGCACCTCGCTGCTCATCATCGTGGTGGTGACCATGGACTTCATGGCGCAGGTGCAGGCCTACGTCATGTCGCACCAGTACGAGAGCCTGCTCAAGAAGGCCAATTTCAAGGGAAGCGTATTCCCGACGAGGTAAGGGAAAATACCCCTCTCATGATGATTGCGCGTCGTTATCAGGGGACGCTCTGGATTCGCGCAGCGCTCGCAGCCCTGGGGCTCATGGCATTGATTCCCGCCATCGCGAAAGAACCGTTGCTCGTCGCAGACCCCGCGGCAACCCTCGCCGGGGCCTGGACGCACCAGGCCTTCGGCACCGCGACAGAGTACAAGGGAATCGTGTTCGACGGCGTCGCAGCGATCCGCGCCGTCGGGCGCTTTTCCGCATCCGGACTGTACAGGGACTTTCGATTTGAGATCGAAGAGCATCCCTGGATCGAATGGACATGGCGTGTCGAGCGGCTCCAGCGAACGGCAGATATCCGCGTCAAGGCCCGGGAGGATTACGCGGCCGCGATCTTCCTGATCTTCGGGCGTCCGAGCATGCTGAACCGGGACGTCCCGACGCTGGCCTACGTCTGGACCAGCGCTCGGATCCCCGAAGGTTCCATCATAGACAGCCCCTATCATCCGGGAACGACCCGGAGCGTCGTCGTGCGAAGCGGGGAAAAACAACTCGGCCGCTGGCTGCGGGAGCGCCGCAACGTCGTGGACGATTTCCGGCGGGCGTTCGGGCGGGAGCCGCCGGCAACCGTGGAGGTGATCGCCCTCTTCACGGACAACGACCAGACGCGCGAGCCGGTCGAGACCTATTACGGCGCGGTGTGGGCGCTGCCCCGTTAGACTTCACGTCGGAAATGGATAAAGAAGCGGACTCAAAGGTGACGCAGAACGCGGATTCGTCCTCCGCCGTGCGCAACAGGATCGGCTTGGGGTTCCTCGCGGCGACCTTCGCGTTCCTCGTGGGAGCGATCGCCGTCGCGCTTTATCGGGAAGCAAAGACGCCAGCCGACCCCGGCAACCCCCAGCAGGTTGCGCGGGGGGAAACCGTTTACGCGCAGCATTGCGCGGCGTGCCATGGCGCCCGTCTCGAGGGCCAGCCCAACTGGCAGGAGCGGCTGCCGACCGGGCGCATGCCCGCGCCCCCGCACGATGCCTCGGGCCACACGTGGCATCACCCCGACTCCGTCCTGTTCGGCATCACCAAATACGGACTGGTGCCCGGAAAGTACGCTCCGCCCAAATACGAGAGCGACATGCCGGCCTTCGGCGGCACGCTCTCCGACGAGGAGATCTGGGCGGTGCTCGCCTATATCAAGAGCCGCTGGCCGGATGAGATCCGGCGGGCGCAGGCGGAGATCACGCGCGAGGCGGCGAGGCGCTGAGGAAGAGGGATCGCGCGCGGATACCGGAACCTGGCCCGAACACCCGAAATCGAATCGCGGATAAACGCCGGGCAGCGCGGATAAAACCCCCGGATGACCCTGCTCGAGATGTTCTCTTGGCGCCCACCGGCGTTCGGCCCCGGGCGTTTTTTTTCGAGCCGTGTGGCCGCAGCTTTCATCGCGCTCTGTGCCTTGGCCGTTTGGCAGCCCCCGGCGGCGCAGGCCGCGGAGCAATCCGAGGTCGAGCGCGCCGCAAAGCTCTTCCAGCAGTGCGCCGCCAGCCATTCGCTCGATCCCGGCCGCCATCTGACGGAACCTCGCCGCTCTTTTCGGCCGCAGGGCCGGTGCCGCCCCGGGATTCTTGCGCTACTCGGACGCGCTCGCCCGCTCGGGCGTGCTCTGGAACGAGCAGGCGCTCGACGCCTGGCTCAGGGATCCAGCGCAGCTCATCCCCGGCAACGAGATGATGTTCGCCGGCATCCGAGACGAGGCGGTGCGGCGCGATTTGATCGCGTACCTCAAGGCGGCGGAGGCTTCGCCCGCGCTGCGCCGGGGCGGGCCGCGGCTGCCGAGTCTCAAGAAAGCCGGGCCCGAGAGCCTCGTCAAGGCGATCCGGCATTTCGCGGACACCTACATTGCGCGGGCACCTATTTCGTGAACGCAGGCGTGCGGGATGCAGTTGTCACCCGGCCCGATGGATAGGCCCGGCGAGCCCATGGCGGCGAGCGAATCCATGGGCATGACGATGGACCAGGCTTTCTGCCTCGCTTGCTGGCTCGAGGACGATCAACCCGCGAATTCCTCCGCCGCTCCACTCTCCGACCAGGCGCCACCTCGGTTTTCCGCGGCGCATCATCCTATGCGCCGGGCAAGGCGGATCCGCAGGCCATTGGCCCCTGACCGCTGTATCCGGCGCTGATGCGCTGCGCCGCGCGCTGCGGAAAATGGGGCAGCAGCACGCTCGCGACGGATTCCAGGACTTTTTCGATCTCCTGCATCCGGGCGGCGCCCCAGTCGCCGGGTTCGACTCGGATTGCAATCTGTCGCGGCTGCGCCGTCGGCTCGCTCCCCAGCGCCAGCGAGCTTGCAAGAAGCACCAGCATGAAGCTCATCAATGTCACAGCCGGCTGCATCTGCATGCGCCCTGCATTCGAAGCCATCCCACCCGAAGCAATCGGTGCGCATTGCTAGCCTCCAACCTGTTGATGTACATGAGCAAATATGGAGCCCTATCCCCATCACCCTGCCGCCATGCCCCAGACTGCTGCGCGTGCAGATACGGGTGCACCATGGGAGGTGCAGCCTGGGACACACACCGATCGGGAAGCCGTGCTTGACCCTGGACCGAGCTCCAGGGTTTAGGCTGTACGTATGCGCACGCAAGGGTCGGAGCACTCCATGGATGCGGTAACGGCGGGGCTCACCATCGGCAAGGTCGCGCGCGGGGCGGGACTCGCGGTGGACACCGTGCGCTACTACGAGCGCGAGGGCTTGCTCGAAAAGCCCGCCCGCACGCCGGGCGGCTACCGCCGCTACTCACCGGAGGCGGTGAAACGATTGCAATTCATCCGGCAAGCCAAGGAGCTGGGCTTCACTCTGGCGGAGATCCGAGAGCTGCTCACGTTGAAGGTCGCGCCGGACAAGTCGTGCGCGGACGTGAGAGCGCGGGCGCAGGCCAAGATCGCCGACGTCGAGAGCCGCATCGCGCAGCTCGAGCGGATGAAGCGCGCGCTCGAGCAGCTCGCCGCGTCGTGCTCCGGCCGGGGACCCACGAGCGAGTGCCCGATCCTCGAAGCGCTGGAAAGACAGGAGCCAGGGCGGTGAAGAGCGTCGTGCTGACGATCGAGGGCATGTACTGCGCCGGCTGCGCGGAGACGATCAAGGCCCTGCTCGCCGTCGAAGCCGGCGTCAAGGCGTCGAGCGTCTCCTTTATGGACGGCCGCGCCCGCGTGCTCTACGACCCGGCGCTCACCGACGAGCGAAAACTCGCGGCCGCCATCGAGAAAGCGGGCTACCGGGTCGCGAACGCCGCATGACCGATTCCCTCGTCGCGGCGATTCTGCTCCCGATCGGGCTCGGGCTGCTCGGCTTCGTCGAGCCCTGCTCGCTGGGCTCGACGCTGGTCTTCATCAAGGCAATGGAGGGCAGACCGGCGGCGGTGAAGCTCGCGCAGGTCGGCGCGTTCACCGCAACGCGCGCGCTCCTCATCGGCGCGCTGGGCGCGGCCGCGGTCGCCGTCGGCACGGCGTTCATCGGCTTCCAGAAGGCGATGTGGACCGCGCTCGGCGCGCTCTATGTCGCGCTGGGACTGCTCTTCCTCGCCGGCCGTGCAGGCTACGTGACGGCTTCCCTCGGCCCGAGTCTCGCGCGCATCGGCGAGGTGCGCGGCTCCGCGGCGCTGGGGCTGCTCTTCGGGCTCAATATTCCTGCTTGCTCCGCGCCGCTGCTCTTCGCGCTGCTCGGTGCCGCCGCCGCGAGCGGGGTCACCGGCGCAACCCTGGCGCAAGGCTTCGGCTCGCTCGCGCTGTTCGGCCTCGCGCTCTCGCTGCCGCTTGCAGTCGCGGTGCTGATACCGCCGGCGCGGCGGGCCCTCGACTGGCTCGCAGGCCTCAACCGGCGCATTCCGATCTGGACCGGCCTGGTCTTGATCGGGCTCGGTTCATGGTCGGTCTGGTTCGGGCTGTTCGTCACGCCACGGCCATGACGGACGCCCTCTTGACTCTGGAGCACGCTGCAGGGTTTAGGCTGTCATTCATCCGGAACCGGCGGAGGACCTGAAATGGCCACCACCAGCCTTGCCGAACCGTCTCTGAAGCTGTGGAGCGAGGAGCCTGCGTCGCGGCCGGACCGCGCCCGCATCCGCGCGCGCATCGGCGGGCTGCACTGCTCGCTGTGCACCGGCACGATCGAGAAGGCGCTCGGGCGGCTGCCCGGCGTGGACAAGGTCGCGGTGAGCCTCACCCACGAGCAGGCGCTGGTCGAATTCGATCCGCGCCGCGTGCAGGCCGAGCACCTGTTGCAGACGCTGCGCGACATCGGCTACACGGTGCACGATCCGCGCAAGCTGCGCGCGTTCGACGAGGAGGAGCGCGAGCTCGTGCGCGAAGGCCAGCGCTTTCTCGCCGCCACCGCCACGAGCCTTGCCGCGATCGCGTTCATCGTGAATCCCGCCGCGCCCTGGTCGGTGGGAATTGACGCCATCGCCACTGCAAGCTTGGCAGCCTTCGCCGCGCTCGTGCTCTGGTCGCGCGGCGCGGGGGTGGCGCTCGCCACGGCGGCCGCGCTCGCCGCCGTGGCAGCCGGCTTACTGATGCTGCGCGTGGAAGGCGCGCTCGCGCCCGCCGCCGTGCCGTGGATCGTGGCCGTGCTCGCGGCCGCCACCGTGTTCGGCACGGGGCGGCACATTTTCAAGATGGCGCTCCAGTCGGTGCGGCGCGGCATTCTCAACCAGCATGTGCTGCTCGAGGCCGCGGCGCTCGCGGGGCTCGCCGGCGGCGCCTTCGGGCTCGCGCTCGGCCGCGAGGGCTATCCCACCGCCGCTTTCTTCGCAGTTGCGGTGCTGGTTTCCACCTATCACCTGTTTTCGGAGTGGCTTTCGCTCATCGTCAAGACCAGAAGCTCCCAGGCGGTGAAGCGCCTGCTCGACCTGCGGCCGGACGTGGCGCGCGTCGTGCGCGACGGCCGCGAAGCGGAAGTGCCGGTCGAGAGCGTCACGGTCGGCGATCGGGTGCGCATCCGGCCCGGCGAGCGGGTCCCGGTGGACGGCGTGGTGCTCGAGGGGCGCTCCGCGGTGGATCTCGCGCTCGTCACGGGCGAGCCGATCCCGGTCGAGCGCGTCCCGGGCGATGCCGTGGTCGGGGGCTCGATCAACGGCACGGGCACGCTGCTCGTGCGCGTGACAGCGGTGGGCGAGGAGTCCTTTCTCTACCGCGTCGCGCGCGAGGTCGAGGATGCACGGGCATTGAAGCCCGGTATTTTGCACCTCGTCGACCGCGTGCTGCGGGTCTACGCCCCGCTGGTCCTCGCGGTGGCGCTCCTAGCCGCTCTCGGCTGGTCGCTGGGCTCCTATCTCCTCGCCGGGTACGCCGACCTCGAGCGCGCCGTGTTCGCGGCGCTGAGCGTGCTCGTGATGGGCTATCCGTGCGCGGTGGGCATCTCCGCGCCGCTTTCCATCGTTCGCGGCGCGGGCGAAGCGGCGGAGCGCGGGATCCTGATGCGCACCGGCGAAGCGTTCCAGGGCTATCGCCTCGTGGAGACCATCGTGCTCGACAAGACCGGCACGCTCACCGAGGGCCGCCCTGCGTTGCGCGAGATCGTGGCCGCCGGCACCGACGAGAGCGAGTTGCTCGCGATCGCAGCCGCAGCGGAGTCCGCCTCCGAGCACGCGCTTGCGCGCGCCGTCGTGCAGGCCGCATTCGAGCGCGGCGTGACGCCGCCCGCCGTGGACGACTTCGAAGCGATTCCGGGCCGGGGCGTCGCCGCGCGCATTGGCGGCGCCGACACGTTGGTCGGCAGCCCGCGCTTCCTCGCGGAGCGCGGCGTTGATCTCTCCGCGCTCGCCTCGCGCATCGCGGGGCTGGAACAGGACGCTCTCACTGTCATCGCCGTTGCGCGAGGCGGCCGTTGCCTGGGACTCATCGCGTTGGGCGACCGCCTGCGCCCCGATGCACGAGCGGCGGTCGCTGCGCTGCGCGCGGCGGGCCTCGTGCCGGTGCTCGTCACCGGCGACAACGAGCGCGCCGCGCGGGCGATCGCGGCGCAGCTCGGTATCGAGACGGTGCACGCAGGCGTGCTTCCCGGCGAGAAGGCCGCGATCGTGCGGCGGCTCCAGGCGCGCGGGCGGGTCGCGATGGTCGGCGACGGCATCAACGACGCGCCGGCGCTCATGCAGGCCGACGTCGGCATCGCGATGGGCAGCGGCACCGACATCGCGCTCGATTCGGCTGACATCATCATCCTCGCTTCGCGGCTCGCAGCGCTCGTGGAGGCGCGGGAAATCAGCCGTGCGAGCTATCGCAAGATGCTGCAAAACGTGACGCTCGCGTTTCTATTCAACGGCATCGGGGTGCCGCTCGCCGCGACCGGCCTCGTCTATCCGGTGTGGGCGATGGCGGCGATGGCGGCGAGCGTCACCGCGATCTTCTTCAACTCGCTGTGGGGGCGGCCGCGGTTGTTCTTCGATGCCATCCTGAGCGTCGGGCGCCCCTTGAGGTGAAATCCGAAATCAGCATGACGGGCAGGCCGGCCTGAGCCGATGGAGCTTGAAGCTCCAGTTACCGGAAGGACAGCGGATCCGTTTCATCACACGGAAGTCTCCGATCCGGAGGTCGCGAAGCGCTCGACGGCGATGAAGGGTTCGCCCGTCCTTACGGTCCCCTCTTTTGCGAAGACACCGGCAGGCCTGCGTGATGGAACTGATTGCACAACTTGAGCATGTCTCGGCGGCCTCGTTGACCGCAGTCCTGATCGTGGCCGCCGCGGGTTTGCTGATGGGAGTCGCCCCGAGCTCGCTTCCCATGTACTCGGTCGTAGTGGGCTCCGTCGCCGCGCGCACTGCCGAGTCCCCGAAGGCGCGCCGGGGGCTGCTGTTCGCGCTCGGATTCGTGCTGGGCCTCGCGAGCGCCGACGCGCTGATCGGCGCGCTGTTCGGCTTCTTCGGGCAAGCGGTGATCGCCGCGCTCGCCGAAAAGCTCGCGCTCATGAACCTGCTGATCGGACTGCTCCTCGCTGCGATCGGCCTGGCGTTGCTGCGTGTCATACGGGTGCCGTGGCTGCGGCTCGACGCGAAACCGCGCGAGCTGAAATCCTTCGGCGGAGCGTACGGCCTGGGGATTCCGTTCGGGTTTTCGACCTGCCCGGCGTGCACGCCGATGACGCTGCCGATCCTCGGCGCGGCCGCGGCGACGGGATCGGCCTGGCTCGGCGCGGCGCTGATGTTCGTCTTCGGCATCGCGCGCGGCGCCCCGCTCGTCGTTGCGGCCGTGGCAACCGACCTCGTGAAGCTCGTGCCGCGGTTCGCGCCGCTCGTCCGGCGAATCGAGTTTGCCGGCGGCCTGCTCGTGCTGCTCGCCGCGCTGTACTTCTTCTATCTGAGCGCCTTTTACGCCGGTCTCGCGCCGGCGATCGACCGGCTGATTCTGAAGTGAGGCCGGAAACCTGCGTGCCGCTCTAACCGGAGCCCGACCATGAAACGATTGCCCCGATCGCTCGCCGCGTGCTGCGCTGCGGCCGCCCTCTTCGCGACCGCCGCGCTGGCGGAGATCAAGACCGTCACGCTCGCCGTCTCGGGGATGACGTGACAGGCGTGCGTGATCTCCGTGACGAGATCGCTGACCAGGATCGACGGCGTGACGAAGGCCGACGTAAGCCTCGAGAAAGCAGAAGCTGTGGTCACTTTCGATGACACGAAGACCAGCGTCGAAGCCCTGCTCAAGGCGACCAAGGACGCCGGTTATCCTTCCAAGGTCAAAAAGGGAAAGTGACATGAGTGCTCATACTCTACGAATTACCGGCATGACCTGCGACCATTGCGCTCGCACCGTCGAGAAAGCCCTGTTGGGTGTTTCCGGTGTCCAGGAGGCCCGGGTTTCCTATGAGGATGGGCTGGCCCGCATTCGGACGCAAGGCCCGGTGGAAACGGATACGCTTTTTCGCGCGGTGGCGGCCAAGGGTTACGGGGCGGAACTGGTGGACGAGGGCAGCCATCTACCGCGTCGCGCCGGAGATTCCGGGATTCACGTCGCGATCATCGGCAGCGGCTCTGCGGCTTTCGCCTGTGCCATTCGCGCCGTCGAGGAAGGGGCGCGCGTGACGATGATCGAGCATGGAACCCTGGGCGGCACTTGCGTCAACGTGGGCTGCGTGCCCTCCAAGATCATGATCCGCGGCGCGCACATCGTGCACGAGGCGCGGCACCATGGCTTCGACGGAGTGGGCAAGACGGCGCTCGCGCTCGACCGGCGCCGGATGCTCGCCCAGCAGCAGGCGCGCGTGGAAGAGCTCCGGCAAGCGAAATACCAGAGCATCCTTGACGGCAATCCAGGCATCGCATTCATGCGCGGCCGTGTCCGATTCAAGGCGCCCACCGTGCTTGAAGTGCGGCGCGAGGAAGGCGCGACGCAGGAAATCCGTGCCGACCGCGTGCTGATCGCGGCGGGGGCATCGCCCGCGGTGCCTCCGATCCCGGGGCTTGAGGACACGCCCTTCTGGAGCTCGACCGAAGCGCTGGCGGCGGATGCGATTCCACGCCACCTGATCGTTCTGGGCGGCTCCGCCGTCGGACTGGAGCTCGGCCAGGCCTTTGCCCGGCTCGGCGCGCGCGTGACAGTGCTGGAGCTGCTGGACCGCCTGCTGCCAATCGAAGACGAGGACATCGGCCACGGTCTGCGCGAGGCGCTGGAAGCCGAGGGCATCGAGGTCCACACCGGGTTCAAGACTGAGTCGGTGACTCATCGCGACGGCCGCTTTCAGATCGCTGGCAACGGTAAAACCTTTACCGGCGATCGGCTGCTGGCCGCAACGGGCCGCCGTCCCAACACCGCCGATCTCGGTCTGGACGCGATCGGCGTCAAAACGCTCAGCAACGGCGCGATCGAGGTCAACGAGCGTCTGGAAACCAACGTGCCGGGCGTCTATGCCGCCGGCGACTGCACGAGCCATCCGCAGTTCGTGTACGTGGCGGCCGCCGGCGGCACCCGGGCGGCAATCAACATGACCGGGGGCGATGCAGTGCTCGAGCTGTCAGCGATGCCGGCGGTCGTGTTCACCGACCCGCAGGTGGCGACGGTGGGCCTGAACGAGCGCAGCGCGCGCGAACGTGGTATCGCCGTCAACGTCCGAAAGCTCACTCTCGACAACGTCCCGCGCGCGCTCGCCAACTTCGACACGCGCGGATTCATCAAGCTGCTCGCCGAGGCGGAAACCGGGCGGCTGCTCGGCGCGCAGATCCTCGCGCCGGAGGCGGGCGAGATCATCCAGACCGCGGTGCTGGCGATCCGTCATCGAATGACGGTGGAGGCGCTCGGCAACGAAATCTTCCCGTACCTGGTGATGGCCGAGGGGCTGAAGCTCTGTGCCCAGACCTTCACCAAGGACGTGAAGCAGCTCTCCTGCTGCGCCGGCTGACATGAACGCGCTCCTGAAACAACTCGCTTCATCCCTCGGCGCGGGTTTCGCGGGCGCCTGCTGCCTGGGCGTGCCGCCAGCGCTGTCGGTGCTCACCGCGATCGGCGCGAGCTTCCTGATCAATGACGCTTTCCTCATCCCGCTTTACTTCGGGCTGCTGGCGCTGAGCGTTTGGCTGCTCTATACCTCGACGCGATCTCACGGCAATCTCACCCCGTTCTGGACGGGCCTTGCCGGGGCACTCGTGGCCTTCGCCAGCTTGTGGATCCACCCGGCATTGGTGTATGCCGGTCTCGCCGTTCTGATCTCCGGCAGCGTGTGGGATTTCTGGAACAGGCGCAGAGCGCGAGCGTCTCCGCGCCAGTTTCGCTGAAGGGATATGAAGGATGGACACGACGAATACGACTTCTCCCGTGCGCGGGATCATGACCTGCTTCATGGGGGCGATCACGGTGCTGACCCGCCCCTGCCACCTTCCGATCCTGCTGCTTCTGCTCTCGGCAACCGCGGCCGGCGCTTTCCTTTCGCAAAACCTGGGGTTTGCTTTCCTGCTCTTGCTGCCGGTCTTTCTGTTATCGGCGCTCGCCACTTGGCGGCTGCTGGACAAGGATGACGGCAACGATCCGGAAAAACACTCGTTACACAGCGCGGCAGACGAGCTTGCCAAGCTACGGGTCAGCGTCCGTCGCCGGGACGCCATCCACTGGAACTGGAAGGGGCTGCTCCAGCCGCGCAACCATCCCGGTCTATACACGCTGGATCCTTCCGCGAGAGCTGCTCCGGCGCACTTTGCCCGAGACGCGTTTCGAGGATCTGCGAATTCCGTTGACGATCATCACGACCGATTTACAACTGGGCAAAGCGGTCCACTGGCGCGGCCCCGGAGACATCATCGAACCGCTCGCCGCGAGCCTCAGCCTGCCGGTTTTCTTCCCTCCGGTTCGCATCGGAGATCATCGGTATGTGGACGGCGGTGTCGCAAACAACGTCCCGCTCAACGAGGCGAAAGCGCTCGGCGCCCGGCACTCATTGATGATCCAGTGCGTGTGCTGTCCGAGCGCGCCCGGCTTGCTTTCAGGCTTGCTCGGGATACTGGGGCGCAGTCTTTCCATCGCATTCGACCGCGAATACAACGTGGAACTGGAGCGATCCGGCGAGTCCATGCAAGTCCACGTCGTGCAGCCCTCGTTCCCCCGGCATATCGGTCTCTCGATTTCAGTCACACCGTGGAGCTGATCGGCGCCGGATACCGGCAAACGCTCGAGTATTTCAGAGGCGCGTAAAAAGCTACAGCACGCTTCGCACGGAGCGGAACAAGGCGTCGGTCACCTCGTCGAGCGCGTCGCAGATGTAAGCCGCGCCGAATTCCTTGAGCCATGCACGCTCGGCGTCTCCGCCCGAGGTCGCGATGACGGCGATGCGTGGATTCACTCCTCGTGCCGCGAGGCAGACGCGCATTTTCTCGGCGAGCGAGGCGCTGGTG
>DATLZE010000089.1:0-2473 GCA_035574195.1 Burkholderiales bacterium | reverse complement strand
CGGCGGCCGGCGTCGCGCCGGGCGCGCCGGCGCCGGCCGCGACCGCGGGGCCGAGCACGCGGGTCGCGGAGAGCACCCGCGTCACCACCTCCTCCGAGAGCAATTTCTGGAGCGACATCGTGAAGTCGCTCACCGCCATCGTCGGCACCGCCGATGGCCGCAGCGTGATCGTCAACCCCCAGTCGGGCGTGGTGGTGGTGCGCGCGCTGCCCGCCGAGCTGCGCGCGGTGGAATCGTTCCTCAAGGAGATGCAGCTCGTGGTCGAGCGCCAGGTGGTGCTGGAGGCGAAGATCATCGAGGTGACGCTGCGCGAGGGCGCGCAGGCCGGCATCAACTGGGCGGCGTTCCGCGACGGGCCCGGAACCCGTTTCGGTGCCGGGGTCATCACCCCCGGCACGGTGCTCGACCGGCAGGGCGCCGTTACGACGCCCACGGCGCGCGCGCCCGACGGCTCGGTATTGAGCGGCTCCGAGTTCGCGGCGGATTCGAGCGCCGTCGCGATGGGCGCGCTCGCGCTCGGGGCCGCTGCGACAGGCGGTATTTTCGGCCTCGCCCTGCAGACCGCCAATTTCGCTGCGCTGCTCTCGTTCCTCGAGACGCAGGGCGCGGTCAACGTGCTCTCCAGCCCCCGGGTGGCGACCCTCAACAACCAGAAGGCGGTGCTCAAGGTGGGGACCGACGATTTCTTCGTCACCAACGTTTCCACCACCACGACGACCGCAGGAACCGGCACGACGGTCTCGCCCACGATCACGGTCCAGCCGTTTTTCTCGGGCATCGCGCTCGACGTGACGCCGCAGATCGACGAGAACAACAACATCATCCTGCATATCCGCCCGCAGGTGAGCCAGGTGGTCGAGCGCCAGAAGACGATCAATCTCGGCACGCTCGGCACCTTCACGCTGCCGCTCGCCTCGAGCAGCGTGAACGAGACCGATACCATCGTGCGGGTGCAGGACGGCAACATCGTGGCGATCGGGGGGCTGATGCGCGAGCAGAGCGCGAGCGAGCGCTCGCAGGTGCCCGGCGCGGGCGATGCCCCGGGAATCGGCGCGCTGTTCCGCCAGCGCAACGTGAGCACGGTCAAAAGCGAGCTGGTGATCCTGCTCAAGCCCACCATCGTGCACAGCGACCGCAATTGGCAAGAGGACATCTCGGCCACGCGCGATCGCATCCGCGCCATGGAGCGCCCGGCGCCGGCGCAGCAGGCGCCGAGATGATGTTCCGGGCCCGCGGTTCGCTGTTCCGAGCTCGGGGCTGCGAAGCGGGCCCTGGCGCATTGCGGCACCGCACACCGGACGCCGGACACTGAACGACCGCATGTATCGGAGTCACTTCGGGCTGCGCGAGATGCCGTTCGGGATCACTCCCGACACCAGTTTCGCCTACGCCTGCAACACCCACCAGGAGGCGCTCAACACGCTGCTGGTGGCGGCGAAGAACGGCGAGGGCTTCATCAAGATCACCGGCGAGGTGGGCACCGGCAAGACGCTGCTCTGCCGCCGCTTTCTCGCCACCCTCGACGCCAACCACGTCTCGGCCTACATCCCCAATCCCTATCTCGAACCGCGCGCGCTGCTCTTCGCCATCGCCGAGGAGCTCGGGGTCGCGCTGCCGCGCCACATCGAGCAGCACCACCTGCTCAAGGAGATCACGCGCGCGCTGCTCAACTTCGCGCGCCAGGGCAAGACGGTGGTGCTGTGCCTGGACGAGGCGCAAGCGATGCCGGTGGAGACGCTGGAAGCGCTGCGGCTGCTCACCAATCTCGAGACCGAGAAGCGCAAGCTCCTGCAAGTGGTGCTGTTCGGCCAGCCCGAGCTCGACCGCAAGCTCGAAGGCGAATCGGTCCGGCAGTTGAAGCAGCGCATCACCTTCCAGTACCGGCTGAGCACCCTCGCGCCCGAGGAAGTGGACCAGTACCTCGCGCACCGGCTGCGGGTGGCGGGCTACCGCGGCAACCGCCTGTTCACGAGAAGCGCGGCGCGCCTCGTGCACCGCGCGAGCCGCGGCGTGCCGCGGCTCGTCAACATCCTCGCCCACAAGGCGATGCTGCTCGCCTACGGAGCGGGCGAGCAGCAGGTCGGCGCGCACCACGTGCGCGCCGCGGTGAAGGATACCCCGGCGGCGCGCGCGCGGCGCCCCTGGTGGTGGTTCGGTTTCGCCATGCTGGCCGTCTCCGCGGGCGGCATCGGATGGCTCTATTGGCTGTCATGAGCGTCATCAACCAGGTTTTGCTCGACCTCGAGAAGCGGCGTGCCTCCCCCGCCGAACGGGCGATGCTGCCCGGTCATGTGCGCGCGCTGCCGCGCTCCGAGCGCGAGGTGCGCTGGGGGTGGATCGCCGCCGCCGCGCTCGCCGCCGCCGCGCTCGCTGGCCTCTGGATATTCGCCCCCGGACTGGAAAATCTCCTCGCGCGTGTCGAGCGCGCGCCCGCGCCGGCCGCCGCGCAGCCCGGCGCGCCGGCCGCCCTCGA
>DATLZE010000088.1:0-5777 GCA_035574195.1 Burkholderiales bacterium | reverse complement strand
CCAGCACCTGCTCAAGGTATTGGTCGGCCACCGCGGCGAGGCTCACCGCCGTCACATCGAGGCGGCGCTTCTGGATGAGCGTCAACAGGAGATCGAGCGGCCCCGAGAAGGCCGGGACTTCGACGAGGAGCGCACTCATGTCAATCGGGGCGTCCCGCCGCCCCTACCGAGGCATCCCGGCGACAAGCCGCCTTCAGTGACCGGACGAACTCCGCCGCAGCCACCGCGCGCTGCTCGTCCGGCTGTCGCTCCAAGAGGTCCGCCAGTGCGCTGGCCACGATCGCCCCTTCAGCGTAGCGACCGACGGTGGCCACGTGCTCAGGCCGCGAGATACCGAAGCCGACCACGAGCGGCAGTGCCGTGTGCCGCCGCACACGGGCCAGGAACGCGGGCAAGTCCTCGGAGAGGCTCGCGCGCGCGCCCGTGACGCCCACTAGCGACACACAGTAGATGAACCCCTCAGCCTCGGCGCAGGCTGCGGCCATCCGCTCGTCGGGCGTGGTCGGGGCGAGCATGGTGATGAGCACGAGGCCCGCCCGATGGCAGGCGGCGCGCAGCAGCCCGGCCTCCTCGGGGGGCAGGTCGGGCACGATCAGGCCGTCGGCGCCGGCGGCCGCCGCTTCGCTCGCGAAGCGGTCGAGTCCCCGGTGCTGCACCGGGTTGTAGTAGCTCATGAACACCAGCGGCACCTCGGTCTCGGCCCGGATACGCCGCGCCGTCTCGAACGCGTCGTCGAGGTGAAAGCCCGCGTCGAGCGCCCGCTGGCAGGCACGCTGGAGCGTGGCACCATCCGCCAGCGGGTCCGAGAACGGCAGGCCCAGCTCGAGCCCGTCCGCGCCCGCCCGCACGAGAGCGAGAGCGAGCGGGGCAGTCGCCCCTCGAGCCGGATAGCCCACGGTTAGGTAGGGCAGCAGCGCCGTCTCTCGCCGGGCGACCAGCGCGCGAAACATGGCGTCGATGCGGCTCACGCCTCCACCTCCAGCCGCGTGCCGCTCGCCTCCGCATACAGCGGCACGTCCTTGTCGCCGCGCCCCGAGAGCGTCACCAGCACTAGGCGGTCGCGGAACGCCGCGGGATGCGCGAGCAGGTAGCCGAGGACGTGGGCCGGCTCGAGCGCCGGCAGGATGCCCTCGAGCTTGGCGCACAGCTTGAAGGCGTCGAGGGCCTCCTGGTCGGTGGCGGAGACGTATTCGACCCGCTCGATGTCGTGCAGCCAGGCGTGCTCGGGCCCGATGCCGGGATAATCGAGCCCGGCCGAGATCGAATGCGCCTCGGTGATCTGGCCGTCGTCGTCCTGCAGCAGGTAGGTGCGGTTGCCGTGCAGCACGCCGGGCCGCCCCGCGCACAGGCTCGCCGCGTGCTTTCCGCTCTCGAGCCCCCGGCCCGCCGCCTCCACCCCGATCAGGCGCACGCTCTCGTCGGCGAGGTAGGGATGGAAGATGCCCATCGCGTTGGAGCCGCCGCCCACGCAGGCGAGCACCACGTCGGGCTGGCGCCCGGCGAGCTCCAGCATCTGCTCCCGCGCCTCGCGGCCGATCACCGACTGGAAGTCGCGCACCATCATCGGATAGGGATGGGGGCCGGCGACCGTGCCGATGATGTAGAAGGTGTTCTCGACGTTCGTCACCCAGTCGCGCATCGCTTCGTTGAGCGCGTCCTTGAGCGTCTTCGAGCCGCTCTCGACCGGGACCACCGTCGCGCCGAGCAGCTTCATGCGGTAGACGTTCTGCACCTGGCGCTTGACGTCCTCCGAGCCCATGTAAACCACGCACTCCATGCCGAAGCGCGCCGCGATGGTGGCGGCCGCCACGCCGTGCATGCCGGCTCCGGTCTCCGCGATCACCCGGGGTTTGCCCATGCGCCGCGCGAGCAGCGCCTGACCGATCACGTTGTTGATCTTGTGCGCGCCGGTGTGGTTCAGATCCTCGCGCTTGAGGTAGAGCTGCGCGCCGCCGAAGCGCTCCGACCAGCGCCGCGCGTGGTAGACCGGGCTCGGGCGCCCGACGTAGTGCTTGAGCTCGTATGCGAGCTCGGCCTGGAAGCCGGGGTCGCGGCTGAACCGCGCGTAGGCGTCCTTCAGCTCCTCCAGCGCATGGATCAGGGTCTCGGCGACGAAGACGCCGCCGTAGGGCCCGAAATGGCCGCCCGCGTCGGGCAGGTCATACATCCGCACTGCGCACCCCCTTGACGAACGCGGCGATTCGAGCCGCGTCTTTCACGCCCTTCGCGGACTCCACCCCGCTCGAGACGTCCACCGCGCTCGGCCGCACGCGGCGCACGGCTTGCGCGACGTTTTGCGGGGTGAGCCCCCCTGACAGTATGACCGGCAGCGGCAGATCGGGCGGAATCAGGCTCCAGTCGAAGGCGACCCCGCTGCCGCCGTGCAGCCCCTCGACGTGCGCGTCGAGCAGCAGCGCCTTGGCGTCGTGATAATCCCGCGCGTATTGTAGCAAATCCACACCCGGCCGCACCCGCACCGCCTTCACGTACGGCCGGCCGAACTGCCGGCAGAAGGCGGGCGGCTCGGCGCCGTGAAACTGCAGCAGCTCGAGCGGGACTTGCGCGAGCACCGCGCGCACCTCCTGCGCCGGCGCGTCCACGAACACGCCGACGGTGGTGATAAAGGGAGGGAGCCGACGGACGATCTGCGCCGCGCGCTGCGGCGTGACGAAGCGGGGGCTCGCGCGGTAGAACACGAGCCCGATCGCGTGTGCGCCGGCGCGCGCCGCCGCGAGCGCGTCCTCCACGCGCGTGATGCCGCAGATTTTCACCGCCGTCGCCACGACGCCGCCCGTCTTACGCCTCACGTTTCACTTTTCACGGCCCCACAGCGGCGAGCGTCGCGCGCGGTGACTCCGGCAGGTTGAAGCGCGCCTCGTACCGCACCTGCGAGAGATAGAGCCCGGCAGCCTCGAAGGTCGGCGCGGCGCGCGAGCGGTCGCGGCTCGCGAGCACTTCCCCCACCCACTCCGGAGGATAGCGGCCCTTGCCCACGTACACCAGGCAGCCCACGATATTGCGCACCATGTGATGCAGGAACGCGTTGGCGTGGCAGTCGAACACGATGCAGTCGCCGCGGCGCGTGATCTCCAGCCGCGTCACTGTGCGCACCGGGGTGCGCGCCTGGCATTCCGCGCTGCGGAACGCGCTGAAATCGTGCTCGCCCACGAGCAGCCGCGCGGCCTGCCGCATCTTGTCGAGATCGAGCGGCAGGTGGAACCATCCCACGCGGCCGCGGTCGGCGGCCGGCCGCACCGGATGGTTGAGCAGCACGTAGCGGTAGCCGCGCGAGAGCGCGGAGTAGCGCGCGTGAAACGCCTGCGGCACCTCCCGCATCCAGGTGACCGCACAGCCGGGCGGCAGCAGCGCGTTGACGCCCCTCACCCAGGCCGACTCCGGGCGCTCGGCCGCGGTGTCGAAATGCACCACCTGCGCGAGCGCGTGCACGCCGGCGTCCGTGCGCCCCGCGCACACGGTGGCGACGGGCTCGCCAGCCACGCGCTCGAGCGCGCGCTCGAGCGCGTCCTGCACCCCACAGCCCTGCGGCTGGGTCTGCCAGCCGCAGAACCGGCTGCCGTCGTACTCTACGCCCAGCGCAATCCTCGCCATCGGGCTCTCGAGGAATTCTCCGGGCTCGCGCCCGGCGAATTCCTTGACGCATTTCGTGCAAGCGGTCCTGCCCCGGGATTTTGCCGGCCCGACAAAATCCCGAAAAGAAAAACCGCGGCAGTGCCGCACTGCCGCGGTTCGATCCGGCCGCCGCGAGCCGGCTTCAGCCCAGGCTGTCGAGCAGGCTCTTGGCCTGGGCTTTCTGCTCGGCGTCGCCCTCCTTGAGGACTTCCTGCAGGATCTCCTTCGCGCCGTCCTTGTCGCCCATTTCCTGGTACGCCTTGGCCAGATCGAACTTGGTCTGCACGTCGTACCAGTGCCCGTCCTTCTCGCCGCCCGCCGTCCCGGACTTGGGCTCGCCCCCGAGGTCGAGATCGGGAACCTCGAGCTTGAAATCGAGCGCGGCGTCGGGCTGCGGCGCGGGAGCGCCCGCGGCCTGCGTGGGCGTCTCTTCCACCTTGGGCAGCTCGATCTGGAAGTCGATCACGTTCTCGTCCTTCGCCGGCGCCGCCTCCAGCACGATGTCGGGGTGGGCGGACGCCTCGCCCCCCGCGGGCGGGATCTCCAGCTCGAAGTCCGGCATCAGCGGCCCCGCCGGCGCTTCCTCGGGCTTCGCCGCGGCGACCGCGCCGAGATCGATCATGGCGGTATCGGTGCCGACCGCCTCCTGCACCGCGCCCGCTTCGAGCGTGATGTCGGTCGTGGTGGACGGCTCGCCCGCGAGCCCGAGATCGAGATCGAGCTCTACTGCAGCGCCCGCAGCCGCCGCCTTGCCGGCCTCATACAGCGCGTTGGCGGGATCGAGCGCATAGCCCATGGCCGCGACTTTCAGCCAGTTCTCGCCGGAGCCGCCGGTGAGCTTGTGGAATCCGGCGGCGAGCTTCTCGAACGCCTGTTTGTCCTTGCGCGCGGAATAGATCTCGAGGAGCTTCAACTGGACATCCTCGCGCGCGGGATTCTTCGCGAGCGCCTCCTTGAGGATCTCCTCGGCCTGGGCATCGCGCCCGTAGGCAATATAGACCTCGGCTTCGGCGAGCGGATCCACTTCGTCGGCCGGCGCCGCTGCGGCCGCTGCCGCCGCGACCTGTCCCGCAGGCGCCTCGGGGGCGAGGCTCGGCGCAACGCGCGCGGGCTCTTGCTCTTCGCCTTCGGCCTGCGCGCGACGGCGGCGCGCCATCCAGAACGCGAGCCCCCCCAGCACGATGACGCCGCCCCCGGCGGCGAGGTAGAGGGGATCGCTCGCCGCCTCGATGATCTGGTCGAGCAGCTCGGGCTCGGGCGGCGGGGGAGCGGGCTTGGGCGCGGATGCGGCTTTCTTCTCCGGCGCGGCGACCGGCTCGGGTTTCGGCGCCTCGGCGGCGGGTTTTTCCGCCGCTGCTGCCGCCTCCGGCTTGGCGGGCTCGGGCTTCGCCGCTTCCGGTTTCGGCGCCTCGGCCGGCTTGGCGGGCTCCGGTTTGGCTGCCGCCACCGCTTCGGGCTTGGGCGCGGGGGCGGGCTCCGGCTTCACGGCCTGCTGCGCCTGCTGCTGGGCGGCGGCCAGCCCCGGGCTCTTCAGCTCGATCAGCTTCTGCATCTCCTTGATGGTCTTCTCGAGTTGCGCGATGCGCTCGTTCGCCTCGGCGAGCGCTTTTTCGCGCGCGACCACCTCCTCCTCCAGCGTGCGGATGCGCTCGGCCGTGCTGCGCGGCGCGCCCTTCGCGCCGGGCGGCTCGCCCTTCGACACTCGCACCACGTCCTTCGGCTCACCGGCCGCGGCCTTGTCCTGCACCGAGGCCGCGATCTTGCCGCTCACCGCGGTGCGCCCTTCGGCAGGCACCGTGCCCGCTGCGTCGGCGAGCTTCTGGCGATAGGCGTTCCAGTCGGCTACGTGCGCGCGGAACTCCTTCGCCGCTTCGGCGCGCGGAATGGCGGCGATCTCCTCCCGCTCGGGCACGCGCAACACCTTACCGGCGCGCACCAGGTTCAGGTTTTTGCGGACGAAGGCGTCGGGATTGCTGCGATACAGACCGACCAGCATCTGCTCGAGCGTCACGCCCTCCGGCATCACGCTCTTCGCGATTTTGCCGAGCGTCTCCCCGCGCTGGATCGGACCGTATTCCTTGGCGCCCGCCGCGGGCGCCGCCGGCCGCACGGCTGCCGGCGCAGCGGCCACCACCGGCGGCTGCGGC
>DATLZE010000087.1:0-4249 GCA_035574195.1 Burkholderiales bacterium | reverse complement strand
GGGGCTGCCGTGATCGGTCGCGCGCGCGACGACCGCGATCTCGTAGAGGCCGAAGGCGGCCGAGTAGAAAAAGGTCGCCGCGAACACCGCGGGCAGCCCGGCGCAGCGCCACGCCCCGGGCAGCGCGCGGCGCGCGCCTGTCGGCCGCACGCTCCAGCGCCGCACGCCCGGCGAGCGCAGGAAGATCGCGGCACCGGCTGCGCCGCAGCCGGCCGCGAAGAGCACCGCTGCGGCGTGCGCCTCCAGGGCGATGAAAGCGGATACCAGTGCCGGTCCGGCGATGAAAATCGCCTCCACCAGCGCCGAATCCACCGAGTAGGCGGCCGAGAGCAGGCCGACGTCGGACACCAGGCGCGGGTAGAGCGCGCGCATGCACGCCGTGATCGGCGGCAGCACCGCCCCGGCGAGCAGCGCCGCGACGGGGAGTGCCGCGGCAGCCGCGGTGTCGAGCGCGAGCCCGACGAGCGCAAGGAGCATCAGGGGGTAGGCCACCGCGCACGCCGCCAGCACCGGCCGGGGGCCGAACCGGCCGATCACGCGCCCCAGCAGCGGGGCGGCGGCCGCGAGCCCCAGCACGTAGCAGGCGGCGGCGAGGCTCGCGAGGGCGAAGGAGCCCGCGCGCGCCTGCACGAACAGCAGGATGGCGAGTGTGGCGACCCCGATCGGCAGCCGCCCGAGGATCGAGGCCGCGAACGTCGCCCGCAGCTCGGGCGCGCGGAAGAGCTCGGCGTAGCGGGAGAGCGAAATCACTCGCAGGCGGCGGGTCGGGAATCGCCAATCGCGAGCCCTCGGAGGCGGGGGCGGTGCACCGGCGATCGCCTTCCCGATTCGCGATTCACGAGCTCAGGGGGACCATTCGACCAGGCCGGCAGAGGCGGTGGCGAGCACCAGCAAGCCGAAGGCGATGCGATACCAGGCGAAGGGGCGAAAATCATGGGTCGCGATGTAGCGCAGCAGCCAGCGCACGCAGAGAAAGGCGGCGGCGAAGGAGACGCCGAACCCCACCGCGAGCACGCCGAGATCGGCGGCCTCGAACAGCGCGCGATGGCGGTAGAAATCGTAGCCGCCCGCAGCGATCAGCGTCGGCACCGCGAGGAAGAAGGAGAACTCGGTGGCGGCGCGGCGCGACAGTCCCAGAAGCATGCCACCGATGATCGTCGCACCCGCGCGCGAGACGCCTGGAACGAGCGCGGCCGACTGCGCGAGCCCCACCATGAGCGCGTCGCGCCAGGTCATGTCGTCCACGCTCTCGACGCGCGCTGCCCGCGGGCGGCGCTCCACCCACAGGATGACGAGGCCCCCGGCGATGAAGGCGGCCGCCACCGGCACCGCGTGAAAAAGCTCCTGCTTGATCCAGCCGCCGAAAGCGAGCCCGAGGAGGGCCGCCGGCAGGAACGCGACCAGGAGATTGGCCGCGAAGCGGCGTGCCGCGGGCTCGCGGCGCAGCCCCGTCAGCGCGCCGGCGAAGCGCTCGCGGTACTCCCAGAGCACCGCGAGCATCGCCCCGCTCTGGATGACGATCTCGAAGACCTTGGCCTTCTCCCCCACGAAGCCGAGCAGCTGCCCCGCGATGATGAGGTGCCCGGTGCTGGAGATCGGCAGGAATTCGGTGAGGCCCTCCACGACGCCGAGGACGAGGGCCTTCAAATAGAGCGCGGCGTCCATCGAGGACGCCATTCTACGCGAGCGCCACGAGTTTCGTGCCTCGCCTCCGGCCTCGCGTGTCGCGCGATCGGCTCCGTGCCGCTTCGGTATCGGGACTCGAGACGCGGCCCGCGGCGCGCGGCCGCTCACTCGTAGCGCAGCGCCTCGATCGGCGCGAGCCGCGAGGCCTTGCGCGCGGGGTAGAAGCCGAAGAAGACGCCCACCGCCGCGGCGAAGCCCACCGCGAGCAGGATCGCCTCGGGCCGCAGCTCGACGCGCCACTGGGCGAGCTGCGCGATCGCGACCGAGCCGGCGACGCCGAGCACGATGCCGAGCACCCCGCCGAAGAGCGCGAGCGTCACCGCCTCCACCAGGAACTGCGAGAGGATGTCGCGCGCGCGCGCGCCGACCGCCATCCGCAGCCCGATCTCGCGCGTGCGCTCGGTGACCGACACCAGCATGATGTTCATGATGCCGATGCCGCCGACCAGCAGCGAGACCGAGGCGACCGCCGCGAGCAGCAGCGCCATGATACGGCTCGACTCCTCGCGCGCGGCGAGCACCTCGGAGAGGTTGCGCAGGTTGAAGTCGTCCTCCTGCCCGGGCTGGATGCGGTGGCGCTGGCGCAGCAGCCGCCGGATCTCCTCCTCCACCTCCTTCATCTCCTCGGCCTCGCGCACCTTGACCGAGATCGAGCCCACCGGCCGCTGCCGCCCCTGGGACTGCGCCTGGACGCGGCTCCTGAGCGTCGTGATCGGCATCAGGATGACGTCGTCCTGGTCCTGCCCGATCAGGCTCTGCCCCTTGCGCTCGAGGGTGCCGATCACGGTGAACGGCACCTTGCGAATGCGGATCACCTGGCCGATCGGATCGGCGTCGCCGAAGAGGTTGCGCGCCACGGTCTCCCCGAGCAGCGCGACCTTCGCCGCCCCGGAGAGCTCGGCGGCGTCGAACATGCGGCCGCTCGCCACCACCCAGTTGCGGGCCTCGAGATATTCCTGCGTGATCCCGTAGAACACCGTGGACCAATTGTTGTTGGCGTACACCACCTGGCCGCCGCTGCGGATCGTGGGCGCAGCCGCCTGCACCGCCGGAATCTCGCGCTGGATGGCGTAGGCGTCGTCCTCGGTCAGCGTGTTGCGCGAGCCCAGGCCCATGCGCACGCCGCTCGCCGTGACCGAGCCCGGCAGCACGATGATGAGATTGGTGCCGAGGCCGCGGATCTGCTCCTCGACCCGCGCCTGCGCGCCGGAGCCCACCGCGATCATGGTGATCACCGCCGCCACCCCGATGATGATGCCGAGCATGGTGAGCGTGCTGCGCAGCTTGTTCACGCGCAGCGCGCGCAGCGCGATGCGGATGCTGGCGATCCAGGTCATGCCGCCGCCCTCTCGAAATCGCGCAGCATCGCCTGGGCGTCGGCGGGCTCCACGCGCCGGTCGTCCACCACATGGCCGTCGCGGAAACCGACGACCCGCGAGGCGAACGCGGCGATGTCGCGCTCGTGCGTGACCAGCACCACCGTCATGCCGCCGCGGTTGAGCGCCTGCAGCAGCCCCATCAGCTCGAAGCTCGTGCGCGTGTCGAGCGCGCCGGTCGGCTCGTCGGCGAGGATCAGCACGGGATCGTTGACCAGCGCGCGCGCGATCGCGACGCGCTGCTGCTGGCCGCCGGAGAGCTGCTGGGGGTGGTGGTGCGCCCGGTCCGAGAGCCCCACCTCGGCGAGCCGGGCGAGCGCCCGCCGGCGCCGCTCGGCCGCGGGGCAGTGGCTGTAGAGCAGCGGCAGCTCCACGTTCTCGAGGGCGGAGGTGCGGGGCAGCAGGTTGAAGTTCTGGAACACGAAACCGATGCGGCGGTTGCGGATCGCCGCCAGCTCGTCGCCCGAGAGCTCGGACACCCGCTCCCCGGCAAGGTAGTATTCGCCGCTGGTGGGCGAGTCGAGGCAGCCGAGGAGGTTCATGAAGGTGGACTTGCCCGAGCCCGAGGGCCCCATCACCGCCACGAACTCGCCCGTCCGGATCTCGAGCGAGACGCCGCGCAGCGCCGCGACCGGCTCGCCCTGCGTGTAGTAGACCTTGACGAGGTTGCGGGTGGCGATCAGCGGCTGTTCCATGGGAAATGGGGAATGGGAAACGGACGGGGCGTGCATTCCGTTCCCCATTGCCTGTGGACCCTCCTCTAGAACCCGAAGCGCGGCCCGCCCGCCGGGGCCTTCGCTTTCGTATCGCCGCGCACCCCGACGATCACCTGCGTGCCTTCCTGCAGCTCGCCCGCGACCAGCTCGCTGAACGTGCCGTCGGTGAGCCCCAGGCGCACGGCGACCGGCTTCGGCTTGCCGCGGTCGTCGAGCACCCAGACGCGGCCCGCGGTCGCGGCGCGCCCGGCGCGGGCAGCCGTCATCTGCTCGTAGCGCGCGCGCTGCGCGGGATCGAGGATCTCGGCGATGCGCGTGCGCGACTCCGCGCGCAGCCGCTCGGCCTGCCTGCGCCGCTCGGCCGGGTCCTCCACTCCGAGCGCGCGGATTTTTTCGCGGGTGTCGTCGAGGATCGCCTGCAGCCGCGCCTGTTGCTCGGAGCTGAGCCCCAGCTCCTGGGTCAGCCGCTCG
>DATLZE010000086.1:0-48076 GCA_035574195.1 Burkholderiales bacterium | reverse complement strand
CATCGCCGGCACGAACTCCGCGCACTGGACCGGGCGGCCGGGCTCGCGCCTGCGCTCGAGCGCAAGCACCCGGCAGCCGGCGCGCGCGGCCGCCGCCGCCGCGGCGGCGCCCGCCGGGCCGAGCCCGATCACGAGAACATCGGCGTTGCGCATGCTCATGCGGGAAGCCGCGTGGGAGAGTCGAGCCGGATCGTGCGCCCGGTCCTCACCGAACAGCAAGCGTGCTCCTGGATCGCGGGGCGCCCGATCGCGGCTGCGACCGCGAGCGCGCCCTCGGCCGGGTAGGCGATGCCGTCCAGGCCCGCCAGCACCGCATAGGCATCGGTCGCCCGGCGGTGGGGCCCGGGCGGGCGGGCGCAGCCGAGGAGCACCGGCCGCCCGGCGATCCGCTTCCTCGCCTCGAGGAAGAACCACCCGGCTTCCTCCGCCTGCGGCGTGCAGTAGGTTGCGGGGCGCGCGTAGAACGGCATGACGATCACCAGCACCAGCGAGTGGATGCGGTGGCGAGCGACGATGTCGAGCGCGGCGGGCTCGCCGAGGATGCGCCCGAAGTGCAGCCCGATCACGATGTGCGGCACGACCTGCATCGAGGTGGCGCACAGCGCCGCGAGCGTCGCCTCGAAATCCGCGACGGGGCGGTCGAGGTGGTAGACCTCGGCGATCGTCTCGCGCGCGCCGATGACATCCATCATGACCGTGTCCACGCCGGCCGCCTCCATCGCGCGCGCACGCGGCTCGTCGAGGAGCGCCGAATGCACCGCGATCTTGAGATGCGGGAAATCGCGCTTGAGGCGCTCGATCACGGGATAGTAGCGCTCGTAGCGGATCTCGTTGCGTCGGTTGGAGCCGCCGGAGAGCAGAAAGCCCCCCAGCTCCCGCGTTGCGGCGAGTTCCCGCACCTTGCGCTCGAGCGCTTCGGGCGAGGTGGCCGGGATCATGGGCTCGAGGATCTTCGCCCGGCAGTGCTCGCACTGCAGCGCACAGGCCGGGCCCGTGACCGAGAAAGCCGGGAAGCTCGCCTTGCCGCAGCCCGCGAGCTCGCAGCTCGAATAGGTCTTGAAGGTGGGAGTCGAGAAGCGGATCTCGCGGCCGACGGTGGCGTGCGCCTCGCGCTCGCACGCTGCGACAAGCCCCGCATCGAGCCCGATGCCCTCCAGCTCCTCGACGGCGGCGAGCCGTTCCATCCAGTCCATGACATCCTCCGGTCGCGTCGTCCCACGCGCCGGCGGCCAGTATAGCATCCGAGTTTTCTAATATAACAGGCGCTGCCGCGCGCCCGGCTTGCGGCGATGGCAGAATGCCCGTAAATTAGCAGGCGGTCGTCAATCCCCAGAGCGAACAAGATGCACTTCGACAAGGAATTGGACGCGCGCGGGCTCAATTGCCCGCTGCCGATCTTGCGCACCAAGAAGGCGCTGGCCGACATGGCCTCCGGACAGGTGCTCAAAGTGCTCGCGACCGACCCTGGCTCGGTCAAGGACTTCCAGGCCTTCTCCAAGCAGACCGGCAACCCCCTGCTTTCCTCGGAAAAGCTCGAGAACGAGTTCGTCTTCTTCATGAAGAAGAAGTGATCGCCCGGCGGCCCGCGCGGGCCGCAACGCGGCGAGCCGGACGGGCATGGCGGAATACTGGCGCCTCCTCGACACTGGACTGCGCCCCGCGGCGCAGAACATCGCGCTCGATCGCGCACTGCTCGAGGCGCGCCAGGCCGAGGAGATTCCGAGCACCCTGCGCTTCCTGCGCTTCGCCCCGTGCGCGCTGATCGGCAGCCGGCAGAGCCCCGAGCAGGAGCTCGATCTCGACTATTGCCGGGCGAGCCGCATCGCGGTGCAGCGGCGCATCACGAGCGGCGCCGCGGCCTATTGCGACGAGGGGCAGCTCGGCTGGGGGCTGTACCTCAGCCTGCGCGAGGCCGGCACGAGCGACGTGCGGGCGATCCTGCGCCGCGCGGGCCACGCTGCGGCCGCCGGCGTGAGCGCGCTCGGGGTCGAGGCGCGTGTGCGCGCGGGCGGCGACATCGAGGTGGACGGCCGCCGGATCGCCTGGGCCGCCGCAGCCGTCCACGGGCACGCGCTGCTCGTGCAGGGCGTGCTACTGCTCGAGGGTGATCCCGGCAGAATTCTGACGGCGCTGCGGCTGTCGGCTGCGGGGCTCTCCGAGCCTGTGCTCGCCGCGGCGCGCGAGCGCCTCGCGAGCCTCGCCGGGCTGCTCGGAGGCCGGCCCGATGCCGCCGCAGTGAAGCGACTCCTCGCGGAAGCCTTCGAGAGCGGTTTCGATGTCGAGTTGCGCGAGGGCGACCTCGGGCTGACCGAGCACGTGCGCTACCGGCAGGCACTCGCCTCGATCGACACCCCGGATTGGGTCAACCTGGTATCGCGCCCGGCCTCCGAGATGCGCATCGCCGAGGCGGGCGGGAGGCTGCGCGCGGCGGTCGTCTTCGAGACTCCGACGCGCATCATCCGCCAGCTGTGGTTCGCCGGCGATCTCCCGGGCTTCTCGCCTCGCCTGCTCGCCGAGCTCGAGGACGCGCTGCGGGACACGCCGCTCGAGCAGCTCGACGCGCGCATGCATCGCTTCTTCCACGGCCGTTCGCCGGAGGCGTGCGCGGTCGCTCCGGCGGAGCTCGCGAGCCTGGTGCGCCGGGCAGCGAGCCAGCCGCTGCTCACGCGCTCCGCCTGATTTTCCTCGCCCGCACTTTCGCCGCCCCAGCTGGCCTTGACAACGGCCCGGGCAGGGCATCTAATTTTTTCTAATATGAGTTCTCTCTCATATATAAGAAGAGCGGTTGGTATGAGAGCGGGCTGATCCGGCACGGGTGCCGAGAACGGACGACAAGGAGCGAGGGATCGTGGACAAGCCCCCGTCGGGCGCGGCGCTCGAAGACCTCATCCGGCGCCGGCTCGACGAGATCCTGCCGCAGAAGCTCGAGGAGAAGCTCGCCGAGCTGCGCGAGCGCCGCACCCCGGCGCTGACGATCATCGCCACGAAGGGCACCCTCGACTGGGCCTACCCGCCGTTCGTCCTCGCCTCCACCGCCGCCGCCCTCGGCTGGAACGTCTCGGTGTTCTTCACCTTCTACGGCCTGCAGTTGCTGCGCAAGGACCTCTCGCATCTGAAGGTGAGCCCGCTCGGCAATCCGGCGATGCCGATGAAGCTGCCGTTCGGCCCGCACTGGCTCAGGGCCATCGAGTGGAGCATCCCGAACGCGGTGCAGGGGCTCGTGCCCGGGTTCGACTCGCTCGCGACCGCGCTCATGAGGCGCACGATCCGGAACAAGGGTGTCGCGGGGGTCGAGGAACTGCGCCGGCAGTGCATCGAGGCGGGGGTGAACTTGATCGGCTGCCAGATGACGGTAGATCTCTTCGGCTTCGCCCCGGAGGACTTCATACCGGAGGTGAAGGAGTACTGCGGCGCGGCGACCTTCCTGCCCATGGCGCGAGAGGCCGACGTCAGCTTGTTCATTTAGAACGCGCAACGCCCGCCCGCGGTGCCGGATGATAGACTGGAAGGGCCGGGCGACCGGCCTTTTTTGTCTCGGGCACGTCATGAAGCGGGATGCGGCCAGCGGTTCGCGGCGGGTTTGGCTCGCGCGCTCGCTCGCGCTGGCGCTGGGCGCGGGCGGGCTTTCCCGGGCGCTCGCGGCGGAGGCCGTGGCGAAGGGCGTTGCGCGGGTGCGGGGCGAGGCGCGCGTGAACGGCAGGCTCGCCCGCCCGGGGATGGAGATCGCGCCAGGGCAGGCGATCACCACTGGCCGCGATGCGGAGCTCGTCTTCGTGGTCGGGCGCGACGCGTTCCTCGCGCGCGGGGACACGCGCCTCGAGCTCTCGGGGGAGCGCATCGTGCAGGCGTTGCGCCTCGTGACCGGCGCGCTGCTCTCGGTCTATCCTCCGGGCGCGAGGAAAACGATCCGCACGCCGACCGCCGCGATCGGCATCCGCGGCACCGGCCTCTACGTCGAGGTCGAGGCCGCCCGCACCTACGTGTGCACCTGCTACGGGGAGGCCGAGCTCGTGCCGCTGGACGACCCGCGCCAGGCCGAAACGGTGCGCACCGCCCATCACGACCAGCCGCGCTACATCTATCCCAGGGGCATGCCGCGCATGATCGAGAAGGCGCCCGTGGTGAATCACACCGACGCCGAGCTCATCCTGCTCGAGAGCCTGGTCGGGCGCAAAGTGCCCTTCGACCCGTCCCGCTATTGACGAGCGCCGCGAAAGATGCCCGACATCCCCCGACCTTCATCCCCTTCCCCGCTCCCGAGCGCAGAGGCCGATGGTCGGCGGAGGATGGCTCGCCGGCCATTTATCCGAAGCTCGATCGCCTCATTGGCCACCGAGACGCAGCAACACGGAGAATGCGCCGATCAGGAGAGCGCAGGCGCAACTGCGCGCTTCTTCCGGTGGGCAAGCGCTCCAGGATAGGCGCGGGGAAACCCGCGATTTCTCGGCGCTTCAGCCTCGTGACGAAAGATCCGCACCGATGCCGAGCTTCGCGTAGATCGGCCGGATGTGGGCGCGCACCACAGGCAGCCTGCGCCACAGCCACAGCGCTCCCGCCATGCAGGCGAGCCCTCCGATCGCGAGCGTGTGCGACGCGCCGATCGCCGAGGCGGCCGCGCCCGCGGCGAGGCTGCCGAGCGGGTGCATGCCGAGGAAGGCCATGGTGTAGAAGCTCATCACGCGCCCGCGCATCGCGTCCTGCGCGATGGTCTGGATGATGGTGGAGACGCTCATCGCTGTGATGATGACTCCGAAGCCGACGGCGGCGATCAGCACGAGCGAGAGCGCGAGCACACTCGAGTAGGCGAAGGCGAGGAGCGCAGCACCTGCTCCGAACGCGGCTGCGGCGGTCCAGCGCGTGAGCCCGCGCACGTTCTGGCGCGCGGCGAGCAGCGCCATGGCGATGAGGCCGCCCAGGCCCGCGGCCCCGACCAGAAAGCCGAGCGTGTCGGCGCCGCCAGCGAAGACTTCGGCGGCGAAGATCGGCATCAGCGTCTGGTAGGGTGTGGCCATGAAGCTCGTGAGCGCCACCACAGGCAGCAGCAGCCGCACCGGCACCAGGCTCCAAGCGTAGGCCGCCCCTTCGCGGAGGCCGGCCCAGAGGCGGATCGCGGCCGCAGCCTTCGGGCGGGGGGCGGGCCGCATCAGCGCGAGGCTCGCGAGGATCGCGAGCTTGAACACGCCGTTCAGCAGGAAGCAGAACGCCTCGCTCGAGACGGCGAGCAGCACGCCCGCGATCGCGGGGCCGATCATGCGCCCGCCGTTCTGGATCGCGCCGTTGAGCGCGATCGCGCTCGCCAGATCCTCGCGCGCGGGCACCATCTCGGGAGTGAACGACTGGCGGATCGGCGCGTCGATCGCGAGCACGACACCGAGAAAGGCCGCCGCCGCGATCACGTGCCACGCCTCGATCGCGCCGGCGTTGGCGAGCGCCGCGAGCGCGAACGCCGGCACCATGGCCGCGCCCTGAGTGGCGAGCAGCAGCCTGCGGCGGTCGAAGCGGTCGGCCCACAGCCCTCCGAAGGGCGCCAGTGCGAGGATCGCGATCTGGCCGGCGAAGCCGGTCAGCCCCAGCAGCCACGCCGAACCCGTCAGCCGGTACACCAGCCAGCTCATGGCGATCTGCTGGATCCAGGTGCCGACGACGGAGAGCGACTGCCCGGCGAAGAACAGCCGATAGTCGCGGTGGCGGAACGCGCGCAGCGAATGAATCATCACGAGAATTCGCCGGAACCGCCCCCGACGGATTCCTCAGGCGAGCCGCTCGAGCTGCTCCTTCACCTTCTCCAGGGTGGCAGTGAAGCGCGCGAGGCGCTCCTTTTCCTGGGCGACGATGAGAGGCGGCGCACGCTGGATAAAAGAGGGGTTGTCGAGCTTGGCGCGCGCGCGCGCGATCTCCTGCTCGAGCCGCGAGGCCTCGCGGTTCAGGCGCTCGCGTTCGGCGGCGGCGTCCACCTCGACTTTGAGCATCAGCTTGCAGCCGCCGACGATCGAGACGGGGGCATCGGCCTGCGGTAGTTTTTTCTCGATCACCACTTCGGAGAGGCGCGCGAGCGCGGCGAGGTAGGGAATGAAGCCCTCTAGCTGCGCGCGCTCGCCCTCGATCAGCAGCGGCAGCCGCACGCCGGGCGCGATCCCCATCTCGGAGCGCAGCGTGCGGCAGGCGTTCGTGAGGTCCTTGAGCAGCGCGATTTCCCGCTCCGCCGCCTCGTCAATGCGCTCCGGCTGCGGCTCGGGATAGGGGGCGAGCATGATCGAGACCGCTCCTTCTTTTCCCCATCTTTCCAAAGAGGGGCGGGGGGGGATTTTCCCGGCGAGCGGCGCGACCCGCTGCCACAGCTCCTCGGTGATGAAGGGGATCACCGGGTGGGCGAGCCGCAGGATCGCCTCCAGCACGCGCGCGAGCGTGCGGCGCGTGCCGCGGGCGCGCGCCTCGTTCGCGTCGGCGAGCTGCACCTTGGCGAGCTCCACGTACCAGTCGCAGTACTCGTCCCACGTGAGTTCGTAGATCGCGCGCGCGAGATTGTCGAAGCGGTATTCGCGGAAGGCCTGGTGCGCTTCGGCTTCCGCCCGCTGCAGCCGGCTGGCGATCCAGCGGTCCGCGACTGTGAGCTCGACCGGGGCCGTCTCGTCGAGACCGATGTCGCGACCCTCGCAGTTCATCAGCACGAAGCGCGCGGCGTTCCACAGCTTGTTGCAGAAGTTACGGTAGCCTTCGCAACGCGCGAGATCGAACTTGATGTCGCGCCCGTGCGTGGCGAGGCTGGCGAAGGTGAAGCGCAGCGCGTCCGCCCCGAACGCGGGGATACCGTCTGGGAACTGGCGGCGGGTGGCGGCGGCGATCGCCTCGGCCTGCTTCGGATTCATCAGGTTCGAAGTGCGCTTCTCGACGAGCGCCTCCAGCCCGATACCGTCGATGAGGTCGAGCGGATCGAGGATGTTGCCCTTCGATTTCGACATCTTCTGGCCCTCGGCGTCGCGCACCAGCCCGTGCACGTAGACCTCGCGGAACGGCACTCGTCCCGTGAAGTGCAGCGTCATCATCACCATGCGCGCTACCCAGAAGAAGATGATGTCGAAGCCGGTCACCAGCACCGATGAGGGGAGGTACATGCGCAGCGCCGGGTTGTCGCGCGGCCAGTCGAGGGTGGAGAACGGCCACAGCGCCGAGGAGAACCAGGTATCGAGCACGTCCGGATCGCGCTCGAGCGGGCCGTCGTAGCCCGCCGCGCGGGCCTTGGCGCGGGCTTCTTCCTCGCTGCGGGCGACGTAGGTGCGGCCTGCTTCGTCGTACCAGGCCGGGATGCGATGGCCCCACCACAACTGGCGCGAGATGCACCAGTCCTGGATGTTCTCCAGCCACTGGTTGTAGATCGTGGTCCAGTTCTCGGGCACGAAGCGGATTTCGCCTCGCGCCACCACCTCGAGCGCGGGCTTGGCGAGCGGCAGCGCCTTCACGAACCACTGATCGGTCAGCATCGGCTCCACGATCGCACCGCTGCGCCCGCAGCGCGGCACCTTGAGCCGGTATTTTTCGGTTTTGACGAGCAGGCCCTGCGCCCGGAGATCGGCGACGATGCGTCTGCGCGCTTCGAACCGGTCGAGACCCGCGTAGGCCGGGGGGAGCTCCAGTTGTGCGGGGGTGAACGCGTCCATGTACAACGCGTTGTCGTGGTATTGCCCCGCCTGCTGCTGCAGCACCGTGTAGCTGCCGTCGGCTCTTCGAGGTAGCGCCAGGCTGGATCCCGGCACCAGGAAGACCTCGGCGTGGCGCCGCACCGAGGCATCGGCGTTGAAGACGTTGATCAGCGCGAGGCGGTGCCGCTCGCCTACCCGGAAGTCGTTCGGGTCGTGTCCTGGTGTGACCTTGACGGCGCCGGTGCCGAATTCGCGGTCAACGGCGGGGTCGGCGATCACCGGGATGCGACGGCCGGTGAGCGGGAGCTCGACCTCTTTTCCGACGAGGTGCCGGTAGCGTCCGTCCTCGGGATGCACCATCACGGCCACGTCTCCGAGCAGCGTCTCGGGGCGCGTGGTCGCGACGGTGATCCGCTCCCGGCCTTCGGCGAGGGGGTAGGCGATGTACCAGAGCTCGCCGTCCTCTTCCTCGCTCTCCACCTCGAGATCGGAGACCGCGGTCCGCAGCACCGGGTCCCAGTTGACGAGACGTTTGCCGCGGTAGATCAGTCCCTGCTCGTGCAGCCGCACGAACGCCTCCGTCACCACGCGCGAGAGGCCCTCGTCCATGGTGAAGCGCTCGCGCTCCCAGTCGCAGGAGGCGCCGAGCCGGCGCATTTGGCGCGAGATGGTGGAGCCCGATTCCTCCTTCCATTGCCATACTCGCTCGACGAATTTGTCGCGCCCCAGGCTCTCGCGCGTCAAGCCCTCGGCCTCCAGATTGCGCTCGACCACGATCTGGGTCGCGATGCCGGCATGATCGGTGCCCGGCTGCCACAGCGTGTTGTAGCCGCGCATGCGGTGGTAGCGGACGAGCGCGTCCATCAGCGTCTGCTGGAACGCGTGCCCCATGTGCAGCGTCCCTGTGACGTTGGGCGGGGGCAGCAGGATGCAGAAGCGGCGGGGATTCGACTCGTCGAGCCCGGCCCGGAAGAAACCGTTTTTCTCCCAGATGGGGTACCAGCGCGCCTCGATCGCCGCCGGCTCGAAACTCTTGGCGAGCTCCATGGTGGAGGAGGCTGGGGGCGCAGCGGAAAAAGCGGGCATTATACTACCGGAGGCGCCCGCCGCTGCGCCCTGCAGCGCGGCCCTCGCCTCGAGCGCGATGCGCAGGTTCTTGAGCTGGGTGCGCAGCGTCTCCTCGATCGAGGCGCGCACCATCGCGTTGATGTCGGACTTGATGTCGCGCACCACCTTCTGCAGCGCCGCGTCGAGCGCGGCGCCGACATCCGGCAGGAAGCGGCTCTCGAGCACACGCGCGATCTCCTGATCGAGATCGCGCTTGAGCTTCTGGTACACGCCGTGCTCGAGGTTCTGCATTTGCACGCGCCCGATCACCTCGCCCGCGGTGGGGCGCGCGGGAGCGGGCTCCGCGGGCACGACCTCGGTCAGCGTCGGGATGTCGGCGGTAGCGGCGGTGTCGACGACTTCGGTGAGCGTCGGGATTTCGGACTCGTCCGGCCCGGGGGGTGCGGCGCCGCGGCGGCGCGCGAGCAGCGCGTCGGCGCGCCTGAGGAGGTCTTCGCCCTCGTCGCGTGGGGTCGGCGGCTCGGCCATACCAGGTATTCGACGTTCAGAGTTCGAAGCTCAAGAGTTGATGATCCGAAGCCCGGTGCCGGGAGAAGTCCCGGCGCTCGAGTCGCTCATGGCCCAGGTGCCTCTTCGAGCTCGAAGTCGGGTCCTCAACGCCGAACGCTACACGCCGCTTTTGCCGAGGTCGTGAGTGCGGATCTCGTAGCCGCGGCTGTGGTAGAAGCGGTAGCGGTTACGAGCCAGCTCGCAGTCTGTCTCGTCGAGGCTCACGATCTCGATCAGGCGCTGGAAGCGGCTGAAGCACGGCGGCCATTCGGGGCGCAGGTTGAGCAGCACCTCGTCGTTGAGGAGCTTCTCGCCGCGCCAGTCCACGATCACGGGGGTGAGCGGCGCGAGGGGATCGTCCGGCGCGCAGTGCGGGATGAAGCCGATCGCGGGCGTGGTCCACAACAGGCGGTCGAAGCGGTGCGCCGCCTCCGGGTCGGCGCACAGTACGGTCACCTTGTGCCCGCGGGCAAACGCCTTGGCCGCGATCCGGCACGCGGTCCCGAGCTTGTCCTGGACGCGGGTGTAGAAATCAATCTGGGTCATGACTCAAATGCAAAGTGCGGAGCGAGCGGCGCAAACCGCGAAAGCGGGGGTGATCGCGTTTCCCTTCATCGCCCACGTTGCGCCCGTCCGATCAGAAACTGGGTGAGCAGCGGCACTGGACGCCCGGTTGCGCCCTTTTCCTTGCCGCTCTTCCAGGCGGTGCCGGCGATGTCGAGGTGCGCCCAGCGCTGCTTGCGGGTGAAGCGGGCGAGAAAACAGGCTGCGGTCACCGCTCCCGCGGGCCGTCCGCCGACGTTCGCGAAATCGGCGAAGTTGCTTTTGAGCTGCTCCTGGTATTCTTCCCAGAGCGGCATGCGCCAGGCGCGGTCGCACGCGGTCTCGCCCGCGTCCAGGAGCTCGTGCGCGAGCTGCTCGTCGTTGGCGAAGAGTCCCGTCGCGACGTGTCCGAGCGCCACCACGCAGGCACCGGTCAGCGTCGCGATGTCGATCAGCACGGCGGGGCGGTAGCGCTCGACGTAAGTGATCGCATCGCACAGGATGAGCCGGCCCTCGGCGTCGGTGTTGAGGATCTCCACCGTCTGGCCCGAGAGGCTTTTCACGATGTCGCCGGGCTTGGTGGCGCTGCCGCCCGGCATATTCTCGGTGGCGGGCACGACGCCGACGACATTGACCGGCAGCCGCATTTCCCCCACCGCCTTCAACGTCCCGAGCACGGCCGCCGCGCCGCACATGTCGAACTTCATCTCGTCCATCTCGGCGGCAGGCTTGAGCGAAATGCCGCCGGTGTCGAAGGTGATGCCCTTGCCGACCAGCGCGAGGGGGCGCGCGTTCTTTCCTGCGCCGCGATACTCGAGCACGATCAGCTTGGGCGGCTGGACACTGCCGCGCGCGACCGAAAGCAGTGCGTTCATGCCCAGTTTTTCCATGTCCTCGCGCTCGAGCACCTGTACCTTCATGCGATAGCGCTTGGCGAGCGCGCGCGCCTCCTCGGCGAGGTACGACGGCGTGCACACGTTGGCGGGCAAGTTCCCGAGGTCGCGCGCGAGCGCGACGCCGTGCGCCACCGCGAGCCCCTGCTCGAGGCCGGCAGCCGCGCGGGCGGCGGCGCGGGCGCCGAAGGCGAGATCGAGGCGGTGCAACGCGGGCTTCGGCTCCTCGTCTTTGCTCTTCATGCGGGTGAAGCGGTATGCGCACTCGCGCGCGACCATGACCGCGTGCGCCGCCTTCCACGCCGCATCGCGCCGGCCGACCTCGAGATCGGTGAGGTGGAGCGCGGCCTCGCCCGCACCGGTCGCGTTGAGCGCGCGGATCGCGGCCGCGACCGCCTCGCGGTACTGTCTTTCGCCGAATTCGGCCTCGCGTCCGAGCCCGACCAGCAGCACGCGCTCGGCGGCGACGTTGGGGACGTTGTGCAGCAGCAGCGTCGCTCCGGCCCGGCCCTGCAGGTCCCCGCGGCGCAGCAGCCGGGAGAGGTAGCCGCGGGAGGCGCGGTCGAGTTGCGCCGCCGCCTGGGTGAGCTGGCGCGGCTCGAATACGCCGGCCACCACGCAGCCGGTGCGCGCGCTCTGCGGCGGCACGCTTTTTATGCTAAATTCCACGTTACGCTCCGCATCGAGTAGGTTCCTGATTATTTGCGTATTCCCGGTGAAAAGTCAAAGCTGATCGCGGCCGCACGATGATCTTCCGCAACGCGTTGCTGCGCGAGCTGACGAGCGCCGCGCTGGCGACTTTTTTCGTGCTGGTCGGCATCACGCTCACCACCCAGCTCGTGCGCCTGCTCGGCCAGGCGGCTACCGGCGCCATCACCACTGCCGGGGTCACGGCGCTGCTCGGCTTCTCGCTCATCAATTATCTGCCGGTACTGCTTTCGCTGACGCTGTTCATCGCGGTGCTGATGACGCTCACGCGCAGTTACCGCGATTCCGAGATGGTGGTTTGGTTCTCGTGCGGCGTGAGCCTCACGCAATGGGTGCGACCGGTGCTGATGTTCGCCTCGCCCCTGGTGCTGGTCATCGCCACGCTCTCGCTCGTGCTCTCGCCCTGGGCGGTGGCGAACAGCGAGGAAATGCGGCGGCTCATGGACAGCCGCGACGACGTATCGGCGGTCACCCCGGGAGTGTTCCGCGAGTCGCGCCAGGCCGAGCGCGTGTATTTCGTGGAAGAGGTCTCGGGCACGCAGAATCTCGTCGCCAACGTGTTCGTGAGCTCGACCCAGCACGAGAGACAGGGCGTGATGGTCGCAGCGCGCGGCTTTCAGGAAGTGGCGCAGAACGGCGACCGGTTCCTCGTGCTGGTGAACGGCCGGCGCTACGAGGGCGAGCCCGGGGCCGCCGGCTACAAGATCTACGAGTTCGAGCGCTATGCGATGAGGATCGAGACCGCGGAGGCGAAAGCCCCGCGCGCGCCCACCACCAAATCGGTGTCCACGATCGAGCTGCTGCGCCAGCCCACGCCAGCGCACCTGGCCGAGCTCTCGTGGCGCCTCGGGCTGCCCGCCGCCGCGCTGGTCCTCTCGCTGATCGCGATTCCGCTCTCCTTCGTCAATCCCCGGGCCGGGCGCTCGATGAACCTCGTGCTGGCGCTGTTGATCTACATGACCTACAGCAATCTGCTCTCCATCACCCAGGCCTCGATTGCGCAGTCGCGGCTCTCGTTCGCGGCCGGACTGCTCGGGGTGCACGCAGCGATGCTCGTGCTGCTCGCCGTGCTGTTCTACCGGCGGCTCGCGGTCTACTCGCTGTTCCGCCTGGTGCGATGAGAACGCTCCGCCGCTACCTCGCGGCCGAGATCGGCGCCGCCACCGCGCTGGTGTTCGCGGCGCTGGTGATGCTGTTCGCGTTCTTCGATTTGGTCGAGCAGTTGAAGGATCTCGGGCGCGGCGCCTACAGTCTGCGCCGGATCCTGCTCTACGTGCTGCTCTCGGTGCCGGACCATGTCTACGAGCTGTTCCCGGTCGCGGTGCTGATCGGAACGTTGTTCGCCCTCGCCCAGCTGGTGGCGGGATCGGAGTACACCGTGATGCGCACCTCGGGCGTATCCACCGCGCGCTTCGCCGCCACGCTCGCCGCGATCGGGCTCGGATTCGCCACGCTCACCTTCGTGTTCGGGGAGTTCATCGCGCCGCCCGCCGAGCAGCTCGCGCAGCGCGTGCGCTCGCAGGCAATCACCGGGCTGGTCGCCCAGGAGTTCCGCTCCGGGTTATGGGTGAAAGACGACAGGAGCTTCATCAACGTCGCCGAGGTGTTGCCCGACGCCACTCTGCGCGGCGTGAGGATCTACGAGTTCGACGATGCCTATCGCCTGCGCTCGATCAGTCATGCCCGGCGTGGCCTATACCAAGGCGAGCGCCGCTGGCTGCTCGAGGAGGTGTCGCAGACGCTGTTCGACGACATGAAGACCACGGTGCGGGAGGTTGCGGCGGCAAGCTGGCAATCGGTGCTCGAGCCCGAGCTCATCAACGTGCTGCTGGTCAGGCCCGAGCAGATGTCGGCATGGAACCTCTATTCCTACGCGCAACACCTCAAGGAGAACCGGCAGAAGGCGCTGCGCTACGAGATCGCGCTGTGGTCCAAGCTCACCTATCCCCTGGCGGTGCTGGTGATGATGGTGCTGGCGCTGCCGTTCGCGCACTTCCAGAGCCGGCAGGCGGGTGTAGGCGCCAAGATCTTCGCCGGCATCATGCTGGGGCTCGTGTTCCACTTCATGGGCCGCCTCTCTTCGCACCTCGGGTTGCTCAACGACTGGCCTCCGTTCGCCGCCGCGATTCTGCCGACTGCGATCTTCCTTTCCATCGCGCTCGCGATGATCTGGTGGCAGGAACGGCGCTAGCTCCGAGTTCAAGGTTCAAGGCGAGAACCATCGGTTCGTGGCTCTCTCCGACCTCGAGCTTCGAGCCGCGAGCAACGCCGGTCAGCAGTTCACGATGCGCGTGCCGGCGAGCCGATCGTGCAGGAATTGGTGCTCGCGGTCGAGCAACGCCCACACGAAGCCCAGGCCGAAGAGAAGAGTTCCGGCGAGGGCGAATACATAGCGCGCGAGCGCATGCCTCAGGTCGAGCGCTCCGCCACTGCGGGTGACGAGACGCATGCGCCAGGTCTTCATCGCCAACGTCTGTCCCCCGCGCAACCACTGCCACACGAAGTAGAGCCCGGCGAGCGCGACGAGGTAGAGCTGGAACAGCGGCCGCAGGGCAATGCGGTCGGCGCCTTGCGCGAACAGCACGAACGGCAGCGAGCCCGCGAGGAGCACAGCCCCGAGCAACAATGCCTCGTAGCCCAGGGCGAACGCGCGCCGCGCAAGACCGGCGCAGGCCGCCTCGGGCGGCGCGCTCTCAGGAGCTTGACGCAAGGGCGTCCGGGCGCGAGCGAGGCCGGCAGGCCTCTCGCGACTGCGCGCCGTCCTTGAAAACAGCGGGCCGGCGGGATCGTTTCATTTTGCAGGGCGCCCTCACTGCTGGGTGGTGGGCGCCGGCACTTCTGCGGAGGCCGCCGGTGCGGGCCGCGCCTCGGGGGCAGGGGCTTCGGGCGGAGCGGGAGGATCGGAAGAGGAGATCTCGGGATTGGCGGCGAGCGACTGCTGGTAGCGCTGCCACTGGTTCCTCACCTCGCGGCGCTTCTCGGGCGGAAGCTTTTGGAGCGTCTGGTACTTCTCGCGCGCCGCGCGTCGCTGTTCCGGAGTGAGCTTGGCCCACTCGGCCATGCGCCGCTGCAGCCGCTGCTGTTCCTGCGGCTTCATCTTGGGATAGCGCTCGGCGATCGCGATCCACTTCTTGCGCCGCGTGGCGTCCATCTTGTCCCACTCGGAGGCGAGCGGGGCGAGGATCGTCTGTTGCGCGGGCGTCAGCTCAGACCAGGCAGGCCGCACGGGCGGCTTCTTGGCCTCGGACTTGCTTTGTGCGGCGGCTGCCGGAAACGCGATCCATAGCCAGACGATCAACGCGACGAGCGCTTTAGCCATGAATCGAAGCCCTTGTCGAGATAGGCGTTGATCGGCAGCTCGTCGGTGAGCAGGCCTGCGTCAATCTCGGCCAGCTCGTTCGCTGGTCCCGTGCTCTGCCAGTAGGCGACACCCACCAGCGCGAGGATGAGCGCGGCCGCGGCGATCAAGTGGCGCGCGCCGTAGAGGCGGTGGCCGGTGACGCGCGCCGCGGCCGCGCCGGCCCATGCAAGCCCGAATACCGGCTCGGGCTGCTCGCGGTAGCGCTCGAGCGCCGCCTTGCGTGCGGCGAACAGGCGCTCGCGCACGCCCGCATCGAGGTGCTCCACGCCGTAGTCGAGGTGACGGACGATGCTCCTGGCCAGCTCGTGCTCTGGCAGGTTCATAGCTTGATCCCCTGTTTTTTCAGCATCGCAGCAAGCGCGTGAGCCGCCCGTGAGCAGTGCGTTTTCACACTCCCCTCCGAGCAACCCATAATTTTCGCCGCCGCCGCGACGTCGAGTTCTTCCCAATAACGCAGGAGGAAGGCCTGCCGTTGACGGGCCGGCAGTCTCTCCAGCGCTTTTTCAATCAAAGCAAGCACTTGCGAGCGTTGCAGCTGCTCGGCAGGAGGCTCCGAAAATTTGGAGTCGTCGGGCACTTCCAAAGTTTCCAGCGGATCGGCCTCCTCCCCCGCCCCGAAGAGCTGCGAAACCGGCGTGGTCCACAGCGCGCGCACCCTCTGGCGGCGGTAGAAGTCGCGGATCGTGTTCTGCAAGATGCGCTGGAAGAGCAGCGGCAGCTCGCGAGCCGGGCGCGCGCCGTACTTCTCGGTGAGCTTGAGCATCGCTTCCTGCACGATGTCGAGCGCGCCGTGGCTGTCGCGCACGGCGAAGAGGGCCTGCTTGTAGGCGCGGCGCTCGACCTCGGCCAGAAAATCCGATAGTTCTTTGCGGGTGGCCAGGAGTGGTGCCCTTGTTGGAATCCGCCGCCGTCTCGTGCGCGCGGCGTGGCTTGTGCGGGCCGCTCCTGCACTTGCGCCCGCCGGGTCCGGGGCATCTTAGCAAAACGTCCGCGCGGCGCAAGCGACGCCGGTGGCCCCGCGCTCCGCTCTATCCTGCTGTTTACAGGGAGATTTTGCTTGACCTCGCGGGCCGCAACCGGTAACGTAACACGTTTCCGGATCGGACTTGACCAGTTCATGGAACTCACCGGCGCTGAAATCGTGGTGCGCTGCCTCCAGGAGGAGGGAGTCGAGTATGTGTTCGGCTACCCCGGCGGGGCCGTGCTGTTCATCTACGACGAGCTCTTCAAGCAGAACAAGGTCAAGCACATCCTGGTGCGCCACGAGCAGGGCGCGGTGCACGCCGCCGACGGCTATGCGCGCTCGACCGACAAGGTCGGCGTCTCGCTCGTCACTTCCGGTCCGGGCGTCACCAACGCGGTGACCGGCATCGCCACCGCCTACATGGACTCCATTCCGCACGTCATCATCACCGGCCAGGTGCCGACCCACGCCATCGGCCAGGACGCGTTCCAGGAATGCGACACCGTCGGCATCACGCGCCCGTGCGTGAAGCACAACTTCCTGGTGAAGGACGTGAAGGACCTCGCGCTCACCATGAAGAAGGCTTTCTACATCGCTTCCACCGGCCGCCCCGGGCCGGTGGTGGTGGACATCCCGAAGGATGTGACCACGGCAAGAACCGAGTTCCACTATCCCGAGACCATTTCGCTGCGCTCCTACAACCCCGTCACCAAGGGCCACGCCGGGCAGATCAAGAAGGCGATCCAGGCGCTGATGAAAGCGAAGCGACCGATGGTCTATACCGGCGGCGGCGTGGTGCTGGGCGGCGCTGCGGAAGAGCTCACCCGGCTTGTGAAAATGCTCGGGTTTCCCTGCACCAACACCCTGATGGGGCTCGGCGCCTATCCGGGGACCGACCGGCAGTTCCTGGGCATGCTCGGCATGCACGGGACCTACGAGGCGAACATGGCGATGCAGCACTGCGACGTGCTGCTCGCGATCGGTGCGCGCTTCGACGACCGCGTGATCGGCAATCCCCGGCATTTCTTCGAGGAGCCGCGCACCATCATCCACATAGACATCGATCCGTCCTCGATTTCCAAGCGCGTGAAGGTGGACATCCCGATCGTGGGCAATGTCCGCGAGGTGCTGCGCGAGCTGATCCGGCAGCTCGAGGCGGGCACGGAGAAGCCCGACGCGGAGGCGCTCAAGAGCTGGTGGGCGCAGATCGAGCTATGGCGCTCGCGCGATTGCCTGAAGTACGACCGATCGAGCCCGATCATCAAGCCGCAGTACGTGATCGAAAAACTCTACGAGGTGACGCGCGGCGACGCCTTCATCACCTCCGACGTCGGCCAGCACCAGATGTGGGCCGCGCAGTTCTACAAGTTCGACAAGCCGCGGCGCTGGATCAACTCGGGCGGCCTCGGCACCATGGGCTTCGGGCTACCGGCCGCGATGGGCGTGCAGCTCGCGCATCCCAAGGCCGCGGTGGCGTGCGTGACCGGGGAGGCCTCGATCCAGATGTGCATCCAGGAGCTGTCTACTTGCAAGCAGTACCGGCTGCCGATCAAGGTGGTCAACCTCAACAACAAGTACATGGGCATGGTGCGCCAGTGGCAGGAATTCTTCCACGGCAACCGCTACGCCGAGTCGTACATGGACGCGCTGCCGGACTTCGTGAAGCTCGCCGAGTCCTACGGGCACGTCGGCATGAGGATCGAGAAACCGGAGGACGTGGGGCCGGCGCTGAAGGAGGCGTTCTCGCGCAAGAAAGACCTGGTATTCATGGACTTCGTCACCGACCAGACCGAGAACGTGTTCCCGATGGTGCCGGGAGGCAAGGGACTTTCGGAGATGATCCTGGTATGAGGCACATCATCTCGGTCCTGCTCGAGAACGAGGCCGGCGCGCTCTCGCGCGTGGCGGGACTGTTCTCCGCACGCGGCTACAATATCGAGTCGCTCACCGTCGCGCCCACCGAGGACCCGACGCTCTCGCGCATGACCATCGTCACTGCCGGCTCCGACGATGTGATCGAACAGATCACCAAGCAATTGAACAAGCTGATCGACGTGGTCAAGGTGGTTGATCTTTCCGATGGCGACCACATCGAGCGCGAGCTGATGCTCGTCAAGGTACGCGCGGTGGGCAAGGACCGCGAGGAGATGAAGCGCATGGCCGACATCTTCCGCGGGCGCATCATTGACGTCACCGACAAGGACTACACCATCGAGCTCACCGGCACCGGCTCCAAGCTCGACGCCTTCCTCAAGGCGATAGACCGCAGCGCGATTCTGGAGACAGTGCGCACCGGCGCCTCCGGTATCGGACGCGGCGACCGGATTTTGAGGGTCTAGTGAGAGGAGAGGGCGGGCGCGCGAAGGCAAGAGGCGGCCGATCCCCCTTTGCCTTCGCCCTGTACCCAGCGCTCTTCACGCAACGCAGAGGGAACGATGAAAATCTACTATGACAAGGACGCCGATCTCTCGCTCATCAAGCGCAAGCATGTGGCGATCATCGGCTACGGCTCGCAGGGGCACGCCCACGCCAACAACCTGAGGGATTCTGGCGTCAAGGTGACGGTGGGGCTGAGGAAGGGAGGTGCCTCCTGGACCAAGGCGAAGAACGCAGGGCTTGCCGTGAAGGAAGTGGACGAGGCGGTGCGGGCAGCCGACGTGGTGATGATTCTGCTGCCGGACGAGCACCATCCGCAAGTCTACCGCGATCACATCGAGCCCAACATCAAGCGCGGGGCCGCGCTCGCCTTCGCCCACGGCTTCAACATCCACTTCAAGCAGATCGAGCCGCGCGCCGACCTCGACGTCATCATGATCGCGCCCAAGGGTCCCGGGCACCTAGTGCGCTCGACCTACACCCAGGGCGGCGGGGTGCCTTCTCTGATCGCGGTCTATCAGGACGCGAGCCAGCAAGCGCGCGATCTCGCGCTCTCCTACGCGGCGGCGATCGGGGCGGCGCGCGCGGGCGTGATCGAGACCACTTTTCGCGAGGAATGCGAGACCGATCTCTTCGGCGAGCAGGTGGTGCTGTGCGGAGGGCTCACCGCGCTCATTCAGGCCGGGTACGAGACGCTGGTCGAGGCCGGATACGCTCCCGAGATGGCGTACTTCGAGTGCCTGCACGAGGTCAAGCTGATCGTGGACCTCATCTACGAGGGTGGCATCGCCAACATGCGCTACTCGGTCTCCAACACCGCGGAGTACGGCGACTTCACCCGCGGCCCGCGCGTGATCAACGAGCAGGTGCGCGCGGAGATGCGCAAGATCCTGCACGAGATCCAGACCGGCCAGTTCGCGCGCGAGTTCATCCTGGAGAACCGCGCTGGGGCCCCGGTACTGAAGGCGATGCGTCGCAGCGGCGCCGAGCATCCGATCGAGATCGTGGGCGCGAAGCTGCGCGACATGATGCCCTGGATCAAGAAGAACCGTTTGGTGGACCAGTCCAGAAATTAGCGGGGAGCGAGGAGTGAGGAGCGAAGAGACGAAAGCAGTGGCGGGCACGCCTTCCGCCTCGCGCCCGGCGCCTGACCGCGCCATCGCCTACCCGCACCCGATCATCGCCCGCGAGGGCTGGCCGTTCATCGCGGGATCGGTCGCGGCAGCGGCGGCCGTGCAATGGCTCGCCGGCCCCGGCTGGGCCGCCGCGCTGTGGCTTCTCGTCGCTTTCATGGTGCAGTTCTTCCGCGATCCCCCGCGCGCGGTTCCCCAGACCCCGAAAGCAGTGGTCTCGCCCGCTGATGGCCGCGTGGTTGCGGTGGAGCGAGCGCGCGACCCCTATCTCGAGCGCGAGGCGTTGAAGATGAGCGTGTTCATGAACGTGTTCAACGCGCACTCCAACCGCAGCCCGGTCGAGGGCGAGGTGCGCGAAGCGTGGTATCACCGGGGCCGGTTCTTCAATGCCGCCCTCGCCAAGTCCTCGCTCCAAAACGAGCGGGCGGCGCTCTGGATCCGCACCCCGGGCGGCGCGGACGTCACCTGCGTGCAGATCGCGGGGCTCGTCGCGCGCCGCATCCTGTGCTATGCCCGCGCCGGGCAGCGGCTTACGCGCGGCGAGCGCTACGGGTTCATCCGCTTCGGCTCGCGGCTCGACCTCTACTTGCCGCTGGAGTCGCGTCCGCTCGCGGCGATGGGCGACAAGGTGTACGCCGGCAGCAGCCTCCTCGCGCTGCTGCCCTGAGGGCGCGAATCGTGAATGGCGTCTCGTGGATCGGCAGGCGGCGGACGATTCACGGTTGACGAATGTACGAGCCGCGCGAACACAAGCTCTTCATCCGGTCGCGCTTCGCGCGGCGTGGCATCTACTGGCTGCCGAACCTGTTCACGACGGTCGCGCTCTTCGCCGGCTTCTACGCGATCGTGCAGGCGATGGGCGGGCGCTTCGAACAGTCGGCGATGGCGATCTTCGTGGCGATGGTGTTCGACGGGCTCGACGGACGGGTGGCGCGTTTCACCCGCACCCAGAGCGCGTTCGGCGCCGAATACGACAGCCTCTCCGACATGGTGTCCTTCGGTGTCGCGCCGGCGCTGGTGGTCTACGTCTGGGCGCTCAAGGACTTCGCTTCCATGAAGGAGCTGGCATGGCTCGGACCCTGGCTCACCAGCAAGCTCGGCTGGATCGCCGCCTTCATCTACTGCGCGTGCGCGGCGCTGCGGCTCGCGCGCTTCAACACCACGCTCGATGTTGCCGACAAGCGCTTCTTCCAGGGGCTGCCGAGCCCCGCCGCCGCCTGCCTGATCGCGGGCCTGGTGTGGGCGATGAACGAGCACCAGATCCGGGGCTCGGACGTGAAGTGGCTCGCGTGGGCGGTCACCGTGTTCGCCGGGCTCACCATGGTGAGCAGCCTCAAGTTCTACAGCGGCAAGGACATCAACCTCCGGAAGAGCGTGCCGTTCTCGGCGGTGGTCGCGATCACCTTCGGGCTGGTGGCGCTGTTCATGTTCTCGAACACCCTGCCGGAGATGCTGTTCATCCTGTTCGCAGGCTACGGGCTCTCGGGCTACGCGATCTGGATCTACGAGCTGGTGAAATCGCGCACCGCGGGACGCCCGCCCGCCGCCTCCGCGTAGGCTGCCGGGGTTGCCGGCCGGCCGGAAAGCCGTTATAGTTTTAGGCATGGATCGCGCGAAGCAGGCGAGCGCCTTTCCCCTTCCCGCCGGGCTCTTTCTGGCCGGCCTGCTGCTGCGCCTTTAAGGCGCACAGACTCCCACACCCATCATCGCTTGTTTTATCGCGCCGCGGCCCCGGCTGCGGCGGTAGACTTTAACCTTTCATGCGCGCCACTCGCGCCGGGACGGGGGGCGCGGAGCGGAGAGATCCATGGCCAAGGAAAAGCTCATCATATTCGACACCACGATGCGCGACGGCGAGCAGAGCCCGGGTGCATCCATGACCCGGGAGGAGAAGCTGCGCATCGCGCGCCAGCTCGAGCGCATGCGCGTGGACGTGATCGAGGCCGGGTTTCCGGCGGCGAGCGACGGCGACTTCGAGGCGGTGCGCGCGGTCGCCTCGATCATCAAGGAGAGCACCGTGTGCGGGCTCGCGCGCGCCAACGAGAACGACATCCGGCGCTGCGGCGAGGCGATCCGCCCGGCGCTGCGCCCGCGCCTGCATACTTTCATCGCGACCTCCCCCATCCACATGGAGAAGAAGCTGCGCATGGAGCCTTCCCAGGTGATCGAGCAGGCGGTGCGCGCGGTGAAGTGGGCGCGCGGCTACACCGACGACGTCGAGTTCTCGCCGGAGGACGCGGGCCGCTCCGACATCGACTTCCTGTGCCGCATCCTCGAGCGGGTGATCAAGGCCGGCGCGACCACCATCAACATTCCGGACACCGTAGGCTACACCCTGCCCGAGCAGTTCGGAGCCCTGGTCCGGCAGCTGCGCGAGCGCGTTCCCAATTCCGACAAAGTGGTATGGTCGGTACATTGCCACAACGATCTCGGGCTCGCGGTCGCCAACTCGCTCGCCGCGGTACTCGCCGGGGCGCGCCAGGTCGAATGCACCGTCAACGGTCTCGGCGAGCGCGCCGGCAACGCCGCGCTCGAGGAGATCGTGATGGCGGTGCGCACGCGCCAGGACGTCTTCCCGTGCGACACCGGCATCGACACTACCCAGATCGTGCCGGCGAGCCGCCTCGTCGCTGGCATCACCGGCTTTCCGGTGCAGCCCAACAAGGCGATCGTGGGCGCGAACGCCTTCGCGCACGAGTCCGGCATCCATCAGGACGGGGTGATCAAGAGCCGCGACACCTACGAGATCATGCGCGCCGAGGACGTGGGCTGGAAAGCGAACCGCCTGGTGCTCGGCAAGCATTCCGGTCGCAATGCCTTCCGCCAGCGGCTGCAGGAGCTGGGCATCGTGCTCGAGTCGGAGGAGCAGTTGAATGCCGCGTTCAAGCGCTTCAAAGAGCTCGCCGACAAGAAGCACGAGATCTTCGACGAGGATCTGCACGCGCTGATCACCGAGGAGAACCTCGAGCACGTCGTCAACGAACACTACCGGCTGGTCGCGCTCACCGCGCACTCCGAGACCGGGGAGGCGCCCTACGCGAAGGTGGTGATCACCGAGAACGGCGCCGAGAAGCGCGCCGAGGCGAAGGGCAGCGGCCCGGTGGACGCTTCCTTCAAGGCGATCGAGGCGATCGTGGGCAGCGGAACCCAGCTCCTGCTTTATTCGGTCAACAACATCACCACCGGCACCGATTCGCAGGGCGAGGTGACGGTGCGCCTGGCGAAGGGCGGGCGCATCGTCAACGGGCAGGGCGCCGACACCGACATCGTGGTGGCCTCGGCCAAGGCCTACATCAATGCGCTGAACAAGCTGCACTCCAAGCTCGAGCGCATCAATCCGCAAGTATGACGAGACACAGCGCGCCGTCAGAGGCCGCTGCGCTCGGCCGCGCTTCCACGGGAGGAGACCATGGGACAGGGAAGGATAGTGGCGGCGGCGCTCGCCGCCGCCGCGCTCGCCGCCGCCGGAGGCGCGGGCGCGCAGTATTCGCAGGAACTGGGCAAACTCGCCCCAGAAGCGCTCAAGCCGGCGGCGAAATCGCACCCGCCGCAGCTCAAGCGCGTCGCTCCCGATCTCTACTTCTACTGGAACGACGGCTCGTCCAACTCGGCGTTCCTGGTGACCGAGGAGGGCGTGCTCGTCATAGACACCCAGCAGCACCCGGCCGACGCGCGCCGGCTGCTTTCCGAGATCCGCAGGATCACCGACAAGCCGATCCGCTGGGCGGTGGTGACGCACGCGCACGGCGATCATTTCCTCGGTAACCCGGTGTTCAAGGCCGAGGGCGCGGTGATCGTCTCGCACCGCGACACGCGCGGTATGATGCAGAAGTACTACACGGACGAGGTCAAGCGCCGCCTCGCCTACTTCACGCGCCACAACCTCGAGCAGGGGGAGCTCGAGCTACTGCTGCCCGAGGTGACTTTCGATTCGCGCTTCACGATCCACCTCGGCGGGCGCACGGTGGAGCTGATGCACCTCGGGCCGGGGCAGAATCCGGGCGACACGCTGATCCATTTCCCGCACGCGAGAACGCTGTTCATGGGCGGGCCGTTCTCGCGCCGCAACTGGTCCAATTACTCGTTCACCCCGTCGGTGGAGGGCTGGATCGCGCTATTGAGGAAGGCCGCGGCGATGGACGTGGACATCTACCTGGGAGGACACGGTGACGTTGCCACGCGCGAGGACGTGCTCGAGTACGCCCAGATGCACCAGGATTTCCTCGCTGCGGTGCGCGCCGGGATCGCGCAGGGCAAAAGCCGCGACGAGCTCGCCGACACGATCCGCATGGAGCAGTACAGCCATTTTCGCAACTATCACCGCATGCGCGGCTGGGTCTACGCGCTGCATCACCTGCTCACGACCGGAAAACCGATGGCGCCCTATCCCTGAACGGCGCTTTTTTTCACCCTTCGGCGAGGTGGCGCGCGCCGGGCGCGGCGACCCGCAGCTCGGAGATGACTTGCTTTACACCGGGGACGGCCGCCGCCACCTCCCGCGCGTGCCTCGATTCCTCGCCCACCTCGAGCAGACCGGAGAGCCTCGCCACGCCGTCCGCGGCCGAGACCGAGACGCGCATGCGCGAGGTGCGCGGGTCCTGGCACAGCGCAGCGCGCACGTGCGCGGCGAGCGCGAGGTCGCGGAACACGCGCTGCGACTCGGCCGTCTCCTGGAAAGTGGGATCGTCGAGCAACCCCATCACTTCGTCCACGCACTCCTCCACCGTCAGCCGCTCGGTGTTGAGCACGAGATCGTAGTGCTCGGCGTCCTGCCAGTTGATGCCGAAGTGGCGGCGCGTGATCGCGCCGTGCGCCTCCTCCGAGAGCCGGATCTCGTTCTCCACGAAGTCGCGGTCGTCGGTGTTCAGCCGCTCCATCATGCGCCGCACGCGCACCTCGAACGGCGCGCACACCCGCACCGAAATGACATGCGCCACCGGCCGCAGCAGGTGGGCGGCACCCCATCCCCGGATCACGGCGACCTGCCCGCTCTCGGCGAGCGCGAAGGTCTCGTCGGCGGTGTAGATCGCGAGGCTCGTCTTGTCGGTGGTCAGCCGCTCCCAGATTCCGGCCTTGCCTTCGAGGAAGCGGATGACGTGGCTTTTTCTGAGCCGCATCTTGCTCGCGAGATTGTCGATGATCTCGTGGTGCACTACCTGCTTGTTCAGCCGCTCGGCGAGCGCCGCCGCCACGTCCTTGCCGAGCGAGCCCATCTCGCGGGTCATCGCGACGAGTGGCATGATTTTTCCTTCCCTGGAAAAGCGCCGCGTCCCAGCATAGCATGGGTGCCGGGGCCAGGCGGCGGACCGCAGGCAGGACGCGGCACGCCGCTGGCAGGCGTTATCAGCGGTGCACGAACATGGCGAAGTGGTTGATTACAATCGGGATTGTCCTGGTGTTGCTGGGTCTGGCGTGGCCCTTGCTCGCCAAGCTCGGGCTGGGCAGCCTGCCCGGTGACATCAAGGTCGAGCGCAAGGGCTTCACTTTTTATTTTCCGATCACGACGAGCCTCGTCGTCTCGGCGCTGATCACGCTGCTCCTGTGGATCTTCCGGCGCTAGGCGATGATGCTCCCGCCCCCCGGCGTTTGCGCCAGGGGGCGATGCCCCGTTGCGCGTGCGCGCTCAGCGCACCAGGCAGTTCGGGTCGAGGAGCAGCAGTTCGCGCGGCACTGGGCTCTTGATCTCCTCGACGTAGGGAGCGCCGGAGCGGGCAACAGGACGCGGTTCGTTGCTGACGCAACCGGCAGCGAGCACGGCGAGTGGCAGCGCGATGAGCAGGCGAGGGTTGAAGAGGATCTCCCGGTGAGTTGCGCTCGCGGCGCAGCGCCATTATGGGCGCGCGGCAGCGGCGTGTCCAGAACCCGCAGCGGGAGGGCCAGCTTCAGCGCGCGAGCTTCACCGCCACTTCGGCGAGCCGACGCCCCAGCGCCGCGCACAGCTTGCGCTCGTGCTCGGTGACCGGGCGCTCGCCCGCGCTGCCCGCGTGATGGCTCGCCCCGTAGGGCGTGCCGCCAGAGGCGGTCGCGGCGAGTTCGGGCTCGGAATAGGGCAGCCCCACGATGATCATGCCGTGGTGCAGCAGCGGCAGCATCATGGAGACGAGCGTCGTCTCCTGGCCCCCGTGCAGGCTCGCCGTGGAAGTGAACACCGCGGCGGGCTTGCCGACGAGGGTTCCCTTCAGCCACAGCTCGCCGGTCGAGTCCCAGAAGTATTTCATCGGCGCCGCCATGTTGCCGAAGCGCGTGGGCGAGCCGAGCGCGAGCCCGGCGCACTGCTCGAGGTCCTCGAGCCGCGCGTAAGGCGCGCCCGCCTCCGGCACGTCGGGCTCGACGGCTTCGCACACGGTCGAGACCTTCGGCACGGTGCGCAGCCGCGCGGCGCAGCCGGCGACGCTCTCCACGCCGCGCGCGACGTGCCGGGCCATCTCTTTCACCGCGCCGGTGTGGCTGTAGTAGAGGACGAGGATTTCCCGCATCGAGAGTATTATAAGAGAGTATTGCACGGCGCCGCAGATGCCCAGGCTCAGAAAAACCCTGCCGCTGATCGAGTTCGGGCGCATGGTCGTGCGGCGCTTCGAGGAAGATCGCTGCCTGCAGATCGCCTCGAGCCTCACCTTCACCACGCTGCTCGCGATCGTGCCGATCATCACCGTCGCGCTGGCGGTGCTCTCGGCCTTTCCCGTGTTCCGCGAGCTGATCGGTCACATCGGGCGCTTTCTGCTGGAGAACGTGCTGCCCGCCCCGGTCGAGACAGTGGCCGCCTACACCGAGCAGTTCTCGCGCAACGCGGCGCGGCTCACCGCAGCCGGCGCGAGCTTTCTCTTCGTCACCGCCATGATGGTGCTGATCACGATCGACCGCGCCTTCAACCAGATCTGGCGCGTGCCGCGCCCTCGCACCACAGTGCAGCGCGTATTCATCTACTGGACGTTGCTCACGGTGGGGCCAGTGCTGATCGGGGCGGCGCTCGCGGCGACCTCCTGGCTGCTCGGCGCCTCCCTGGGGCTCACCCGCGACATTCCCTACGCCGGCGAGATGCTGCTCAAGCTCGTGCCGATGTTCGTCACCGGGATCGCGTTCACGCTGCTCTACCTGCTGATACCGAACCGGCGCGTGGCGGTGCGCGACGCGCTCTCCGGAGGCTTCCTCGCGGCGCTGGTGTTCGAGGCGGTGAAGCACGCCTTCGCCGGCTATCTTTCGCTGTTCTCGACCTATACGCTGGTCTACGGTGCGTTCGCGAGCGTGCCGATCTTCCTGCTGTGGATCTATCTCTCCTGGGTGGTGGTGCTGTTCGGGGCGGTGGCCTGCGCGCTGATGCCCGAATGGCGCGAGCGCGCCTCCCAGGTCGAGCCGGTGCCGGGGTCGCAGTTCCTCGACGCGCTGCAGATCCTGCGCCTGCTGTGGGAGGCGCACCGCTCGGGCGAGATCGTGCCGCTCTCCCGCTTGCACGCCGTGGTGAAGCTGCCTCTAGACCGCATCGAGGCGCTGCTCGACACCATGGGCGAGGCCCACTGGGTGGGACGGGTCGCGCACGGCTGGGCGCTCATCAAGGACGCTGCGGCGATCAGCGTCGCCGACGTCTACCGCCTGTTCGTGTTTCGGGTGGGAGCGCGGCTCCCGGCGCGCCAGTGCGGGCAGGAGCTCGACCGCTTCGCGCTCGAGCTCGCCGGCAACGTGGAGGCGGGCCTCGGGCTCACGCTCGAGGAGCTGTTTGAGCGGGCCGGGTCCCAGGGCGCCACGCTCGCCCCCCTGCGCGTGCAGGCGTAGGGCGCGGCGGGGCTCAGGGGCGCGCGGATTCGCCCGAGGCGAGCTGCGGCTCGGGGCTGTAGCGCCAGTCGCGCTGCCAGGCGTGCAGCACCAGATTGGGGTAATGGGGATCGCCGAGGCTGCCGTTGTAGCGGCCGAGCGCCCGGAAGAGGTCCCCGTTCTCCCGGTCGAGATAGTGGCGCAGGATCACGCAGCCGTAGCGCAGATTGATGCGCAGGTGAAAGAGGTTGTGCTCCGGGCGCCCGATGAGGCTCACCCAGAACGGCATCACCTGCATGTAGCCGCGCGCCCCGGCGCGCGAGACCGCGTGCTTGCGGAAGTTGCTCTCCACCTGGATCAGCCCCAGCACGAGCTGCGGATCGAGCCCGGCGCGTTTGGCTTCATAATGCACCGTGACCAGGAATTCCTCGCGGCTCCTGCGGTCGGGCATGCGCGAGGCGAGGCGCCGCGACATCGTCGAGAGCCAGCGCTGCGCTTCGCGCTCGGTGTCGAAGGCGAGGAACGGTGTGGGAAAATCGGAGACCGACTGGTGCAGCGCGGCCTGCACGGAGGCGGCGAGCGGCTCGTAGGCCTGGGCGCCGGCGTGGGCCGTGGCGGGTGCGGCGAGGGCGAGCGCTGCCACGAGCCGCAGCGCGCCGAGGGTTATTCCCCGCATAGCCGCGATTGTACGAACCCGACCGCTTCCTGCAAAGGCAGGTTGCGGGCCGCGGCCTCGCGCCGGCCTCGGTATTCGATCTCTCCGCTCTTCAGGCCCCGCTCGCCGACCACCAGGCGGTGAGGGATGCCGATCAGCTCCATGTCCGCGAACATCACGCCCGGGCGCTCGTCGCGGTCGTCGAGCAGCACGTCCACGCCGGCTGCGGTGAGATCCCGGTAGAGACGCTCGGCGGCCGCGCGCACCTCGCCGCTCTTGCCGTAGCCGATCGGCACGAGCGCGAGCTCGAAGGGCGCCATCGCGCGCGGGAAGATGATTCCGCGCTCGTCGTGGTTCTGCTCGATCGCCGCGGCGACGATGCGGGTGACACCGATTCCGTAGCAGCCCATCTCCATCAGCCGCGGCTGGCCCGAATCGTCGAGAAAGGAGAGGTTCATCGCCTTCGAGTATTTGGTGCGCAGCTGGAAGATGTGCCCGACCTCGATTCCGCGCACGATCTCGAGCCGGCCCTTGCCGTCGGGGCTCGGGTCGCCCGCCACCACGTTGCGGATATCGGCGACCTGCGGCTCCGGGAAGTCGCGCCCGATGTTGGCACCGGTGTAATGGTGGTCGTTCACGTTGGCACCGACCACCATGTCGGCCATCGCCGCGACCGCGCGGTCGGCGACCACCGCGCCCTTGAAGCCGACCGGCCCGAGCGAGCCGGGGTCGGCTCCGAACAGCGCGCGGATCGCATCGCTCGAGGAAAAGCTGACCGGCTTCTTCACCTGCGCGAGCTTGCTGGCCTTCACCAGGTTGAGCTCGTGGTCGCCGCGCACCATGAGCAGCACCGGGCGGCCGTCGGCCCCGTCCACCACCACTGCCTTGACGGTGCGCTCGGCCGGCACCTTCAGGAAAGCGCACAGCTCGGCGATCGTCCTCACCCCGGGCGTGGGCACACACCGGAGGGGCTCCTGCGGCTGCGGCCGCGGCGTGGCAGGCGCGAGCGCCTCGGCGAGCTCGATGTTGGCGGCGTAGTCGGAATCCGGACAGTAGGCGATCGCGTCCTCGCCGGAGTCCGCCAGCACGTGGAACTCGTGCGAGGCGGTGCCGCCGATCGCGCCGGTGTCGGCGGCGACCGCGCGGAACTTCAAGCCCAGGCGCGTGAAGATGCGCGAGTAGCACGCGTGCATCGCGCGGTAGGTCTGCTCCAGGCTCGCGAAGTCGGCGTGAAAGGAATAGGCGTCCTTCATGATGAACTCGCGCGCGCGCATGACGCCGAAGCGCGGGCGGATCTCGTCCCGGAACTTGACCTGGATCTGGTAGAGGATGAGCGGCAGTTGCCGGTAGCTTTTCACCTCCTGGCGCACGAGGTCGCTCACCACCTCTTCATGGGTGGGCCCGAAGCAGAAGTCGCGCTGGTGGCGGTCCTTGAAGCGCAGCAGCTCCGGGCCGTACTCGCTCCAGCGCCCCGACTCCAGCCACAGCTCGGCGGGCTGAACCGCGGGCATTGCGAGTTCGATCGCGCCCGCCGCGTTCATCTCCTCGCGCACGATCGCCTCCACCTTGCGCAGCACGCGCAGCCCGAGCGGCATCCAGGTATAGATCCCGCGCGCGAGCTGCCGGATCAGCCCCGCGCGCAACATCAGCCGGTGGCTCGCCACCTCGGCCTCGGCCGGGGTTTCCTTGAGCGTGGAGAGGAGGAATTTGGAGGCGCGCATGGTTGTCGCTACTCGCCGAAAGCCGCTATTCTACCGAACGCCCTCGCCAGCCAGAGACCGGCATGCGGTTCTTTGCCCTATGGCGCCGCGCCCGCGCGCGCGACAGCGCCGAGGCGGTGTACGTGAAGGAGCGCTTCGGGGTGAGGTCGCTGCATATCGGCAGCGATACCGTCCAGAGCGCGATGCGCATCGCGCGACCCGACGAGCTCGAGCTCGCCTACACCCGCAGCATGATGGCGTTCCTGCTGTTCAACGAGGCGCCGCGGCGCGTGATCTTGGTGGGGCTGGGCGGCGGCTCGCTCGCGAAGTTCATCTACCACCGCATGCCGCAGGCCACGATCGAGGCGGTGGAGATCAACCCGCGGGTGGTGGCGCTCGCGCGCGAGCAGTTCCACCTGCCCCCGGACGATGCGCGGCTCGCGGTGCGTATCGGCGACGGCGCGCAGCACCTCGCGCGGCCTGGCCCCGCGGCCGACGTGATCGCAGTGGACGGCTACGACGGGCACGCGCAGGCCGAGACGCTCGCGACGCGCCCGTTCTATTGCGCCTGCCGGCTGCGGCTGGCACCGGGCGGCATGCTGGTGGTCAACCTGTGGAGCTCGGACCGCGGCTTCGCCGAGTGTCTCGAGCGCCTGGAATCGGCGTTTCCCGCGGGCACGCTGTGCCTGCCCGCGCGGCGCCCGGGCAACGTCATCGTGTTCGCGTTCCGCGATCATCCGGGAGCGCTGCTCTGGGACGATCTCCGGCAGCGGGCGCGCACGCTTCAGGCGCGCTACGGAATCGAGTTCGTGAGCTTCGTCGAGGCGCTGCGGGAGATGAACCGCAGCGACGCGCGCGCGCTCTATGTGCGATGAGCTGCGCGCGCCGGAGGCTTTTTTTGGCCAGGGAATTGTGAAAAAATCATGCCAACAGATCGGGTTGGGGGTTGGGCCATGATCGATCGTGACGGATACCGCCCGAACGTCGGCATCATACTATGTAACTGGAAGAACGAGGTTTTCTGGGGCAAGCGGGTCGGAGAGCATTCTTGGCAGTTTCCGCAGGGCGGGATCAAGCCGGGAGAGAGCCCGGAGGCGGCGATGTACCGCGAACTCGAGGAGGAAGTGGGGCTGCTTCCGCGGCATGTGCGCATCCTGGGGCGCACGCGCGATTGGCTGCGCTACGAGGTGCCGGAGCGCTGGATCCGGCGCGAGTGGCGGGGCAACTACCGGGGCCAGAAGCAGATCTGGTTCCTGCTGCGGCTGATCGGCCGCGATTGCGACGTGCGGCTGCGCGCCTCCCGCAAGCCTGAATTCGACGCCTGGCGCTGGAGCGATTACTGGGTGCCGATCGAATCGGTGATCGAGTTCAAGCGCCAGGTCTATCAGAGAGCGCTCGAGGAGCTCGCCCCGTATCTCGCCCGCGTGCCGCGCGTCCGTTCGGGCGGCTCGCGCGGCCAGAACGAGCCGCTCGGCGCCGTCGAACAGCGCTGAGTCCTCGCGCCTGCCGCGCGCGCCGCGGAGGCCCACTTCCCGGGGAGGCGGTCGTGCTCAGAGACTACGCTCCACTTGCTTCCGTGCTGCTGCAAGCGGGCTGCGGCTATGCGCAGCCGAGCCAGCCCCTGCCAGAGAAGGTCACGCTCGAGGATCCGGCCGAGGCCGTGATGACCGATCTCAGGCGCGTGACGGCGGTGATCTGCTTGCCCGGGGATACCGTGGATGAAGCGCACCGGCGCATGATCCAGCGCGGCGTGCGTCTGCTGCTCGTGGTGGACCAGGACCGCAAGGTGCTCGGTATCGTCACCGCCACCGACATCCTCGGCGAGAAGCCGGTGCAGGCAGCGGTGGAGCGAGGGCTGCGGCGCGACGAAGTGCAGGTGCGCGACATCATGACCCCGCAGGAGCGGCTGGAGGTGCTCAACATGGAGGAGGTACGCAGCGCCAAGGTCGGGCACGTGGTGGCGACCCTCAAGAAGGCTGGCCGCCAGCACGCTCTGGTGGTGGATACGGATGCAAAAGGGCGCCAGACCGTGCGGGGGATCTTTTCCGCGACCCAAATCGCGCGCCAGCTCGGGGTGGCGATCCAGACCAGCGAGATCGCCCGCACTTTCTCCGAGATCGAGGCCTCGCTCGCACGCTGAGCCGCCCCGCAAGGGGGGTTGACACCATCGTGCCGCCCCTTTATACTCGGTTCATAGATTAGACCAAGTCTAATTTCAATCCCGGGTCAAGGTGAGTGGTCCTTACCCGCCCCGGATATTCCGCAAACCTGTTGAGCAAAGGAGAGATTCATGCAACTCAAGGGTTCCAAGACGCACGAAAACCTGAAATACGCGTTCGCCGGCGAATCCCAGGCCAATCGCCGCTACCTCTACTTCGCCGCGAAGGCCGACGTCGAGGGGCAGAACGATGTCGCCGCCGTGTTCCGCTCGACCGCCGAAGGCGAAACCGGCCACGCGCACGGCCATCTCGAATATCTCGAGGCGTGCGGCGACCCTGCCACCGGGCTGCCGATCGGCAAGACGCGCGATAACCTCAAAGCAGCGATCGCGGGCGAGACCCACGAGTACACCGATATGTACCCGGGCATGGCCAAGACCGCGCGCGAGGAAGGATTCAACGAAATCGCCGACTGGTTCGAGACGCTCGCCAAGGCCGAGCGCTCTCACGCCAACCGCTTCCAGAAAGCGCTCGACGCCCTGGTGGACTGAGCCGCAGCCGAGAAGCTCGAGGGCGGGAGGCGGAACAGTTCGCCTTCCGCCTTTTTCATCCCCTCCATCGCCATGAGCGCGCGCGAAGGAAGCCTCGAGGCCCCCACCCGGCATCCGCTCGACTGGCAGTCCGCGGATTTTTACGACGAGGCCAAGCTCGAGCAGGAGCTCGAACGCGTCTTCGACATCTGTCACGGCTGCCGTCGCTGTGTGAATCTGTGTACGGCGTTCCCGACCCTGTTCGACCTCGTGGACTCGAGCCCGACGATGGAAGTCGACGGTGTCCGCAAGTCCGACTACGCGAAGGTCGTGGACCAGTGCTACCTGTGCGACATGTGCTTCATGACCAAGTGCCCCTACGTGCCGCCGCATCCGTGGAACGTGGACTTTCCGCACCTGATGCTGCGCGCAAAGGCGGTCAAGTTCCGCAAGGGACGGGTGCGGTTTCGCGACCGGCTGCTCTCCAGCACCGACGCGCTCGGCCGGCTCGCGACCATTCCAGTGGTGGTGCAATTCGTCAACGCTGCCAACCGCTCGGCTCCCGCGCGCGCGCTCATGCACCGCGCGCTCGGCGTGCACCGCGATCGGGTGCTGCCGGAGTACGCGCGGCGGCAGTTCCGCGCGGGCGTGCGCCCGAGCGCCGCGTTTGCGGTGCGCGACGGAGCCCGCACCCCCGGTAAGGTGGCGCTGTTCGCGACCTGCTACGTCAACTACAACGAGCCTGGCATCGGGGACGATCTGCTGAAGGTGCTCGAGCACAACGAGATTCCCGTCGTGCTGGCCGAAAAGGAGGCCTGCTGCGGCATGCCGAAGCTCGAGCTCGGCGATCTCGAGGCGGTGGCGCGCAACAAGGACCTCAACATTCCGGTGCTGGCGCGGCTAGCACGCGCGGGCTACGCCCTGATGACTGCGGTGCCCTCCTGCACGCTCATGTTCAAGCAGGAATTGCCGCTGATGTTCCCGCAGGATGCCGAAGTGAAGGCGGTGGCGGAAGCGATGTTCGATCCGTTCGAGTATCTGGTGGCTCGCCACCGCGACGGACTGCTCAGGACCGATTTCAAGCAGCCCCTCGGGCGCGTGTCCTACCATATTCCCTGCCACCTGCGGGTGCAGAACATCGGACAGAAAACGCGCGAGCTGCTCGAGAGCATCCCCGGCACCACGATCACCACAGTGGAGCGCTGCTCCGGGCATGACGGCACCTGGGGGGTGAAGGCGGAGTACTATGACAATTCCATGAAGATCGGCGGCCCGGTGTTCCGGCAGATGGCGGCGGCCGATCCCGACTACGTGAGTTCCGACTGCGCGATCGCCGGGCGCCACATCCTGCAGGGGATGGGCGAGAGCCGGGCGCGCAAGGCCCACCCGATCACGCTGCTGCGCATCGCCTACGGACTGTAAGAAGAAGCGGCTCGTTTCCGGCAACAACGAGCAAGGCAAGCGGACAACGAGCGACGAGTAATGAAATGAGCGACGACGCCATGCCACAGATCACCCGCGAAAGCCTGATGACGCTCGAAGCCTACGCCAAGGCGCGGCCGAAGTTCCGCGCGCAGGTGATGGCGCACAAGAAGAAGCGCACGCTGCACCTCGGCGATAACCTGACCCTCGTCTTCGAGGACGAGCTCACCATCCGCTACCAGATCCAGGAAATGCTGCGCGCCGAGCGCATCTTCGAGGAGGAGGGCATCCAGGACGAGCTCGACGCCTACAACCCTCTGGTTCCGGACGGCACCAACTGGAAGGCGACCCTGATGATCGAGTATCCCGATCTCGAGGAGCGGCGCCGCATGCTCGCGAAGCTGATCGGCATCGAGGACCGGGTCTGGGTGCGGGTGCAAGGGCACCCGCGCGTCTATGCCATCGCCGACGAGGACTTGGAGCGCGAGACCGCCGAGAAGACCTCCTCGGTGCACTTTCTGCGCTTCGAGCTCGAGCCCGCGATGATCCGGGCGCTGAAGCAGGGCGCTTCCCTCTCGGTCGGAGTGGATCACCCCGAGTACACGGCGGAGATCGCCCGCGTCGAGGACGCGGTCCGCGATTCCCTTGTCGGAGACCTCGTCGGCTGAAGCGGGCGGGGCGCTCCTGCCACCTGTGCTATCCTCGGCGGCGTCATGCCGCGCGCACGACCGATCGCCAGAGAGGCTCTCGCCGGCCGCCCGCTCGAGCTGCCCGCGAACCGCGGCTATCTCTATGCGGCGTAGGGCGGGAGCGCTTGCCGCCGCGGCCGCGCTCGCCGCCGCGGCGGCCTCTGCGCAGTGGCGCGGCTGGGAGGCGGACTTCGACGAGGCGCAGAAGCCGTGGAAGGAAATCGAGGCCCGGCTCCCTCCCTATCCCGCGCCCGCGAGCCTGATCCCGTTCGAGGCGAGCGCGACGAGCCCGCACCGCTTCTACGTGGATGCGGCCTCGCTGTCGGTGGGCGAGGACGGCGTGGTGCGCTACACGCTGCTGGTGCGCAGCGCGGGGGGCGCGACCAACGTCTCGTTCGAGGGCATTCGCTGCGAGACGCGCGAGCACAAGATCTACGCGGTGGGCCGCGCCGACGGCGGCTGGACGCGGGCGCGCGATCCGAAGTGGCGCCGCATCGAGGACCGCGAGGTGAACCGCCACCACTTCGTGCTCTACGCCGACTTTTTCTGTCCCGAGCGCGCACGGCCCGCCACCCTCGGCGAGATCCGGGAGGCGCTCCGACGCGAGGGGCTGCGCCTGCGCTAGAGCAGCACCAGGTTGTCGCGGTGGATGAGCTCGGGCTCGTCCACGTAGCCGAGCTTCGACTCGATCTCTGAGGAAGGCGTGCGCAGGATGCGGCGCGTCTCCGAAGAGCTGTAGTTCACGAGCCCGCGGGCGATCTCGCGCCGCGCTTCGTCGAGGCAGCTCACCACCTCCCCGCGTTCGAACTCGCCGTGCACCTCGTGGACTCCGATCGGCAACAGGCTCTTGCCATGCTGGGTGAGCGCGCGCACCGCGCCGGCATCGAGCAGCAGGCTCCCCCGCACCTGCAGGTGGTCGGCGAGCCACTGCTTGCGCGCGGCGAGCGTGGGCGCGGGTGCGATGAGCAGCGTGCCGATGCGCTCGCCGCAGGCGAGCCGCGTGAGGACGTTCTCCTCCCGCCCCGAGGCGATCACCGTGTGGGCGCCGCTGCGCGCTGCGCGCCGCGCCGCCAGCACCTTGGCGATCATGCCGCCGGCCGCCAGAGCGCTGCCGGTGCCGCCCGCCATCGCCTCGAGCGCAGGGTCGTCGGCGCGCGCCTCCCGCACCAGCGTCGCGGCGGGGTCCCTGCGCGGATCGCGGTCATAGAGCCCCGCCTGGTCGGTGAGGATCACCAGCGCATCGGCCTCGACCAGGTTGGTGACGAGCGCAGCGAGCGTGTCGTTGTCGCCGAAGCGGATCTCGTCGACCGCGACGGTGTCGTTCTCGTTGATGATCGGGATTACGTTGAGCGCGAGCAGGGTGCGCAGCGTCGAGCGGGCGTTGAGATAGCGCTTGCGATCGGCGAGATCGTCGTGCGTGAGCAGGATCTGCGAAGTCATCATGCCGTGGCTGCGGAAGCACGATTCGTAGGCCTGGATCAAGCTCATCTGACCGACCGCAGCCGCTGCCTGCAGCTCGTGTAGCGCGCGCGGGCGCCGCTTCCACCCGAGGCGCTGGATACCGGCGGCGATCGCCCCGCTCGAGACCAGCACCACCTCGCGCCCCGCGCGCCGCAGCTCGGCGACCTCGCCCGCCCAGCGGGTGAGCGCCGCGAGATCGAGCCCGCGCCCCTCGTCGGTGACCAGGGCGGAGCCGACCTTCACCACCAGTCGTTTTGCTTTTTCCAGGACGGATGACACGGCGGGCCTCTCACCGCAGAGGGTGCAGGGGGCGCGCGGGCCGCAGGAAAACGAGGGCCGCTTTGCTTCGGGTCAAGCGCGTTGCTCCTGACTCGCTTTTCGCCGTTTTCTCGTGCGGGCCTCGCCTTGCTCGGCACCCTCGGCGTTCGGGGTTTGGCGCTCGAGGTGTTCCATGACCGCTGTGACGAGCTCGCGGCAGCCTTCCCCGGTGAACGCCGAAATGATAAAGCTTTTGCCTTTCCAGCCCAAATCGCGCAGCAGGCGCTTCACCCGCCGAGACCGCTCTGCGGGGGGCACGAGGTCGATCTTGTTGAGCACCAGCCAGCGCGGCTTGCGGTAGAGCGCCTCATCGTATTTCCTGAGCTCCTCGGCGATCGCCAGCGCCTCGCGCGCAGGGTTGGCTGCGGGGTCGAGGGGGGCGATGTCCACGAGGTGCAGCAGCAGGCGGGTGCGCGCGAGGTGCCGCAGGAACTGGTGGCCGAGGCCAGCACCCTCGGCCGCGCCCTCGATCAGTCCCGGAATGTCGGCGAGCACGAAGCTGCGTCCGACGCCGACCCGCACCACGCCGAGGCCGGGCGCGAGCGTGGTGAAGGGGTAGTCGGCCACCTTGGGGCGCGCGCCGGAGACGGCGCGCAGCAAGGTGGACTTGCCGGCGTTGGGCATGCCGAGCAGCCCCACGTCGGCGAGCAGCTTGAGCTCGAGCCTGAGCCGTCGCGACTCGCCGGGCTCGCCGCGCGTGAACTGGCGCGGGGCGCGGTTGACGCTCGACTTGAAGTGGAGATTGCCGAGCCCCCCGGCGCCGCCCCGCGCGAGCAGCGCGCGGGCGCCGTCGTGATCGAGGTCGGCGATGAGCTCGCCGGTCTCGAGGTCGCTCACCACGGTGCCGACCGGCACGCGCAGCACGACGTCCGGGGCCGACTTGCCGTACTGGTCCGAGCCGCGGCCGTTCTCGCCGTCGCGCGCGCGGTGGATGCGCGCGTAGCGGTAGTCGATGAGCGTGTTGAGGTTGCGATCGGCCACCGCGTAGATGCTACCGCCGCGCCCGCCGTCACCGCCGTCGGGCCCGCCACGCGGCACGAACTTCTCGCGCCGGAAGCTCGCGCAGCCGTCGCCGCCCTTGCCGGCGTGGACCTCGATCACCGCTTCGTCAACGAACTTCATGATGAGCTGAGGCCGGGAAACAAAAAAGCCCTGTCGCGCGACAGGGCTTGCGGCGAGCTCCGGCCCGGCTCAGGCGGGAACGACGCTCACCGTCGTACGGTTGTCCGGGCCCTTCTGCGCGAATTGCACGCGGCCGGTCACCTTGGCGAAGAGCGTGTGGTCGCGGCCCACGCCGACGTTCTCGCCGGGGCGCACCTTGGTGCCGCGCTGGCGCACGATGATGCCGCCGGCGTGCACGAGCTCGCCCCCGTAGCGCTTCACGCCGAGGCGCTTCGAGTGCGAATCGCGCCCGTTGCGGGAACTGCCGCCTGCCTTCTTGTGTGCCATGCCGTAGCCTCCTGCTTCCTACTGCGCGATGCCGAGGATCTCGATCTCGGTGTAATTCTGGCGGTGGCCCTGGGTCCTGCGGTAGTGCTTGCGGCGCTTGAGCTTGAAGATGCGCACCTTGTCCGCTCGGCCGTGGCCGAGCACCTTCGCCCTCACCGCCGCGCCCTCGACGAGCGGCGTGCCCACCCTGACCGCCTCGCCGTCGGCCACCATCAGCACCTCGCCGAGCACGATCTCCTGGCCGACTGCGGCCGCAATCTGCTCGATGCGAAGCTTCTCGCCGGCGCTCACGCGATACTGCTTGCCGCCGGTCCTGACCACAGCGTACATGGGAAACCCCGGGTTCTGCCTGGGAAAGCGGCGCATTCTACAAAAATCGCGCCGGTTAGTCAAAAAAACCGCGCGGGCGAACCCCCGGTTGCCGTTCGGCATCAAAGGGTTAGCGGGCTGCGAGCGAGACGCGCAGCTTTTGCTGGTATCATCACCCTCCTTTTCGGCGGGGCGGCGGTGTCACTGGAGGCGGTGCGGGAATTCGTGGCGGCGGACATGCACGCTGTGGACGAGGTGATCCGCGCGCGCCTCGATTCCGACGTCGCCCTGATCCGCCAAGTGGCCGGCTACATCGTGGGCGGCGGCGGCAAGCGCCTGCGGCCGATGCTGTTGCTGCTCTCCGCCGGGGCTTTCGGCTACCGCGGGACTCACCACCACCAGCTCGCCGCGGTGGTGGAGTTCATTCATACCGCCACGCTGTTGCACGACGACGTGGTGGACGATTCGGGGCTGCGGCGCGGGCGGGCGACCGCGAACGCCCTCTTCGGCAACGCCGCAGCGGTGCTGGTCGGCGACTTTGTCTATTCTCGGGCGTTCCAGATGATGGTGGGCGTGGACAGCATGCGCGTGCTCAGAGTGCTCGCGGACGCGACCAACGCAATCGCCGAGGGCGAGGTGATGCAGCTCATGAACTGCCACAACCCGGATCTCGACGAGGAGGGCTACCTCGGAGTGGTCCGCCGCAAGACGGCGAAGCTCTTCGAGGCGGCGACGCGGCTCGGCGCGATTCTGGGCGAGGCCTCGAGCGAGGAGGAGGAGGCGATCGCCGATTACGGCACCCGTCTCGGCGTCGCGTTTCAGCTCATTGACGACGTGCTCGATTACTCCGGAGAGCCGGCGCTGATCGGCAAGAACCTGGGCGACGACCTCGCCGAGGGCAAGCCCACGCTGCCGCTCATCCACGTGATGCGGCGCGGAACGCCGCGGCAGGCGGGGGTCGTGCGCCGGGCGATCGAGACCGGCGGACGGGACGGGCTCGCCGCCGTGGTCGAGGCGATCCGAGCGACGGGGGCGCTCGAGTATGCGCGCGCGCGCGCGCGCGCTGAATCGGACGCGGCGTGCCGCGCGCTCGCCCGCATTCCGGATTCAAGGCAGCGCGATTATTTGCTACAATTGGCCGAGTTCGCGGTGACGCGGACCTATTGAGTAGCTGTCAGCCGCCGGCTTTCAGCGATCAGCCCAAGACCGCCCGGTTTCGCCGCGCGGTTTTTTTCCGGTAAGGCTCGAGCGGGTGGTTGACGGCCGGCGGCGGGCCGCGGTCCGTCGGGGAGTAGCTCAGCCTGGTAGAGTACTGCGTTCGGGACGCAGGTGTCGGAGGTTCAAATCCTCTCTCCCCGACCACTTTTCCCCCGCTTTCCGCCATCCCGCCCGCGCAGCGTGCGCTTCCCGGGGCTCGACGCATGCGCGGGCTTGGGGCACACTAGCCCGCGCCCGCCGGCTGCGGAGGGAGGCGAGGTCTCGCTTGGGAAAGATCATCCTGCTCGCCCTGGGGCTGCTGCTCGTCTACTGGATCCTGAGGGCCTACCGCCGGCGCGTGGGCCGCGCCAGCGCGCCGCCGCCACCGGCAGCGGGTGAGGACATGGTGCAGTGCGCGCAGTGCGGGGTGCATCTTCCGCGCAGCGAGAGCATCGCCGCGCAGGGCGCCCATTATTGCTCGGTCGAGCACCAGCGCGCGCACCGGCCGCAGCGACGCGCCGGATGAGCACGATCGCGGTGCGCGAGCGACCGCCGGGCGAGGCGCCGGCCCCCGCCGGCGACGCATACCCGGATTCGCTGTGGCGCTCGCTGTTCTACTTCAATGCCTATCGCCTCGCAGTGGCGCTGCTGCTGCTGCTCTCCGTTGCGCTGTGGGGCGAGAACCTGTGGTTCGGCTCGCGCGACCTCACGCTCTACATCGCCGCCGGCGCGGCCTACATCGCGTTCAGCGTTGCGTGCTTCGTGCTGGTGAGCGCGCGCCGGCGGTTCAACCTCCAGCTCGCGCTGCAGGTTGCCGGCGACATCGCCTTCATCGTGATCCTGCTCTACGCGAGCGGGGGCATCTCGAGCGGGCTCGCGCTGCTGCTGCTCACGACGCTCGCTGGCGCGGGCCTGATCAGCCGCGGGCGCCTCGCGCTGTTCTTCGCCGCCCTCGCGAGCATCGGGGTGCTGCTCGAGCACACCTACGAAGTGCTGAGGCTCGGCGCCGCCGAGGCGCAGTACGTGCAGGCAGGGTTGCTGTCGGCGGCCTATTTCGCGATCGCCTGGCTCGCGCACACGCTCGCCAAGTACACCGTGGCGAGCGAGCAGCTCGCGGCGCAGCGCGAGATCGATCTCGCCAACATGGCGCAGGTGAACCAGCTGGTGATCCGCGATATGCAGGACGGCGTGCTGGTGGTGGACGGGCGCGGCGTGATCCGCCAGTTCAACGCGCAGGCCGAACGCCTGCTCGGGCCGCTCGCGCGCGGGCGAGACGAGACGAGGCTCGCGGACTACGCTCCGGGGCTCGCCGCGCAGCTCGAGAACTGGCGCCTGCGGGCGGGGCGCGACGCGGTGGCAGGCGTGCCGCTCAACGAGAGCGTGCGCGCGCGCTTCGTGCCGGTCGGCGCGAGCCGCGAGCTCGGTGCGGTGATCTTTCTCGAGGACCAGAGCCAGGCGCAGGCTCAGGCGCGCCAGATGAAGCTCGCCGCTCTCGGGCGGCTTACCGCCAACATCGCGCACGAGATCCGCAATCCGCTCGGAGCGATCAGCCACGCCGCTGAACTGCTCGCCGAGGAGCAGCCCGCGAGCGAAACCGCGGCGCGGCTCGTCACCATCATCCAGGAGAACGCCCGCCGGCTCGACCGCATGGTCAACGATGTGCTGCGGCTCAATCGTGGCGAGCGCGCGCACCGCGAACGCTTCCGGCTCTCCGAGTTCCTGAAGAATTTCGTCGAACAGTTCACCCAGATCGAAAAAATCGCCCCGGAGATCTTCAGCCTCGATCTCGCCGCGGACCCCGAAGTGCTGTTCGACCGCTCGCACCTCAACCAGGTGATGTGGAACCTGTGCCGCAACGCGCTGCGCCACTGCCAGCGGCGGCGCTCGAGCATCGTGATCCGCGTCACGACGGAGCGGGCGGGGGGTATTGTAAAATTGGACGTGATAGACGACGGACCGGGGGTGGCGCCGGAGGCGCGGGCGCAGCTCTTCGAGCCGTTCTTCACCACCGTCGCCTCCGGCACCGGGCTCGGTCTCTATCTCGCGCGCGAGATCTGCGAGGCGAACGGCGCGAGCCTCGACTACGTCGAGACGCGCGGCGGGGCGCAGTTCACCGTGCAGTGCTGGGCCGGCTAGCGAGCGCGCGGGGAGGCGATCGGGCGACCGAGCCGGCGTGCCGTGCACCGTACGCGAGACGGTTCGCTCGGTCGCTCCATGAGCGGGGTTCCATGAGCGCCAAGAGCCAGGTTTTAGTCGTTGACGACGAGGCCGACATTCGCGAGCTCCTCGCCATGACGCTCGCGCGCATGGGGCTCGAGCCGCACTGCACGGCGAGCACTTCGGAGGCGTTCGCGCTGCTCGCCCGCAACAACTACGATCTGTGCTTGACCGACATGCGGCTGCCGGACGGCGACGGGCTGGCGGTGGTGGACTACGTCACCCGCAACCACCCGAACGTGCCGGTGGCGGTGATCACCGCGCACGGCAGCACCGAGAACGCGGTGGCGGCGCTCAAGGCCGGCGCCTTCGACTATCTCGCGAAGCCCGTCTCGCTCAATCAGCTGCGCGCGCTGGTGCATCAGGCGCTCAAGCTGCAAGCAATGGAGAAACCGAAGAAGGCGGCGCGCGTGCCGCCGAACATATACGCCCGCGAATTGCTCGGTGCCAGCCCGGTCATCGTGCAGGTAAAGGAGATGATCGAGCGCGTCGCGCGCAGCCAGGCGCCGGTTTACATCTCTGGCGAGTCGGGAACCGGCAAGGAGCTCGCAGCACAGCTGATACACCAACGCAGCGCCCGTCGCGACGGGCCGTTTTTCCCGGTGAATTGTGGCGCGATCCCCGAGAACTTGATGGAGAGCGAGTTTTTCGGCTACAAGAAAGGCGCTTTCACCGGGGCGAACCAGGACAAGCAGGGCTTCTTTCAGGCTGCGCATGGCGGCACCCTGTTCCTCGACGAGGTCGCCGAGCTGCCGCTCGCGATGCAGGTAAAGCTGTTGCGGGTGATCCAAGAGAAGAGCGTGCGTCAGGTGGGCTCCAACGAGGAAATTCCCGTGGACATACGCGTGATCAGCGCCACCCACCAGGACTTGCACCAGCTCGTCGCGGCCGGTGATTTCCGGCATGACTTGTTTTATCGCCTGGCCGTGATCGAGTTGCGGATGCCTCCACTGCGGGAGATGCGCGAGGACATACCGCTCATCGCGGCCGATATCCTGGCGCGTCTCGCCGCCCCGCTCAAGGTCGCGCCACCGAGGCTCACCTCCGGCGCCATGAAAGCGCTGCAGTCCTATTCGTTTCCCGGCAACGTGCGCGAGCTCGAGAACATTTTGGAGCGCGCCCTCGCGCTCGCCTCCGGAGACGAGATCAGCGCCGAGGACCTGCAGCTCGGTGCGCACCAGGACGCGCACACGATCACCAAGCAGGATCTCGCCGGGCTGCGGGCAAGCGTGCCGCTGCCCGAGTATCTCGAGCGTATCGAGAAGGAAGCGATTCTCGAGGCGCTGCAGAAGACGCGCTACAACCGGACTGCGGCGGCAAAGCTCCTCGGCATCACGTTCCGGGCGCTGCGCTACCGCATGCAGCGCCTGGGCATCAAGGAGGAGCTCGACCCGAGGAGCTGAGCGGCTGGCGCCGCTCGGCTTTTGAAACGGCGCGCGAGCGAAGAGGGGCCCGGAACTCCCCCGTGCTCCGAGCGAGGATCCGCCGGCGATGGAATCCGCACGCGAGAACACCGGCAACCTGATGCCAGCGGCAGGATTCGATGCGGAAGGTTGGTTACAAGGCGCCCGGCGGATTCCATCGCCGAACTGCGACGAGCGCCCCGCCGGCTGCGGAGTAGAGCTGCTGGTGATCCACGCGATCAGCCTGCCACCGGGGGAGTTCGGCGGCCCGGGCGTGATCGAGCTCTTCACCAACCAGCTCGATCCCGCGGCGCACCCCTATTACGCGAGGCTCGAAGGCCTGCGGGTCTCGGCGCATTTCCTGATCCGGCGCGACGGCGAGCTGATCCAGTTCGTGCCGTGCGAGCTGCGTGCGTGGCACGCGGGCGAATCGAGCTGGAAGGGGCGCAGCCGCTGCAACGATTTTTCGATCGGCGTCGAGCTCGAGGGCACGGGCGAGATGCCGTTCAGCGACGCGCAGTACGAAAAGCTCGTCGAGCTCGCGTGCGCGCTGCAGGCGCGCTACCCCATCCGCGACATCGCGGGGCACTGCGACATCGCACCCGGGCGCAAGAGCGATCCCGGCCCCTCGTTCGACTGGGGGCGCTTGCGCGCATTGCTGGAAAGAGCTCGCCCGCCGGGGCCGCCGAGGACAGCCGACGGGATATAGAACCGCTATTGGACGGCAGCCAGAGCTGAAGAGCGAGGCCGGAAGCTTCGCGCCGAGCCGACGAGTCGCGTGCGAGCGGCCTCGAGAAACATTCCGCGCCGAGCAGTGGTGCGCGCCGAGCGCTGCCTCCTTCGGGCGTTGCGGTGCGCTCGTTCAGAACGGCGCGAGACGCCCGTTTTAACGCTGGTTATCCACAGCTTTTCATAGCGCAGGCCGGCTGCTCGTTTCGTGAGCAGCTTTGCCTGCTTTTTCATCACCTTGCCTGCCGTTTCTTCCAATAAATCGAGGAGTTAACGAAAAGTTCCTGCCGCCTATTGCTTTCAGAAAATCAGGCTACTAGAATTTGATCGAAACCGGTCTTCGAACACAACATATAGTGGTCGAATGCCTGTTTGGAGGATGGTGAAGGGGAGCGACTCCCCTTGAGGTAGAAAAGCCTAAAACTCAAGGAGTTGGTACATGCAACTCGCCACCGAGACGACCTTGACGACCCCCGCTGCGAATTCGCTGCTCACCGAGGCTTCCGGAGCCCGGGAGGAGGCGCGCTACGCCCAATACAAGGTCATCCGGCGCAACGGCGCGGTGGTCGCCTTCGAGCCGTCGAAGATCTCGATCGCGATGACGAAGGCGTTCATCGCGGTGAACGGCGGCACCGGTGCGGCTTCCGCGCGCGTGCGCGAGCAGGTCGCGCGGCTGACCGAGGCGGTGGTGGCCGCGCTCATGCGCCGCCAGCCCTCGGGCGGCACCTTCCACATCGAGGATATCCAGGACCAGGTGGAGCTCGCGCTCATGCGCGCGGGCGAGCACAACGTCGCCCGCGCCTACGTGCTCTACCGCGAGGAGCGGGCGAGGGAGCGCGCGCGCGCGCGCGAAGCGCAGCAGCCGCGCGCCGCGGCCCCGGTCATCACGGTGCGGGAAGGCGCAACGACGCGCCCGCTCGATTTCGAGCGCATCGCGGCGCAGGTGCGCGAGGCGTGCGAGGGGCTCGGGCGCGAGGTCAGAGCCGAGCCGATCCTCGCGGCGATGAGCCGCGACCTCTACGACGGCGTGCCGATGGAGGAGGTGAGAAAGTCGCTGATTCTCGCCGCGCGCGCGCTGATCGAGCAGGACCCGGGCTACAGCTATGTGACCGCGCGGCTGCTGCTGCACTCGCTGCGGCTCGAGACGCTCGGCGAGGAAGTAACCCAGGCCGAGATGCACACCCGCTACGCCGAGTATCTGCCGCAGTTCGTGAAGCTCGGGATCGAGGCGGAGCTGCTCGACGAGCGGCTCGCCCACTACGATCTGAAATGCCTCGGGGCTGCGCTCGACGCGAACCGCGACCTCAAGTTCACCTACCTCGGGCTGCAGATCCTCTACGACCGCTATTTCCTGCACGTGCGCGGGCGCCGCATCGAGCTGCCCCAGATCTTCTTCATGCGCGTGGCGATGGGCCTCGCCTTGAACGAGCCCGAGGAGAGCCGGGAGGCGCGCGCGATCGAGTTCTACAACGTGCTCTCTTCCTTCGACTTCATGAGCTCGACGCCGACGCTGTTCAATTCCGGCACGCGCCGCTCGCAGCTCGCGAGCTGCTATCTGACCACCGTCTCCGACGATCTCGACGGCATCTACGAGGCGATCAAGGAGAACGCGCTGCTGCAGAAGTTCGCGGGCGGGCTCGGCAACGACTGGACGCCGGTGCGCGCGCTCGGCTCCCACATCAAGGGCACCAACGGCAAGAGCCAGGGGGTGGTACCGTTCCTCAAGGTGGTGAACGATACGGCGGTCGCCGTGAACCAGGGCGGCAAGCGCAAGGGCGCGGTGTGCTCCTACCTCGAGACCTGGCACCTCGACATCGAGGAGTTCCTGGAGCTGAGGAAGAACACCGGCGACGACCGCCGCCGCACCCACGACATGAACACCGCCAACTGGGTGCCGGATCTCTTCATGAAGCGCGTGATGGAAGGGGGCGAGTGGACGCTGTTCTCGCCCTCCGACGTGCCCGATCTGCACGATCTCTACGGGCGCGCCTTCGAGCGGGCCTATCTCGAGTACGAGGCGCGCGCTGCGCGCGGCGAGATCAAGCTCTACAAGAAGATCCCGGCGCTCCAGCTCTGGCGCAAGATGCTCTCGATGCTCTACGAGACCGGGCATCCGTGGATCACGTTCAAGGATCCGTGCAACATCCGCAGCCCGCAGCAACACGTGGGCGTGGTGCACAGCTCCAACCTCTGCACCGAGATCACGCTCAACACCGGTCCCGACGAGATCGCGGTGTGCAACCTGGGCTCGATCAACATGCCCGCGCACCTCGACCTCTCGACCGGCCGCATGGACATGGAGAAGCTCAAGCGCACCGTCGGCACCGCGATGCGCATGCTCGACAACGTGATCGATCTCAACTACTACTCGGTCGGAAAGGCGCGCAATTCCAACCTCAAGCACCGTCCGGTGGGGCTCGGCATCATGGGCTTCCAGGACTGCCTGCACCTGCTGCGGATCCCCTACGGCTCGCAGGCGGCGGTGGAGTTCGCCGACCGCTCGATGGAGGCGATCGCCTACTGCGCCTATTCGGCCTCGGCCGATCTCGCGGAGGAGCGGGGTGCGTACTCGACCTTCAAGGGCTCGCTGTGGGATCGCGGCATCCTGCCCCTCGACACGCTGAAGCTCCTCGCCGAGGAGCGCGGCGGCTACCTCGAGTGCGACATGTCCACCACGCTCGACTGGGAAGCGCTGCGCCGCCGCATCCAGCAGGTCGGCATGCGCAACTCGAACTGCCTCGCGATCGCGCCGACCGCCACCATCGCCAACATCACCGGGCTCTCGCAGTCCATCGAGCCGACCTACCAGAACCTCTACGTGAAGTCGAACCTCTCGGGCGAGTTCACCGTGGTGAACGAGTTCCTGGTGCGGGACCTGAAGAAGCTCAACCTCTGGGACGAGGTGATGATCGCCGATCTCAAGTACTTCGACGGCTCGCTCGCGAAGATCGACCGGGTGCCGCCCGAGCTGCGCAGTCTCTACGCCACCTCCTTCGAGATCGATCCCAAGTGGCTGGTCGAGTGCGCGGCGCGGCGCCAGAAGTGGATCGACCAGTCGCAGTCGCTCAACATCTACATGGCGGGCGCCTCGGGCAAGAAGCTCGACGAGATCTACAAGCTCGCCTGGATCCGCGGCCTGAAGACCACCTACTACCTGAGAACGCTCGGGGCGACCTCGGCCGAGAAATCCACCATCGCGACCGGACAGTTGAACGCGGTGCCGGCCGACGGCGGGCTTGCCGCTGCGGCGAGCGACGCGAAGTTCTGCTCGATCGACAGCCCCGAATGCGAATCGTGCCAGTGAGGAGAGACCGAGAATGCTGCTGAGCGGAGTGCAACCGGCGCCGGGGGCGGTCCCCGGGACGCCATCCCCCGCGCCGCGCCCGGACGCGGACCGGCCCGAGTACCGGCGCGTCAACATCGCCGACAAGCGCGTCATCAACGGCAAGACCGACGTCAACCAGCTCGTGCCGTTCAAGTACAAGTGGGCGTGGGAGAAGTACCTCGCCGCATGCGCGAACCACTGGATGCCGCAGGAAATCCAGATGAGCCGCGACATCGCGCTGTGGAAGGACCCGAACGGGCTGACCGAGGACGAGCGGCGCATCGTCAAGCGCAACCTCGGGTTTTTCGTGACCGCGGACTCCCTCGCCGCGAACAACATCGTGCTCGGCACCTACCGCCATATCACCGCGCCCGAGTGCCGCCAGTACCTGCTGCGGCAGGCGTTCGAGGAGGCGATCCACACCCACGCCTATCAGTACATCGTGGAGAGCTTGCAGCTCGACGAGGCCGAGGTGTTCAACGCCTATCACGAGATCCCCTCGATCCGCGACAAGGACGAGTTCCTGATCCCGTTCATCGATACCTTGACCGATCCGGCGTTCAGGACCGGCACGCCCGAAAACGACCAGAAACTGCTGAAAAGCCTGATCGTGTTCGCCTGCCTGATGGAGGGGCTCTTCTTCTACGTGGGGTTCGTGCAGATCCTGGCGCTCGGGCGCCAGAACAAGATGACCGGATCCGCCGAGCAGTACCAGTACATCCTGCGCGACGAATCCATGCACTGCAATTTCGGCATCGATCTCATCAACCAGATCAAGCTCGAGAACCCGCATCTGTGGACGCCGGAGTTCCGCGAGGAGGTGCGCGGGCTGTTCCTCAGGGCGGTGGAGCTCGAGTACCGCTACGCCGAGGACACCATGCCGCGCGGGGTGCTGGGGCTCAACGCCCCGATGTTCAAGGAATACCTGCGCTTCATCTGCAACCGCCGCTGCCAGCAGATCGGGCTCGATCCGCTGTTCGAGGGCGCGACCAATCCCTTCCCGTGGATGGCGGAAATGATAGACCTCAAGAAAGAGCGCAACTTCTTCGAGACGCGCGTGCTCGAGTACCAGACCGGCGGCGCGCTGAGCTGGGACTAGCGAAGGGGATTCTTTTCGACCGACCAGGGAGGCACGAGCGCTTGGGCTCCAGTCTGCTCATCCGCAGATACCGCAGACGCCGATCCGCCATGCAGCACACCATTCTCGAGTGCCGCGCCGAGGGCAACTACACGCTCTGGCTCCGTTTCGACGACGGGCTGGAGGGGCGCGTGTACCTGGGCGACCTGGTGGCGACCCAGTCGTACGGGGCGCTCACCGACGAGGACATCTTCAGCCGGGTGGCGATTGATCCGGTCTCCAACGCGGTGACCTGGAGCGGCGGGATCAAGCTCGATCCGGAGGTGCTGTACCGGGACCTCGCGAGCAAGGCGCAGGCGGCGCTGCATTAGGGAACGTCCGCGCGGCTGCGGCCGGGTCGCGAGCAAGGAGGCTTCGATGGCGAAGAGGAAGAAGCGGGCCAGGGGCAGGGCGAAGG
>DATLZE010000085.1:0-12417 GCA_035574195.1 Burkholderiales bacterium | reverse complement strand
ACGATCACGATCGCGAGGACGCGGCGCCGACCGCGGAAGGCAATGCCGGCAACCTCGAGCGGCTTGCACGGCTGCTGCCGCAAGGCGCTCCATCCCTCGATCCTGCGCGGCTCGCCGCCGCAGTCGGCTTGCGCTGCGTGGCGCCCGACCGGCTGCCGCTGATCGGCGCGCTTCCCGACCTCCGGTCGCAGCAGGCGGGCTCCCGCGCCATCCCCCGACTTCCCGGAGCGTTCGGCGCTCTCGCCTACGCCTCGCGCGGCCTGACCTGGGCGGCGCTCGGCGGCGAGCTGCTCGCGAGCATGCTGGAGGGCGAACCGCTGCCGCTCGAAGGCGATCTCGCCGCTGCGATCGACCCTGCGCGATTCGCGCTGCGGCGGGCGCAGCGCGGGCCGGCATGATCTAGAATTGGGAAGGGGCTTGCCCGGCGCATCGGACCCTCGCCGTTTTTGACGTGCATCAAGTCCTCGGAACAACCGCTTAGATTCCGATCTTCGACCGGCGTATCATGATCGCTCGGATCTTGGCACGATGCGCCCACGAGAGAGGACCTTCCAACAAAAATGAAGCTCACCGATACTGCCACTGCCCTCGCGCTACCCCCCCAGCAGGTGACGCTCGACGTCCTGCTCGAGAAATACGCCAAGGGCGATGAGAAGACCGTCGAGGCCGTGCGCCGGCGCGTCGCGCGCGCGCTCGCCGCGGTGGAGCGCGATCCCGCGCGCTGGGAACCCGTGTTCTACGAAGCGCTCGAGGCCGGCTTCATTCCCGGCGGGCGCGTCAATTCCGCCGCCGGCACGCAGCTCGCGGCGACCCTCATCAACTGCTTCGTGCAGCCGGTCGGCGACTCGGTCTCCGAGACGGTGGACGGCAAGCCCGGCATCTACGTCGCGCTGATGGAGGCGGCCGAGACGATGCGCCGCGGCGGGGGCGTCGGCTACGACTTCTCGGCGATCCGCCCGAAGGGCGCGCGGGTGCGCGGCACCGAGAGCAGCGCGAGCGGGCCGGTGTCCTACATGCGCGTCTTCGACAAGAGCTGCGAGACGGTGGAGTCCGCCGGCTCGCGCCGTGGCGCTCAGATGGGGATCCTGCGCTGCGACCACCCCGACATCGAGGAGTTCATCCACGCCAAGGACCAGGGCGATCTCAGCAACTTCAACGTGAGCGTTGCGGTGACCGACGCCTTCATGCGCGCGGTCGAGCAGGATGCCGACTGGGAGCTCGTGCACAAGCAGCCGCCCGGCACCGAATACGAGGGCGAGCCGCGGCAGCGCGCCGACGGGATGTGGGTCTACCGCACGGTGCGCGCGCGCGAGCTGTGGCGCCAGATCATGGAAGCGACCTACGACCACGCCGAGCCGGGCGTGTTCTTCGTGGACCGCGCGAACGAGGACAACAACCTTTCCTACATCGAGACCATCGAGGCAACCAACCCGTGCGGCGAGCAGCCGCTGCCGCCCTACGGCTGCTGCTGTCTGGGCTCGATCAACCTCACCCCGTTCGTGCGCGAGCCCTTCACCGCGCGCGCGCGCTTCGATTTCGAGGCGTTCGCGCGCGTGGTGCGGCCCGCGGTGCGCATGCTCGACAACGTGCTCGAGGCCACCGTGTGGCCGCTCGCGCGCCAGCAAGAGGAGGCGCGCGCCAAGCGCCGCGTGGGCCTCGGCTTCACCGGTCTGGGCGACGCGCTCATCATGCTCGGGCTGCGCTACGACACGGAGGAGGCGCGGCGCATGGCCGCGCGCATCGCCGAGGCGATGCGCGACGAGGCCTACGGCGCCTCGATCGAGCTCGCGCAGGAGAAGGGAGCTTTCCCCCTGCTCGACGCCGAGCGCTACCTCGCCGCACCCCGCTTCGCCTCGCGCCTGCCGGAGCGCCTGAAGGCCGGCATCCGCCGCCACGGCATCCGCAACAGCCATCTGCTCTCGATCGCGCCCACCGGCACGATCTCGCTCGCCTTCGCCGACAACGCCTCCAACGGCATCGAGCCGCCCTACTCCTGGGTCTACCAGCGCAAGAAGCGCATGCCCGACGGCTCGATGAAGACCTATGACGTGGAGGACCACGCCTGGCGGCTCTACCGGCACCTGGGCGGCGACGGGGAGAAGCTGCCGCCGCACTTCGTCACCGCGATGGACATCTCCGCGCTCGACCACATGCGGATGGTGGCGGCGGTCGCGCCGTACGTGGATTCGGCGATCAGCAAGACGGTGAACGTGCCCGAGGACTATCCCTACGAGCAGTTCAGGGACCTCTACCTCGAGGCGTGGAAGGCGGGGCTGAAGGGTATCACCACCTACCGCCCGAACAAGGTGCTCGGGGCGGTGCTTTCGGTCGCACCCGAGGCCGAGCAGCCGCACGATCTCGACACCAGCGCCGACCGGCGCCTGCGGCTCGAGGTGGCGCCCGCGCCTGCGCTCTCGAGCCTGCGCTGGCCGGGACGCCCGAGGCTCGCCGCGGGCAACCCCTCCTGGACCTACATGGTGGAGTCGCCCTGCGGAGAATTCGCGATCTTCGTCGGCCACGTCGAGAACGGCGAGCCGTTCGCCTTCGAGGTGTGGGTGAACGGAGCCGAGCAGCCGCGCGGGCTCGGCGCGGTCGCGAAAACGCTCTCGATGGACATGCGCGCGCAGGACAAGGCCTGGCTCAGGATGAAGCTCGAGATCCTCGCGCGCACCGCGGGCGACGACGCCTTCGACTGCCCGATGCCGCCCGACGGGCGCGTGCAGCGCGTGCCGAGCGTGGTGGCGGCGTTCGCGCGCATCGTGCGCTACCGCGTGGACCAGCTCGGCGCGCTCGCGCGGCACGACGGGCGCTCGCCGGTGCTCGATGCGCTCTTCGCCAAGAAGGAGCCCAAGACCGGCACCGACGGCACGATGTCGTGGACCGCGGACGTGCTCAATCCCCGCGCCGGCGACGACTTCGTGCTGATCCTGAAGGAGCTGCAACTGCCGAACGGCCAGCGCCGCCCGTACTCGATCTGGATGGCGGGCGAGTACCCGCGCGCGCTCGACGGCCTGTGCAAGCTGCTCTCGCTCGACATGCGGGTCATCGACCCGGCGTGGATCGGCATGAAGCTGAGGAAGCTCCTCAACTACTCCGAGCCGCTCGGCGACTTCATGGCGCGGGTGCCGGGCGAGAACCGCCAGCAGAACTTCCCGAGCACCATCGCCTACGTCGCGCGGCTCGTCATCCACCGCTACGCGATGCTGGGCGTGCTCGACGAGCGCGGCTACCCGCTCTCCGAGATGGGCGTGCTCGAGATCCCCGACGACGACCGTCGCGAGCGCCCGGCCTACGCCGCGCTGCGCGCCAAGCGCTGCAAGGAGTGCGGCAACGCGGCGGTGATCCACAAGGACGGCTGCGAGTTCTGCACCGCGTGCGGGGCGATCGGCGCCTGCGGGTAAACAAGCAACGTCCTAGTCAACCGGTAAAGCCGGCCGTGGTGCGAGCAGTCGTTGGAGCGCCAGAGCAATGAAATCAACGCCCTCGGGCAGCCGAGGTCCGAAGCCCGCCTCGACGCGATATCTCTGAAGATGCTCGGGCGACACGGCACGATGACACGCGGCCAAGGCGGCCCCCGCCTGCCCCCGTCGGCCTTCGATGCTCCGGGTGCGGGCTTCTCCACGTACGAATCGGGGCCCGCGCTCCGGCCGCGCCTGCACTTCTGGCGCTCCCCGGCATGGGTCCCGTTACACTTCGATGCGCCCGCAAAGTTTCCGAGCAAGCACATCGCGCTCGAGCGCATCGCGCAGCCGATGCGGCAGCTCCCATGCTCTGCGGCGGCTCGCCCCCGGCCCCCGTGCCAGGGCGCGCGCCGAAATCCCGATGCGCAACAGCCCGATCGCCAGCGCTCGCTTGGCGAGCGGCAGGCGCGAGTCCTGCAGCAGCGTGCCCGTGCGCAGCGAGAGGCGCCGCCGGCGGTGCTGACGGTGGCAGCGCGCCGGCCCGCTCCGGCGCATTGCGTAAATGCGCTGCCCGCCGCGGCGGGGATAGCGCGCCCCGTGCGGCCAGCGCCAGCGATGGATAAACCCATAGCAGGCGCGCTCGTCGGCCATGACATGCCGGTATTCGTAGAGCCCCGCGAGAATACCTCCCAGGGCTCCACCGGAGCAGCGAGCGTCTTGCCCATCGAGCAGGAAACTGCCTGACGCTTTCCGGAGAATCTTCGGCATGAGCAGGCGCTTGCCGAACAACCCCCTCGTTCCCGCTCCATCTCGGGCGCGGGGATCGAGCCCGCCCACCGCCAACCCCCGGCTCTACGCGCAGACGCGCAAGGTGCTCGCCAAGCACTACCGCACCAAGTACGGCGTGCGCCAGCGGCTGCGCGGGCGCAAGCCGTAGCGCGCGGCGCGCGGGCCAGAGCCGCTTCCCCAGAATCGCCACCGGCCGCATTTCGAGCCCGGCGAGGGTTCGCGCGCGACGCCCGGAGACGACGTTCTTCGAACCGTGGAGCGCGTCACGCGCAAGCGTGTGACGCGCGTCACGCCGCGCGCCGCGCGAAGGGACGTGCGGCGCCTGCGCGCGGACGGGCGGCGCGCGGGTTGCGGTAGAATCCAGCGCATGCCGGAGCTCTCCGAGTCGAGCATCGAGCGCGATCCGATCGCGCAATTCGCGAAATGGTACGAGGAGGCGCGCGCCGCGGTGCGGCCGCATCCGCACGCCGCGGCGCTCGCCACCGCGACGCCCGCAGGGCGCCCGTCGGCTCGCATGGTGCTGATGAAAGACTTCGACCATCGCGGCTTCGTGTTCTTCACCAACTACGAGAGCCGCAAGGGCCGCGAGCTCGAGAAGAACGCGCGCGCGACGTTGCTCTTCTACTGGGGCGTCCTCGACCGGCAGGTGCGCATCGAGGGGCGCGTGGCGCGCGTCGCACCGCGCGAGTCCGACGAGTATTTCGCCACGCGCCCGCGCGGCAGCCAGCTCGCCGCCTGGGCCTCCGATCAGAGCGAGGTGGTGCCGAGCCGGGCTGCGCTCGAGCGCAGCGTGAAGGCGTTCGCGGCCCGCTACCGCGGCGAAGTGCCGCGCCCGCCGCACTGGGGCGGCTACCGGCTGCGCCCCGCGGCGATCGAGTTCTGGCAGAGCCGCGAGGACCGGCTGCACGACCGCATCCTCTACCGCCGCGGGCACGACGGGCGCTGGCGGATCGTGCGGCTCGCGCCGTGAAAGCGCTGCTCCAGGCCGCTGCCCGATTCATTGCCCCCGCCGCGCTGCTCGCCGCGGCCTTCGTGCTGGTGCTCTTCGGCGCGGCGCTGCCGCCCTCGCTCGCCGGGCTCGAGGTCTACGGCCCCTACATCCTGTTCGCGGCGGGCGCGGGGCTCGCGATCGGCTTCAACCGCGGCCGCGCGCTGCTCGCGCTCGTCACGCTCCTCGCCGCCTACGAGGCCCAGCAGTCGTGGCTGCAGGCGGGGCTCGCGACGCCGGCGGCGCGCGCGGTGTATCTCGCGCTGGTGGTGTTCGTGCCGGCGAACCTCGCAGCCTTCGCGGTCCTGCCCGAGCGCGGCACGTTCAACCGGCACGGCGCGCTGCGGCTCGCGGCGATCGTCGCCGAGGTCGCGTTCACCGCCTGGCTCGCCGGCGCCGGGCGCATCGAGCTCGTGGACTGGGCCTACCGCAGGTTCCTCGATCCCGCGCCGTTCAGCCTCGGACGCATTCCCCAGCTCGGAATCGCGGTCACGGCGCTCGCCCTGATCGTGGCAGTGGCGGCGGCGCTCGTCACGCGCTCGGCGGTCGCCGCGGGCTGCGCCGGGGCGATCGTCGCCTTCGCCATCGCCGCGCACGTGCCCACCGCTTCGCTCACTTTCTCGATCTTCATCGCGGCGGCCGAGATCATGCTGGCGATCGCGGTTCTCCAGGACACCTTCCGCATGGCGTTTCGCGACGAGCTGACGGGACTGCCGAGCCGCCGGGCGCTCAACGAGCGGCTCGCCACGCTCGGGGGCCGCTACGCGATCGCGATGCTCGACGTGGACCACTTCAAGAAATTCAACGACACCCACGGGCACGAGCTCGGCGACCAAGTGCTCAGGATGGTCGCCTCGCATCTCGCGCGCGTCGGCGGCGGCGGCACGGCTTATCGCTACGGGGGCGAGGAGTTCACCATCGTGTTCCCGAGAAAAAGCATCGAGCAGGCGCTGCCCCACCTCGAGGCGCTGCGCGCCGCGATCGAGGGCTACCGCATCGCGCTGCGCGGCGCCGACCGCCCGCGCCAGGCGAAAGGCGGCGGCCGCCAGCCGGGGGGATGGCGCGCCCGGCAGTCGGTCTCGGTGACGGTGAGCGTCGGCGTTGCGCAGCGCACCGACCGGCTCGCCTCGCCCGAGGCGGTGATCGAGGCCGCCGACCGCGCGCTCTACCGGGCCAAGGAGAAGGGCCGCAACCGGGTGAGCCGCTAGCCGTGCGGCGGCCTCTGCGAAGCGGGCTTGCTCGGACCCGCGCCCCGGCGCTAGGCTCGACCCCGTGAGCCCTGCGCTTCTGCTCTCCGTCCTCGTGGCCGCCGCGGCGCTCGCGCCCGGCGCGGCCGAGGCGCAGCTCATGCCCGAGCGCCTGCGGCTCATGCTCTCCGGGCGCTACGCCGAGGTCGAGCGGCTGGTCGAGAAGGAAATCGCCGGCGATCCACGCCCCAAGAGCGCGAAGCTGCTGCCGCTGTGCATCGCCTACAGCAAGCTCAAGCGCTATCACAAGGTGTTCCCCTGCCTCGACCGGCTCGACGAGAACATCCGCGCCGGGGACACGGCGATGAACGACCTGGAGGAAATGCAGCGCAGCAGCCCGCTGCTCGCCGGACTCGCGCGGCTGGGCGCCGCGTTCATGGGCGGCGACGAAATGCTCAAGAGCACGGTGGTGCCCTTCGCGAGACTCGTGCGCGCCGAGGTGCTGACCGAGCTGCGCGACTACGACAGGGCGATCGCGAGCGCCGCCGAAGCGCTCAAGGCGATTCCATCGCGGTGGAACGAGGAACGCATGTTCCGCATCTACACGCTCGCGGCGCTCGGCGTGGCGCAGGCGCTCTCGGGCCGGATCGCGGAAGCGGAGAAGACCGCGGCCGAGCTCGAGGGGATCGGCACCGAGTATCCGTACACCGGTCTCAAGCAACCCAAGTGGCTGGGCGTGGTGCGCATCTACGCTGCGCTCGGCAATTTCAAGAAGGCGCACCAGGTGTTCACCGACGAGAACCCGACCTCGCACGGGCTGCTCATGTCGCTCGCCTACGCCGTCGGTGGCGTGGTGGCGGGGCTCGGCGCCGAGGAGAGCTTCACCGCGTGGACCGATCTGCCGCTCGCATTCCTCAAGCACAAGACCGAGCTCGAGGTCGGCAAGCTCAGGCAGGCGAAGGAGGGCTTCGATCGCCTGCTCGCCCGGCCCGAGACGCGGGACAACGGCGAGATCTACTGGGTGCTGCTGTTCGACCGCGGGCGCATCGCCGAGGCCGAGGGCGATGCGGCCGGCGCGCTCGAGTACTGGCGGCGCGCGATCGAGGTGATCGAGGAGCAGCGCTCGACGATCAACACCGAGGCGAACAAGATCGGCTTCGTCGGCGACAAGCAGGCGGTCTACCGCGCGCTCATCGCCGCGCTCTTCGCGCAGGACCGCCACCTCGAGGCATTCGACTACGTCGAGCGCTCCAAGTCGCGGGCGCTGGTGGACTTGCTGGCGGGAAAGAAGGATTTCGCCGTCGCCGCGCCCAACGAGGCCGAGATCCGGAAACTGCTCGAGAGCGCCGAAGCCGCCGAGCTCGAGGCGCGCGCGCAGGTGGCGCTCGAGACCCGCAGCGCGGTGCGCGGGCCCGCGGTGCGCTCCGCCGGGCTGGAGGCGCTGCGCGAGCAGGCGCCCGAGCTCGCCTCGCTGGTCGCGGTCGGCTCCACGCCGGTGGTGGAGCTGCAGGCGCGGCTGCCCGAGGACGAGGCGCTCGTCGAGTACTACTACGACGAGCGTGCGCTCTACGCCTTCGTGCTGACGCGCATGGCGCTTGCGGCGGTGCGGCTCGAGGCCGCGGGACTGGAAGCCGAAGTGCGCGCGCTGCGCCGGGCGATCGAGACGCCGGAGGGCACTCACTACGAGCCCTCCGCGCGCCGTCTCCACGAGCGCCTGATCCGGCCGATCGAGCCGTTCATCGGCGGGCGCAAGCTGCTGGTCGTGGCGCACGGGGCGCTCCACTACCTGCCGTTCGCGGCTTTGCACGACGGCACGAGCTTCCTGATCGAGCGCTACAGCCTGCGCTTCCTGCCGAGCGCGAGCGTGCTGCGTTTCCTGCGCCCGGCGGCGCGGGCGGGGCGCGCGGGCGTGCTCGCGCTGGGCAATCCCGATCTGGGCGATCCGAAGCTCGACCTGCACCACGCCCAGGAGGAGGCGCTCGCGATCGCGCAGAAAATGCCGCAGTCGCGCGCGCTGCTGCGCCGGGAAGCGAGCGAGACCGCGGTGCGCCAATATGCCGCGGGCTTTTCCTATCTCCACTTCGCCACTCATGGCGAGTTCAACGCCGAGTCACCGCTCGCCTCGGCGCTGCTGCTCGCCCGCGACGAGCGCTCCGACGGGCTGCTCACCGTAGCCAAGCTCTACTCGATGCGCTTGGACGCCGACCTCGTGACGCTCTCAGCGTGCGAGACAGCGCTCGGCAGGATCGCGAGCGGGGACGACGTGGTGGGGCTCACGCGCGGCTTTCTCTACGCCGGGGCCGCGACCGTGGTGGCGAGCCTGTGGAAGGTGGAGGATCGGGCCACCGCCGCGCTGATGACGCGCTTCTACGAGGAGCTTGCCGCGGGTGACAAGCGCGAGGCGCTGCGCGCCGCGCAGCTCGCCACGCGCGAGCGCTATCCCCACCCCTTCTTCTGGGCGGCGTTCCAGCTGACCGGAGAGGCGCTCAGCGCGCCGACCGGCATGCGGCGCGCACCGGAGACGCCCCCCTTTCCCCGCCCGTGAGCGCCGCGCCTCGGGGGCGGCCCTGGCTCGACGCGGCGCTCGCCTGGTACTTCGTCACGGTCTGGGGTTCTGGCTTCCTCGCCACCAAGGTGGGGCTGCAGTACGCGCCGCCCTTCACCTTCCTCACGCTGCGCTTCGCCTTCGGGCTCGCGTGCCTCGTGCCGATCGTGCTCGCCATGCGGCCGCGCTGGCCCGGCACGCCGGCCGAGCTCGGGCACATCGTCGTCGCCGGGCTGCTGATGCACGCGGTGCACCTCGGCGGCAGCCACTACACCCAGTACCTCGGCATGTCGGCCGGCGCCACCGCGCTCATCCTCTCGGCGCAGCCGCTGGTGACGGCGCTCGTCGCCTCGCGCTGGATGGGCGAGCGGCTCGCGCCGCGCCAGTGGGCCGGCGTGCTGACGGGGCTCGCCGGGGTCGCGCTCGTCGTCTGGCACAAGGTGGACGTGCGCGAGGCGGGCCTCGCGAGCCTCGCCGCGATCACGGTCTCGCTCGCCGGGGTCACCGCCGGCACGCTCTACCAGCGCGTGTTCTGCCCGCTCGCGGACCTGCGCTCCGCCGCTTTCATCCAGTTCATCGCGACGCTCGCCGTGCTCGCCCCCCTCGCCTGGGCGGCGGAGGGCTTCACGGTGCGGCCGTCCTGGGCGCTCGCGGGGGCGATCGTGTTCCTCGTGATCGGCGCCTCGATCCTCGCGGTGAGCGCGCTGCACACGCTGATGCGGCGCGGCCAGGCAACCCGCGTGACGAGCCTGGTCTATCTCACGCCGGTCATCGCCGTCGTGCTGGAGCTCGCGATGTTCGGCCTGGTGCCGAGCGCGCTCTCGATCGCCGGGATCGCCGTCACCTGTCTCGGCCTCGCGCTCGTGAGCGCGCGCGGTTTCGCGCCGCGAAAAGACGCCACCGAAACGCCCTGATACGATAGATACCCTGGTGGACGCGCTCGGCAACCTGCTGCTCGCCTGTGCGGTATTTCTCGCGACGCACGGTGTCGCCAGCACGCCGCTGCGCGCGCGCCTCGTCGCCGCGCTGGGCGAGCGGGGCTACCTCGGCCTCTACAGCGCGGTCGCGCTGGCCGCGCTCGGCTGGATGATTCTCGCCTACTCCAGCGCCCCCTACATCGCGCTGTGGCAGCCAGGGGCGCTGCGCTGGCTGCCCGCGGCGCTGATGCCGCTCGCGACCACTCTCGTCGCATCCGGCCTGATGGCGCGCAATCCTGCCCTGATCGGGCAGGAACACGCGCTGCGCGCTGCCGAGCCGGCGCGCGGCATCCTGCGCGTGACGCGCCACCCCGTGATGTGGGGCATCGCGCTGTGGGCGGCGCTGCATGTCGCCGCGCGCGGCGATCTTGCGGCGCTCGTTTTCTTCGGCAGCTTCCTCGCGCTCGCCGCGGGCGGAACGGCGCTGATCGACGCGCGCCGGCGCGCTGCGCTCGGGCCCGTATGGGAGCGTTACGCCGCAGCGACTTCCAACGTGCCTTTCGCGGCGATCCTCTCGCGACGCAACCGCCTTGCGCCCGCCGAGATCGGCTGCAAGCCGCTCGCCGCCGGCCTCGCGCTCTACCTCGCGCTGCTCGCCGCGCACGAGCCGCTGATCGGCGCGCGCCCGTACTAGGCCAGGACCGCAGCGGGCGCCGCGCGCTGCCGCAGCAGGTCCGCATCGTGAGCGCGGCCCGCGCAGCCGGTTACAATCCGGCTTTGCCCCCCGTCGCGCCGCGGTGAGCATCGGTTTCGTCGTCTTTCTCACCATCCTCACGCACCTGTCGTTCGCCGGCGGGCGCGTGATCCTCTCGCTCACGGCCATCCACCTCGGCGCTACGCCCTTCACCGTCGGCGTCGTGATCGCGCTGCTCGCTGCGATCCCGATGCTGTTCGCGGTGAGCTGGGGGCGGCTCGTGGACCGCGTCGGCGTGCGCCGCCCGATGCTCGCAGGGGTTGCCATGATGCTCGCGGCGATGCTCCTCGCCTGGGCCGTGCCGCGTCTCGAGACGTTGTTCGCGGTGAGCCCGCTCGCGGGCTCGGGCTTCGTCCTGTTCCACATCGCGGTCACCCAGGCCGCAGGGGCGATCGGGCGCCCTGCGGACCGCGTGCGCAACTTCAGCCTGCTCGCGCTCGCCTTCTCCACCTCCAACGTGCTCGGGCCGATGCTCGCCGGATTCGCGATAGACGGCATCGGCCACCGCCACGCCTTTCTCGCGCTCGCCTCGGGGGTGCTGGTGAATGCCGCCGTGCTGGCGCGGTGCAGGGCCGAGATCCCGCGACACGAGGCGAGCGCGCGGCACGGGGAGAAGCGGCGCCTCGCCGAGCTGCTGCGCAATCCGGACCTCAAGCGCGTGTTCACCGCGAGCGCGGCGCTCTCGATGGCGTGGGATCTGTTCACCTTCGTCACGCCCATCCACGGCTCGGCGATCGGGCTTTCGGCCTCGGCCATTGGAATGATCCTCGGCGCTTTCGGCGCGGCGGTGTTCGCGGTGCGCCTGGCGCTGCCGTTCCTCGCGCACCGGGTGAGCGAGTGGCGCATCCTCGTCGGCGCCTGCCTCGGCGCCGGGGCGACGCTGTTCGCCTTCCCGCTCGCGGCCGCAGCGCCGCTGCTCGCCGCGCTCGCCTTCGTGCTCGGCGCGGGGCTCGGCGGCACCCAGCCGATGATCATGGCGCTGCTCTACGCGCGCGCGCCCGCCGGACGCGGCGCCGAGGCGGTCGGCGTGCGCACGTTGCTGCTCAACTTCAGCCAGACGAGCGTGCCGCTCGCCTTCGGCGCGCTCGGCTCGGCGCTCGGCATGCTGCCTGTGTTCTGGGCGATGGGCGCGGCGCTGATCGGCGCGGGCCTCTATGCCGCGCGCGGGAGGCAGGACGGGCGGTGAGCGCAAAAAAACGAGGCCGCCGCAGGGCAGCCCCGTTGCTCCTGGAAATCCGCGTCTAGCGCAGGTGATTGTTGACGAGCCGCGTCATCTCGAACATCGACACCTGCGAGCGGCCGCCGAACACCGCGCGCAGCTTGTCGTCGGCGTTGATCATGCGCTTGTTGACCCGGTCCTGCAGGCCGTTGCGCTTGATGTAGGCCCACAGCTTCTTGGTGACCTCGGTGCGCGGCATCGGGTTGCCGCCGACCACCGCCGCGAGCGCCGCGCTCGGGGTCATCGGCTTCATGAACTGAGGGTTCGGCTTGCGCGCGCTCTTCTTCTTCGCAGCGCCCTTGCGCGCCGCCTTGCGGACCTTCTTCACCTTTTTGCTGCTCTTCTTTCTCTTGGCCATTGGCTATCTCCCGTGGATTGCGCTGATTGAGCGCGATTGGTTGAACACGCCGTCATACGATGGATTCGGCGAATAGAGGATGCCAATGTCCAGGCAACCTTGCAAGAGTTTTTTTGGCCGGGCGCGAGCGCGGGCCCGAGCGCCGCGGCCGGGCGCGTGCCGGGGTGCGCCGCTGTGTCCCGGGGGATCGCGCGCTACAATGCCCCCGCGGCATGAAGTCAAGGACTTACCTTTCGAAGCTCGAGCCTGGAACGACCCC
>DATLZE010000084.1:0-5377 GCA_035574195.1 Burkholderiales bacterium | reverse complement strand
GCTGTGGCTGCTGGTCGCGGCCGGAGCCGGCTACGCCCTGTACTGCCGCCGCCGGGCGCATCTCGCGGCACCCTGGGCGCGCGTCTTTCGCAGTCCGGCCGCGGTCGCGGCGGCGGTGGTGCTCGCCGCCTACCTCGCGGTCGCGCTCGCCGACTCGCTGCATTTCCGCCCAGCGCTCGCGCAGGGCGCCCAAGGGGGTGCACGCGCCTACAGCGTCGAGGTGCTGTCGGTGCTCGATGTACTTGTCGCCGGACTTCGCACCCGCAACGAGAAGACCTACTCGGCGCCGCTTGCCACGCGCTCCTACGCGAAAGAGCAGATCGAGCTGCCCGGGGGCGGCATCGCGCGCGACTTCCCGCGCCTGCGCTGGGGCGGGGCGCATCTGAAGGACGAGTCGGAATGGGCGCGGGACGTGGCGTGGCGGATCGCGATGGGGCTCGGAGCCGCGGCGGTGCTGATCGGGATGGCGGCGCTTGCACTGCGGCCGCTTCGCATGCGCCGGCCGGAAGTGCCCTGGCACGCGGGTTTTTTCGCGTTCGCGGCGCTCGCGCTCCTCTTCGGCCCGGCGTTCGCGCTCGCCGGCGGCTACCACGTGCTCGGCACCGACAAGGTCGGCAACGACGTCTTCTACATGGCGCTCAAGTCGGTGCGCACGAGCCTCGTCATCGGCACGGTGACCACGCTCGTGCTCCTTCCGGTCGGCGTCGCGCTCGGCATCATGGCGGGCTACTTCAGGGGCTGGGTGGACGACGTGATCCAGTACGTCTACACGACCCTCAACTCGATCCCCGGGGTGCTGCTCATCGCCGCCTCGGTGCTGATGATGCAGGTGGCGATGGACCGCCATCCGGAGTGGTTCGCCACCGCCGTCGAGCGCGCCGACGCGAAGCTGCTCGTGCTGTGCGCCATCCTCGGCCTGACGAGCTGGACGGGGCTTGCTCGACTGCTGCGCGGCGAGTCGCTCAAGCTCTCGGAGCTGGAGTACATCCAGGCGGCGCACGCGCTCGGCGTCACCCACCGGCGCATCCTCGCGCGGCACATCCTGCCCAACGTGGCGCACATCGTGGTGATCGCCATGGTGATGGACTTCTCGGGCCTGGTGCTCGCCGAAGCGGTGCTGTCCTACGTCGGCGTCGGCGTGGATCCCTCGACCAGCAGCTTCGGCACCATGATCAACGCGGCGCGCATGGAGATGTCGCGCGATCCGGTGGTGTGGTGGACGCTCGCCACCGCGTTCGTCTTCATGCTCGCGCTGGTGCTCGCCGCGAACCTGTTCGCCGACGCGGTGCGCGACGGCTTCGATCCGCGCGTGCGCGTGGGCGCGGTGGCGGCGGCGGGGGTCCGGTGAGCGGCCCGGCGCTCGCGATCGAGGCGCTCGCCACCCGCCTCGACTCGCCGCAGGGCGAGGTGCGCGCCGTGGACGGCGTGGACCTGGAGCTTCGCCGCGGCGAGTGCGTGGCGCTCGTGGGCGAGTCCGGCTGCGGCAAGACCATGACCGCGCTCTCGGTGCTGCGGCTGCTGCCGGAAACCGGCCGCATCGCCGAAGGGCGCGTGCTGCTCGAAGGCGAGGATCTGCTCGCGCTGCCGGAGGCGGCAATGCGCGCGGTGCGCGGCCGCAGGGTGGCGATGATCTTTCAGGAGCCCTCGACGGCGCTCAATCCGGTGCTCACCGTCGGACGGCAGATCGTCGAGGTGATCCGCCGCCACACCGCGTTGCGCGGCCGCGCAGCAAGGCGGCGCGCGATCGAGCTGCTGGAGCAGGCGGGTGTGCCCGATCCCGCGCGCCGTTTCGACGAGTTTCCGTTTCAGCTCTCCGGCGGCCTAAAGCAGCGGGCGATGATCGCCGCGGCGCTCGCCGCCGACCCGGAGATCCTGCTCGCCGACGAGCCGACCACGGCGCTGGATGTCACCATCCAGGCGCAGATCCTCGACCTGCTCGCGCGCCTGCAGAGCGAGCGCGGGCTCGCGGTGCTGCTCGTCACCCACGACCTCGGCGTGGTGGCGCAAATGGCGCAACGGGTCGCGGTGATGTACGCCGGGCAGATCGTGGAGACAGCCACACGCGAGCAGTTCTTCCGCGCGCCGCAGCATCCGTACTCGCGCAAGCTCTTCGACGCGCTGCCCGGGCCGGAGAAGCGCGGCGCGGCGCTCGCGGTGATCCCGGGGCAGGTGCCCGCGCTCGTCGGCGAATTCCGCGGCTGCCGCTTCGCCGACCGCTGCGACGAGGCGTTCGAGCGCTGCAAGTGGGTCGCGCCGCGCATGGTCGAGCTTGCGGGAGGTCACCTTGCGCGCTGCCTGCTGCGCGAGAAGGGTCCGGCGGCGGCGCCCGGCGAGCCGACGGTGGTCGCGTCCCGGCGCGCCACCGCCGCGCCCGAGGGCGCACCGCTGCTCGAAGTGCGCGACCTCAAGGTCCACTTTCCGATCCGGCGCGGAGTGCTCCGCCGCACCGTCGGCTGGGTGAAGGCGGTGGACGGCGTGTCGCTCGACATTCGCGCCGGGCGCACGCTGGCGCTCGTGGGCGAATCCGGTTGCGGCAAGACGACCGCGGGCAAGGCGATCCTGCGCCTTTTGCCGCTCGCCGGCGGCTCGGTGCGCTTCGACGGGGTGGATCTCGCCTCGCTCGGCCGCGAGAGACTGCGGCGGCTGCGGCGGGCGATGCAGATCGTGTTCCAGGACCCGTACGCCTCGCTCAACCCGCGCCTGCGCGTCGCCGACATTCTCGCCGAGGGCATGCGTGCGCTCGGGGTGGGCGCGAACGAGGCCGAGCGCGAAAGGCGCGTCGCTTCCCTGCTCGAGCAGGTCGGACTGCCGGCCGAGGCGGCTTCGCGCTACCCGCACGAATTCTCCGGCGGCCAGCGGCAGAGGATCGCGATCGCCCGGGCGCTCGCGGTCGAGCCGCGGCTCATCGTCTGCGACGAGCCGACCAGCGCGCTCGACGTGTCGGTGCAGGCGCAGATCCTGAACCTTCTGCGCGAGCTGCAGCAGCGCCTGGGCCTTGCGTATCTCTTCATCACTCACAACATCTCGGTGGTGGAGTACCTCGCGCACGAGGTGGCGGTGATGTATCTCGGGCGGATCGTCGAGCGCGGCACCGCCGACGAGGTGCTCGGCGCGCCGAAACATCCCTACACCGAGGCGCTGCTTTCGGCGGTGCCGCGAATGTCCGGGCGGCGCGAGAGCGTGCGCCTTGCGGGCGAGCTGCCTTCGCCGGCGAACCCGCCCGCCGGGTGCCATTTCCATCCGCGCTGCCCGAAGGCGCGGGCCGAGTGCCGCGAACGGTGGCCGGAGGCGGTGCGCCTGTCGGAAACGCGAACGGTGGCCTGCGTGCTCTACCGCTCCAGCGCGGCGAGCAGCATCTGACCGAGATCGTCGGGCACCGGCAGCAGGCCCTGGCGCAGCGCGTCGCCGAACCGATCCTGGTCCTCCGGCGACATCGAGGCGAGCGCGGCGCGGAACTCGGCGGCGACACGCTCCTTTTCCTGCGCGGAGAGTTGACCGAGGCGCTCGCGCACCGCGCGCACGGTGAGCGCGCGCTCGGCAAAATACTCGATCATCGAGGCGCGGATCGCAGCGTTCCGCGGATCGAGGATGCCTGCGTGCAGTGCGGCGAAGATCTCGCGGCGCTGGGCTTCCGAGAGGTAGGAGAAGCACTCGTCAATCAGCCGCCTGAGCTGCGCCGGCGCGACCGTGGTGCCCGGATACACTTCCACCGCAGCGATCGCGGGAGTGGGATCCTTCGAGGGATCGCGCGTCGCATGGGAAATCACCATCTCGCGCGCGACGCCGAGCAGGAACATCAGCACCGGCTCCGCCGCCTGCGCGCGCAGCGGAAGACTCGCTGCGAGGACGAGTCCCAGAAGGACCGCCTGTCGGACGGCCGCGCGCATGGGCGCATTCTAGAGAGGATTGGCCGCGCGCGGTCCCGCACTGCGGAAAGACTTAAGTTTTGTTCTCCGAAATGTGCTTCAACCGGTTGAAGATTTGAATGTTTTCTTCGTCGGTTTCGGCTTGGGCTTGCCGGGTTGGGGCTTGCGCACCGGCTTTTTCGGGGGTGCGGCCCGCGTCTGGATCTTGAGTATCTGGCCCGGTTGCAGCCGTCCGATCGGGTTCCAGCGCCGCAAATCCTCTACGCTGACCCGATAGCGCGCCGCGATGGTGGCCAGCGTCTCGCCCTGGCGCACGCGGTGCGTGGTCGCGCGGATCGGGGCGAGCGGAATGGGCGGCGCGTACATGATCGGCAGCCGGCCAAGGCTCGCCGCGCCGTTCATCGGCACCACCAACAGTTGCGGCACGGTACGGGTGCGCGGAGCGATGCCGTTCACCTCCTTCAGCTGCGCCACGCCGACGCCGAAGCGCCGCGCGATCGCCTCCAGGGTTTCGCCCTTCTTCGGGTGATAGGTCTGCCACGACACCAGCGCCTTTTCGTCGTACTTCTGCAGGTTGGCGCGGAACACCTCGACCCGGTCGGCGGGCAGCACGATGCGCGGGTTCTCGCGCACCGGGATGAGCGGACGGTTGAACCCGGGATTGAGCGCGATGAATTCCTCGACCGGCATCTCGGCAAGCCGCGCCGCGAGCCGCACGTCTATGTCGCGCGTCTTGGTCACGGTGGCGAAGTAGGGCCGGTTCGGGATCGGCTCGAGCTCGATGCCGAACACCTCGGGGCTGGAGACGATCGCCTTCAGCGCCTGGAGCTTCGGCACGTAGTGGCGCGTCTCCAGCGGCATCGTCAGACTGGAATAGTCGAGCGGCAGCCCGGCGGCGCGGTTCTTCTCCAGCGCGCGCGCGACCGCGTTCTCGCCCCAGTTGTAGGACGCGAGGGCGAGATGCCAGTCGCCGTGCATGTCATAGAGGTCCTTCAGGTACTCCAGCGCCGCCGCCGTCGAATCCACGATGTCGCGGCGCGCGTCGTACCACCAGTTCTGCTTCAGCTCGTAGCGCTTGCCGGTGCCCGGGATGAACTGCCACAGGCCGGAGGCGTGCGCGCGCGAATACGCCATCGGGTTGAACGAGCTCTCGACCATCGGCAGGAGCGCGAGCTCCGTGGGCATGCCGCGGCGCTCGATTTCCTCGACGATGTGGTAGAGATACAGGCGGCTGCGCTCGAACATCCGCCTGAGGTAGTCGGGCCGCGCGAGGTACCAGGCGATCTTCTCGCGCACCAGCGGGCCGTCGAGATCGGGCATGGCGAAGCCGTCGCGGATGCGCTGCCAGAGGTCGTCGTGGCGCACCGTGCGGTCCACCGTCGGCACGCGCGGCGGTCGGCGCAGCTCCTCGCGCGCGCCGTCGAAGGGCGGCAGGCGGGCGGCGTCGAGCGGCGCGGCATGCCGACGGAACTTGCGCTGCTGCCGATGGTGGAAAGCTCGTTCAACCCGAT
>DATLZE010000083.1:0-13876 GCA_035574195.1 Burkholderiales bacterium | reverse complement strand
TCTCGCGTGCAGGGGGCTCCTCCACCCCCAGCTGGGGCAGTTGCGCGCAGCCCGCCGCCAGCAGCGCGCAGCCGAGCGCAATCAGGGCTCTGCAGGGCATGACCGGTGTTTTTTCGTTGTTTTCGAAGATGAGCGGGATGGTAATCGTCCCGAAAGCCGGAGTCAAGACGAAAACTACTTAAAAATCATGAGATAGCAAAAAGAAGCTCATAACACACCTTATCATCTCGCCGAGCCCATCGTTAAAACCTGTTTTTCCATTCGCGGAGCGCGGCGAGCACGCTGATCGGGTCGCCCAGGGGCTTACCGGCATAGCGGCTCGCGCTCTCGACGATCGCGGGCTCGTGGCAGCGCACGAAGGGATTGGTCGCTTTTTCCTGGGCGATGGTCGAGGGCAGCGTGGGCAGTCCGCGCTCTTGCAGCGTTTTCGCCCGCGCCTCCAGCTCGGCGAGCGCCGAGTTGGCGGGGTCCGCGGCGCGGGCGAAGCGCGCGTTGGCGAGCGTGTACTCGTGGCCACAATAGACGCGGGTATCCTCCGGCAGCCGCATGAGCCGCGCGAGCGACTCGTACATCTGGCGCGGCGTGCCCTCGAACAGCCGGCCGCAGCCCGCCGCGAACAGCGTGTCGCCGCAGAACAGCATCCCGGCACCGTAGAACGCGATATGGGTGCGCGTGTGGCCCGGAATCTCGAGCACCTCGAGCTCGATGCCGAAATGGGGCAGGCGCAATCGCTCCCCCTCGGAGATCCGGTGCGTCACTTCGCGTATGCGCTCGTCATGAGGCCCGAATACCGGCACCCGCCGCTGGTGCAGCAGCTCCGTGTTGCCGCCGACGTGGTCCAGGTGATGATGAGTGTTGAGGATGGCGACGAGCTCGAGGTCCTCGGCGCGCAGGTAATCGAGCACCGGCCGCGCGTCACCGGGGTCCACCACCGCGGCGCAGCGCTCGTCGCGCAGCGTCCAGATATAGTTGTCGGCAAAGGCCCGCAATGGGACGACTTGGAAGGCGCTCATGGTCCGTGCTCGTCGGGTGCCGCGCTCGCACTTTTCATTCTCGTGGGGCGATTATAAACTCGCCTCGTGACCTCTTACGGCGTTGCCCGCGAAGCCACGGAATGGTTCGCAACCCCGCTCGGGCGCTACCTGCTCGAGCGGGAGCAGGCGTACTTCGACCGCGCGGTGGCCGACGTCTTCGGCTACAACGCGTTGCAGCTCGGATTGCCCGCGCTCGACTTGCTGCGCGCGAGCCGCATTCCGCTGCGCTGCCGCGTGGATCTGGACGGGGCGGTCGGGCTGCGTGCGGATTTCCGCGATTTGCCGATCGCCACCAACAGCGCAGACCTGGTGCTGCTGCCGCACACCCTCGAGTTCAGCGAGAGCCCCCACCAGATCCTGCGCGAAGTGGCGCGGGTACTGCTGCCCGAGGCCCAGGTCGTGATCGCCTGCTTCAATCCGTGGAGCCTGTGGGGCTTGCGGCGGTTGCTCGACGGCCGCCGCGGCTACCCGTGGAGCGGCCGCTTCATCAATCTGCCGCGACTCAAGGACTGGCTCACGCTGCTCGGTCTGGAGATCACGGGCGGCGAGATGAGCTGCTACGCGCCGCCGTGCGCCACCGAGAAGTGGCTCGGGCGCTTTGCCTTCATGGAGGCGGCAGGCGAGCGCTGGTGGCCGATCGCAGGCGGCGTCTATTTCCTGCAGGCGGTGAAGCGCGTGCGCGGCCTGCGCCTGATCATGCCGAAGTGGAGCGAGCGCCTGGCGCCCAAGAAAAACCTCGCGGCGGTGCCCAAGAAGGTGGCGCGGCCGGAAGAGGCGCTCGCGGCGCGGTGCGGCACGGCCGGCCGGCGATGAAGGGCGTGGTGGAGATCTACACCGACGGCGCCTGCAAGGGCAACCCGGGCCCCGGCGGCTGGGGCGCGGTGCTGAAGTACGACGGCAGGACGCGCGAGCTACACGGCGGGGAGGCGATGACCACCAACAACCGCATGGAGCTGACCGCCGTGATCCGCGCGCTCGAGGCGCTGCGGCGCCCGTGCCGGGTGAGGCTGCACACCGATTCCCGCTACGTGCAGCAGGGCATCAGCACCTGGATCCGCGACTGGAAGAGGCGCGGCTGGCGCACCGCCGAGCGCAAGCCGGTGAAAAACGAGGACCTGTGGCGCAGGCTCGACGAGCTCGCGGGCGGGCACGAGATCGAGTGGGTATGGGTGCGCGGGCACGCCGGCGACCCCGGCAACGAGCGGGCCGACGCGCTCGCCAACCTCGGCGCGGCCGAGGCGCTCGAGGCGGCCGCGACATGAGGCAGATCGTCCTCGATACCGAGACCACCGGCCTGGAGCCGGAGCTGGGGCACCGCATCATCGAGATCGCGGGCGTGGAGCTCGTCAACCGGCGTCTTACCGGCAACAACTTCCACCGCTATCTCAATCCGGAGCGCGAGAGCGAGGCGGGCGCTCTGGAGGTGCACGGTCTGACCAGCGATTTCCTGCGCGACAAGCCGCGCTTTCGCGACATTGCCGGTGAATTCCTCGATTACGTGAGCGGCGCCGAGCTCGTCATCCACAATTCGGCCTTCGACATCGCGTTCCTCAATCGCGAGCTCGGTCTCGCGAACCTCAAGCCGATCACGGAGTATTGCGCGGGCGTGGTGGACACGCTGCGCCTGGCGAGGGAGCTGCACCCGGGCAAGAAGAACAGCCTCGATGCGCTCTGCGAGCGCTACCAGATCGACCATTCCGCGCGCACGCTGCACGGCGCGCTGCTCGACGCGAGCCTGCTCGCCGAGGTCTATCTCGCCATGACGCGCGGGCAGGAGAGCCTGGCGATGGATGTCGAGAGCGCCCCCGCGGCCGCGGCGGGCGAGGCGGCGGGCACACTCGAGCTGGTGGTGCTCGCCGCGAGCCCGGAGGAGCTCGCCGAGCACGAGCGCCAGCTCGAGGACATAGATCGGGCGAGCCGGGGCGCCTGCATCTGGAAGAAGTACGACGGCGCGCCGGAGAAGGCATGAAATCCCGCGAGCAGGACGACAGGGCCCTGGAGTACGTCCCGCGCGTAGAGCCGCCCGAGGAGCGCGCCGGCCCGGCCCTGTGGCTCGCGTTCCGGCGGGGCGAGATCCTGGTGACGGGCGGAGCCGAGCGGCCCGAATTGCCGTTATGCAATGACCTGGCCGAATACGGGCTCGCGGCGCAGCGACCCCAGTACCTCGGGCTCTACGGCGGGCGGCACTGTTACGCGGTCGAGGTCGCCGACTCCGCGCCGCTTCCCCCGAGCTGGTCGGCGCTCGGCCTGCGTGACCTCTTCGGCATGGTGGAGACGACGCTCGCGGCGCTCTGCGGCCGCGCCTGGCAGATCCTGGAATGGGACCGCAATTCCCGCTACTGCGGCCGCTGCGGGCGGCCGACCGAGCCGCGCACCAGCGAGCGCGCGCGCGCCTGCCCGGGCTGCGGGCTCGCGAGCTATCCCCCGGTGTCGCCCGCGATCATGATCCTCGTCACGAACGGCCGCAGGCTGCTGCTCGCGCGCAAGCCCGCGTTTCCGCCGGGGCGCTTCTCCGCGCTTGCCGGCTTCGTCGAGCCGGGCGAGACGCTCGAGGACACGGTCGTGCGCGAGGCGCGCGAGGAAGTCGGCGTGGAGGTGCGCAATATCCGCTACTTCGGCAGCCAGCCGTGGCCGTTCCCGCACTCGCTGATGATCGCGTTCACTGCGGAATACGCGGGCGGCGAGATCCGCCCGGACGGGGTGGAGATCGAGGAGGCGCGCTGGTTCGACCCGGAGCGGCTGCCCAAGCTGCCGCCTCCGATCAGCATCTCGCGGCGCCTGATCGATACCGTCGCCGGGCGGCTCGCGCGGGGCGAGCCGCCCGCCTGAGGGGGCTCGTGTCGCGGATCGCGGGTTGCGCCTCGCCGCCGGCGCCGATCCTCTTTGCGCTGGCGCTCGCCGCGCTGCTGCCCGGGGCGCACGCCGCGGGGCCCGCCGAGCTGCCGGTCTTCGACGCGCACATCCACTATTCCCACGACACGCGCGAGGCGCTGTCGGTGCCGGACGCGGTCGCGATCCTGCGCCGGGCCGGGGTGCGGCGCGCGCTGGTGTCGAGCTCCGACGACGAGGGCACGCAGGCGCTGCTGCGCGGGGCGCCCGACCTCGTCCTCCCCGCGCTGCGCCCCTACCGCCGCCGCGGCGACATCGGCTCCTGGACGCGGGACGAATCCATCGTCGCCTATGTCGAGGAGCGCCTGAGCCGCCACCGCTATGTCGCCCTCGGCGAGTTTCACGTGTACGGAGCCGACGCCGAGCTGCCGGTCGTGCGGCGCATGGTCGAGCTCGCGCGCGAGCGCGGCATGGTGCTGCACGTGCACTCCGACGCCGACGCCGTCGAGCGCATCTTCCGCCAGGATCCGGGCGCGCGCGTGCTGTGGGCGCACGCCGGCTTCGACCAGCCGGAGAACGTGCGCCGCATGCTGCGCCGCTACCGCAACCTCTGGTGCGATCTTTCCTGGCGCACCGACTACGCCCCGGACGGCAGGCTCCGGCCCGAATGGCGGGCGCTGTTGCTCGAGTTCCCCGGGCGCTTCCTGCTAGGAACCGACACGCCCACGGCGGAGCGCTGGCGCTACGTGGTGGAGCACGCGCGGCTCGCGCGGAAATGGCTCTCGGAGCTGCCGCGCGAGGTCGCGGAGGCAATCGCGTGGCGCAACGGCGAGCTGCTTTTCGGCAGCGAGCTCAAGCCGTGAAATGATGCTAGAATTGCGGCGGAATCGTACCGGGACCGGGTGGTTAGCTCAGCGGTAGAGCACTGTCTTCACACGGCAGGGGTCACTGGTTCGAACCCAGTACCACCCACCATCCTTTTCGCCGCGGCGCAAGGGATGGGCGATCGCGATCCGCTCCTTTTCCCGTGGGCAAGAAAATCACCGTCATCGGTGCCGGGATCGTCGGCGCCGCCACCGCCTGCTACCTGCGGCGCGAGGGCCACGAGGTCACCGTCGTGACCATGCATCCGCCGGGGGAATACTGCTCCTTCGGCAACGCCGGGATGCTCAATTCGGCCGGCTGCGTGCCGCAGGCGCTGCCGGGCGTGCTGTGGAAGGTGCCGGGCTATCTCGCGGATCCGCTCGGGCCGCTCGTGGTGCGCTGGCGCCATTTCCCGCGCGCGCTGCCGTGGCTGCTGCGCTTTCTCGCCAACGCGACCGAACGCCAGGTCGAGCGCGCCTCGCGCGCGCTCTACTCACTGATCCGCACCACGGTCGCGGACTACACGGAGCTCGCGCGCTACGCCGGATGCAGCGAGCTCATCCGCCGCAGCGGCTATCTCGTGGTCTACGAGACCGAGCGCGGCTACCGCGACGATGCGGTCGCCTGGCGGGCGCGGCGCAACCGCGGCGTGGCGATGGAAGAGCTCGACGCGCAAGGCATCCGCCGGCTGGTGCCGCAACTTGCGCCCGGCTACACCCGTGGCGTGCACATCCCGGAGCAGGGCTACGTCGCCAACCCCGAGCGGCTGGTCAAGGCGCTCGCTGCACGCTTCCAGCAAGACGGGGGCGCGATTCTCGAGCGCCGCGTGCTCGACATCGAGACGGGCGAGAACGGGGCGCGGGCGCTCGTGACCGATGCCGGGCGGCTGCCGGTCGAGAACCTCGTGATCTGCGCCGGCGTGCATTCGGGGGAGCTCACGGCGCGCCTCGGGGAACCCGTGCCGATCGAGGCCGAGCGCGGCTATCACGTCACCTATTCCGATCCGCGGCTCGAGCTGCCGATGCCGGTGCACGTCTCGGACACCAAGGTGTTCGTGACGCCGATGGAGATGGGCGTGCGGATCGCCGGGCAGGCGGAATTCGCCGGCATCTACGCCGAGCCCGATTACCGGCGCGCGGAAGTGCTGGAAACGCACATGAAGCGGATGTTCCCGCAGCTCCACGACGCCGACCGCACCCGGTGGATGGGGCGCCGCCCGGCGATGCCCGATTCGCTGCCGGTGCTGGGGCCTTCGGCGAAGCACCGCAACGTCTATTACGCATTCGGCCACGGGCACCTGGGGCTGTGCGCGGGAGCGCGCTCGGGGCGGATCATCGCCGACCTGCTCTCCGGGCGCACCCCGGCGATCGATCTTTTTCCCTTCCGCGTCAACCGTTTCTGAGAGCCCTGAAACGAATCCCCGTTCTCGGGCGAGGAGGGAGCGAGGAAGTGGCGGCTGGCGAGATCGGCTGGTTCTTTATGCAACCACTGGCCTGCTCCCATGGGAGGAGGGGGCAAGCGCGGCGGCTATTGACACGGCCGCCGGGCAGCGCAGAATTCCACGGGCGGCGCGGTTACCCGATCGCCGACGACCCGAGGGGAGGATTCCATGAGGCGCCAGACACGCAATATCGCGGCGGTGCTCGCCGCGCTCGCGCTCGGCGGCTGCGCGACCGAGCCCACCGGACCGGGATGGATCACGCTGATAGACGGGGAGAAAGGCCTGGAGAACTGGAACCGGCTCGGCGAGGCCAACTGGAGGGCGGAGGGCGGCGCCATCGTCGCCGACAAGGGCAAGGGCGGCTATCTGGTCTCGAAAAATTCCTACAAGGATTTCGAGATCTACGCCGAGTTCTACGCCGAATCGCACACCAACAGCGGGATTTTCATCCGCTGCTCCGATCCGGGGAAAATCGCCGCGGCTACTTGCTACGAGGTGAACATCTGGGACACGCGCCCCGATCCCACCTACGGCACCGGCGGTATCGTCAACCACGCCTCGGTGAATCCCATGCCCAAGGCAGGCGGCCGGTGGAACACCTACCAGATCTATGCCAAGGGCACGGAGCTGACCGTGAAGCTGAACGGCAACGTCACCGTCAGCATTCAGGACAAGACCCACGCCTCGGGGCCGTTCGCCCTGCAGTTCGGATCCGGCGCCAAGGGCGCACCGGGCGGCCCGATCAAGTGGCGCAAGGTCATGATCAAGCCGCTCTAGGCGCACGCCGGAGGGCTTTCCGCCGCAGGGAGCAGGGAAGAACGCTCCGCGCCCCAGGTGTTCTCCGCGGCTAGTTTTTCCCCGGGCGCAGGCGGACGGTTCTCCCCGTCTTCGCCGACCTGAGGATCGCCTCGAACACCGCGACGTTGTGCACCTCGTCGCCTCCCGGCACGGCGAGGGGGCGGCGCTCCGCCGCCGCGCGCGCGAAGTGCTCCAGCTCGGCGCGCTCGGTGCTCACCTCGGGGAAGGTCATCACCCGGGGCTTCTGGTGCACGGCGAGATTCTGCAGGTCCACGTGGCAGACTCTCATCTTCCAGGTCGTGAGGTGCTCGACGTCGCCCACCTCCACCCAGCCTCTGGAGCCGAATACCTGCATGCGCCATGTTTCCGCGGTGGCGATCACGGTGCCGAGGTAGCCGCTCGCCCCGCCCGCGAAGCGGAACAGCATCGAGGTGGTGTCGTCGAGCCCGTAGTCGAGCACGCGGCGCAAGCTCTGCGCGTGCACTGTGGCGATGCGCCCGGCGAGGTAGAGAAACGCGTCCACCACGTGCACGCCGCGCCCGGTCATGCCGCCCGCCGGCCCTTCCTCCCGCGCCTGGCGCCAGTGCTCGCGGGGAAAGCGATAGACGCTCGGACCGCAGAAGTTGCCCTCGAGATGCAGCAGCTTGCCGAGTCGTCCGTCCTCCAGCATGCGCCGGATCTCCCGCAACGCCGGCTGAAAACGCCAGTTGTAGCCCACGGCGAGCGTCACGCCCGCCCGCGCGCAGGCGCGCACCGCAGCCCCGGCGCTCCTCGCGTCGAGCGCGAGCGGCTTCTCGGTGAAGACGTGCTTGCCGGCCTTCGCCGCGGCGACCACTTGCGCGGCGTGCTGGGTATGGGGCGTGGCAAGCACTACCGCGTCCACCCCGCGATCGGCGAGCACCTTCTCGTAGGAATCGTGGAGCCGGAAGCCTTTCTCTCTCGCGAAGGCCTCGGCCCGGGCCGGGGTGCGCGTCGCCCCGGCGACGAAGCGGATAGCGTCGCTTGCGCCCTGCACGCTTTCGACGAGATTTCGCCCCCAGCGCCCCAGCCCGACGATCGCTGCGCGGATCATTGAGTGCTCGCGCTGCCCGCAATCCGGATCATTCGATCCGGATCCCGGCCTGCTTGATGACCTTGTCCCAGAGCTTGCGCTCGCCCATCACGAGCGCAGCGAGGAGCTCGGGCGTGCTCGCCTGCGGCTCGACGCCGTCGCGCGTGAGGCGTTCCCTCACCTCGGGCGCCGCGAGCGCGGCGGCGAACTCCCGGTTGAGCCGCGCGATCACGGATTTCGGGGTCCTCGCCGGGACGAACACGCCATACCATGAAGTCGCGCCGAAGCCCTTCAGCCCTTGCTCGGCGATGGTCGGAATCTCCGGCGCCGCCAGGGAGCGTTTCGTTCCGGTCACGCCGAGCGCCCTGAGCCGGCCGGCCTTGACGTGGGGGATGGCGGGGACGATCGGCCCGAAGCCGATTTTCACCTGCCCGCCCAGCATCGCCGGAAGCGCGGCGCCGCTGCCCTTGTACGGGACGTGATTCATCCGGATCCCGGCCATCGAGGAGAGCAGCTCCGCGGCGAGGTGGTGGATGGTTCCCACCCCCGAGGAAGCGTAATCGATCTCGCCCGGTTTGGCCCTGGCGAGCGCGACGAGGTCCTGGACGCCGTTCACCGGCATCGAGGGGTGCGCGGTGAGAATGCCCATGGATTCGCCCAGCTTGGTGACCGGCGCGAAATCCCGATCGGGATCGAAGGCGACCTTCTGGCCGGTGATCGGCGCGATCACGAGCGGCCCTCCGGTGCCGAGCAGCAGGGTGTGGCCGTCGGGCTGCGCGCGGGCGACGATCTCGGCGCTCAGGTTGCCGCCGGCGCCGGCGCGGTTGTCCACGATCACGCTCTGGCCGAGCCCTTCGCCGAGCTTGCCGGCGAGCACGCGTGCGATCGTGTCGCTCGGCCCGCCGGGGAGAAAACCGATGACGAAGCGGATCGGGCGCGAGGGATAGTCCTGCGCGCCGCAGGCAGCGGCGGCGAGCGCGGTCATGGCGAAGAATGCGCGAACGGCCGTCTTCATGGGGGCTCCTTGCCTCAGAACGCTTTTGCGCCGGATTCCTGCACCACTTTGCGCCACTTGGGGATCTCGGAGCGGATCAGTGCCGCGAGCTGTTCCGGGGTGCTCGACACGAGGTCCACACCCTGCGCGCGGAAGCGCTCCTTCATGTCCTGGGCGCCGAGGATCGCGCCGATCTCGCGATTGAGCCGGGCGACGATCGCGCGCGGCGTGCCGGCGGGCGCGAACACCCCGTACCAGGGCGTGATGTCATAGCCCGGGACCCCCGCCTCGGCCACGGTCGGGAGCTCGGGCGCCTGCGGCGAGCGCCGCGCGCTCGAGACGGCGAGCGCGCGCAGCTTCCCGGCTCTGGCGTGCGGCATCGCGGTGAGAAGATTGCTGAACATCATATGCACGCGCCCCGCCACGAGGTCGGTGAGCGCCGCGGCGTTGCCCTTGTACGGCACGTGCACGATCTCGATCCGCGCCATCGCCTTGAGCATCTCGCCCGCCATATGGGTGGGGCCGCCGGCGCCGGCCGAGGCGAAGTTGATCGAGCCCGGTTTCGCCCGCGCGAGCGCGAGAAGCTCCTGCACCGAGCCTGCCGGCAGCGCGGCGTTTACGAACAGCCCCAGCGGGAGCGTCGCGATCAGAGTGACCGGGGCGAAGTCGCGCACCGGATCGTAGCCGAGCCCGGGATAGAGGCTCACATTCACCGCGTGCGTGCCGATGTGGCCGGTGAGCAGCGTGTAGCCGTCGGGAGCCGCGCGTGCGGCGATCTCGGTCCCGATAGAGCCGCCCGCGCCGCCGCGGTTGTCCACCACCACCTGCTGCCCGAGGCTCTGGGTGAGTCTCTCGCCGATCGCGCGCGACATGATGTCCATCGGGCCTCCAGCGGCGAAGGGCACGATCAGGCGGATCGGCCGGCTCGGGTAGTCCGCGCCCGCAGGCGGCGGGCCGAAGGCGAGCGCCGGCAGGATGGCGGACAGGACGCGGAGCAGGAGGCGCGCGCGGCAGGCGCCGGCGGTGTGTCCCGGGACGAGTTTGCCTTCCTCATCGCGCGGCGTCATTCGAGCACCCTGCAGCCCTCTCAGGCGTCCGTCTCGGCCACTGCTCCGGACCACGGCGACATCACGTCGGTCACCCCGAAATGCTCCCCGGTGTTCGGTTCGCGGAGCACCGCGCTCGGGCACGCGTAGTTGGTAGGATAGACCACGAGCTCGATTTCCTGCGCCGGAAACGCCTCCGCCAGCGCCTTGCGCACCGCGATCGGCAGCCGCGGGTCCACCGCCACGGTGTCGCCGCCGCTCGCGTCGATGCGCGGGTGATGGAAAGCGTCCTCGAGATACATGTCGTGATCGATCAGGAACGAGCAGATCTGGAGCACCGCCGGCAGGATCTTGCGCCCGCCGGAGGCGCCGATCGCGAACCAGGGCCCGCCGCCGCGGCGCACGATAACCGGGCACATGTTGGTGAGCGGGCGCTTGCCCGGCGCGATCGAGTTGGGACGGCCGGGACGGGGATCGAACCACATGATGCCGTTGTTCATCAGGATGCCGGTCGCGGGCAGCGTCACCTTGGAGCCGAACACCGAGAGCAGCGTCTGCGTGAGCGCCACCAGATTGCCGTCGCGGTCTATCACGTTGAGATGGGTAGTGCACTCGGAGGCGCGCGGATCGCCGGCGGTGTCGCCCATGGTGGCGAGCCGCTCCTCGTACGCCTCGCGCAGCACCCGCGCGTAGGCGAGGTAGGCGTCGGCGTGCGGGCCGCGTGGCTGGAACCTCGTCCCGCGCAGCGCCTCGAGCGCGCGCAGCAGGCTCGGTCCGGCGGTGAGGTGCGGCGCGACCGCGAGCTGCGCGCCGTGGTAGTCGGCGGTGAGCGGCTCGACGATGCGCGCGCGGTATTCGCGCAGATCCTGCGCGCCGAGCCGGGCGCCGAGCCGGCGCAGGTCCTTCGTGATGGAGGCGGCGATCGCGCCCTCGTAGAAGTCGCGCCGCCCGGCTCGCGCGAGGCGCCGGAGGGTGGCCGCGAGGCCTTTCAGCTCGAGCCGCTCGAGGGGCATCCCGGGCGCGGTGACGGGCGGGAAGCCCTCCGGCAGCCAGAGCGCGCGCGTCGCGGGATAGCGGTCGAGATTGCGCGCCATGGTGGCGACCTTGAGCGTCAGGAACCAGTCCGCCGCCAGCCCGCGCTCGGCGAGCTCGATCGCGGGCGCGAGCGCTTCGCCGAGCCCCATCGTGCCGAAGCGTTCGAGCGCGAGCCCGAGGCCGTCCACCTGGCCCGGCACGGCGATCGAAAGCGGCCCGTGCACATTGCGGTCGCCTTTGACCGCGGGCCAAGTGAAGAGGTCGCGCGCCGTTTTGCCGCGGCCGGCGAGGGGGTAGTCGGAGAGCTTCAACCCGCGCGGTGCGACCGGCCCGAAGTCCACCACCGACACGCGGCGCTCCCGCGCGCTGTAGACCAGCATATAGCCGATGCCGCCGAGCCCGCTGTTCCACGGCTCGACCGCGGCGAGCGCGAAGCCGGTGGCGACCGCCGCGTCCACGGCGTTGCCGCCGCGCGCGAGGACGCGCGCGCCGACCTGCGCGGCGATCCGGTTCTGGGATGCGACGATGCCGCCGCGCGAGCGCGCGATCGGCTTGCGCACGACCCAGTTCTGCGCCAGGTGCTCGGGCATGCTAGGGAAACGGGAGGGCGGACGATATAATCAACCGCCATGATACCGGCGGGCGGCGGGAATTGGCCAGCGGCCGAAAAACGCCGTCAGGAAAGCCATGAACAAACGGCACATCGTCTGTCTCACCTTCGACTTCGACGCGATCTCGGGCTTCGTGGCACGGGGCCTCGTCTCGCCTTCCTGGATTTCGCGCGGGGAGTTCGGCCCGCGCGTGGGCGCACCGCGGCTGCTCGCGCTGCTCAAACAGTACGGGATCCGCAGCACCTGGTTCGTGCCCGGCCACACCATCGAGACCTATCCGCGGGCGTGCGAGCAAGTGGTCGAGGCCGGCCACGAGATCGCGCACCACGGCTGGACGCACCGCCCCCCGGCGAGCCTCTCGCGCGAGGAGGAGGAAGAGGAGCTTGCGCGCGGCAACGAGGCGATCGAGAGGCTCACCGGCAGGCCCGCGCGCGGCTATCGCTCGCCGTCCTGGGATTTGAGCCCGCATTCGGTGGACCTGATGCTCGAGCACGGCTTGCTCTACGACTCGAGCCTGATGGGCGACGACTACACCCCGTATTACGCGCGGCGCGGCGATGCGATCGAGCTCAAGCGCCCGGCGGTGTTCGGGGCCGAGACCGCGCTCGTCGAGATGCCGATCCACTGGGCGGTGGACGACGCGCCGCATTTCGAGTTCGTGCGCACCGAGACCACTGTGCGCCAGGGGCTGATGAACGCGAGCGGCGTGCTCGAGAACTGGGTGAACGACTACCTCTACATGAAGCACCACCTGTCCTGGGGCGTGCTCACCTACACCTGCCATCCCTTCGTCATCGGGCGGGGCCACCGCATGATCATGCTGGAGAAGCTCATTCGCACGCTCGCCGACAACGGCGCGGTATTCATGGCGATGGAGGACGCGGTGCGCGAATTCCAGCAACGCACGGCGTCGGGGAAGTGACTCGAGCCCTCTGCGATCGAGGCCGGATTCCAGCCGCAGATGGGCTCCGGCGCCCGCGGATGAAATTGCCTGCCGCCCGGATTGCCGGCGATGAGATGCCGGCGCTCGACGGCGTCCATCGGCGGTTGCATTCGAGTTTTTGAGGCCGCCTCCGAGACATCATGGTCAGGACCCGTTTCGCTCCCAGCCCCACCGGTTATCTGCACATCGGGGGGGCGCGCACCGCGCTCTTTTCATGGGCGTACGCGAAAAAGCACGGCGGCACCTTCATTCTGCGGATCGAGGACACCGATCGCAGCCGCTCGACGCAGGAATCGGTGCAGGCGATTCTCGACGGCCTCGCCTGGCTCGGGCTCGACTACGAGGGGCCGTACCGCCAGATGGACCGGCTCGCGCGCTACCGCGAGATCGCGGAGCAGCTGATCGCGAAGGGGGCCGCCTACTACTGCTACGCGAGCAAGGAGGAGCTCGAAGCGCTGCGGGAAGCCCAGCGCGCGCGCGGCGAGAAGCCGCGCTACGACGGGCGCTGGCGGCCGGAGAACGCGAAGCGGCTGGGGCTCAAGCCACCGCCGGGCGCGACCCCGGTGGTGCGCTTCCGCAACCCGGAGCAGGGCGAGGTGAGCTTCTGCGACCTCGTCAAGGGGCCGATCACTGTGGCGAACGACGAGCTCGACGATCTCGTGCTGCTGCGCGCGGACGGCGTTCCGACCTACAACTTCGGCGTGGTGGTGGACGACCTCGACATGGGGATCACGCACGTCATCCGCGGCGACGACCACGTCAACAACACGCCGCGCCAGATCAACATCTTCCGCGCGCTGGAGGCGCCGCTGCCGCGCTTCGCCCACGTGCCGATGATCCTGGGGGCGGACGGCGAGCGGCTGTCCAAGCGCCACGGCGCGGTCTCCGTCACCCAGTACCGCGACGAAGGCTATCTCCCCGAGGCGCTCGTCAACTACCTCGCGCGGCTCGGCTGGTCGCACGGCGACGAGGAGATCTTCTCGCGCGAGCAGCTCGTCGAGTGGTTCGACCTCGAGCACATCAGCGCCTCGCCCGCGCGCTTCAACCCCGAGAAGCTCGCCTGGGTGAACGCGCAGCACTTGAAGAGCACCGACGACGCGCAGCTCGCCGCGCTCGCCGCGCCCTTTCTCGCCCATGCGGGCTGCGATCCGGCGCAGGGGCCGCCGCTCGCGAAAGTGGCGGCGCTGCTCAAGGGGCGGGTCAGCACCCTGAGAGAGCTCGCTGAGGCGG
>DATLZE010000082.1:0-61606 GCA_035574195.1 Burkholderiales bacterium | reverse complement strand
TCCCGCCGCTCAAGGGCAAGGAGCGCCGGCGCCGCCTCGGCGACGAAATATTGAGGATCATGCAGCGCATGCTGGTGGAGGCGCGGCCGCGCGCGACGCTGTTCGAGGCGTTTCTCGGGGCGGTCGAGACCCACGGACGCGCGACCCGCATCCTGGAGGACGCGCGCGGGGCGCACGAGTCCTACGGCGGTCTGCTCAGGTCGAGCCTCGCGCTCGGCCGGCTGGTGTCGCGGCTCACCGCCGAGCGGGAAATCGTGGGCGTGCTAATGCCCAATCTCGGCACGACCGTCGCCCTGCTGCTGGGTCTCTCGGCGATGCGCCGGGTCCCGGCCATGATCAACTTCACCGCCGGAGCCGAGGCGATCGCGGCGGCCTGCGGCGCGGCCCGCATCCGCACCGTGCTCACCTCGCGGGCTTTCCTCGAGCGGGCGCGGCTCGCCGAGGCGCTCGGAGCGCTCGCCGGCGTCCGAGTGGTGGCGCTCGAGGACCTGCTCGCCGCCTCCACCCTGGCCGACAAGCTCTGGCTCGCCGGCTTCGCGCTGTGGTGGCCGCGCGCGGCGCTGCGCGGGGGCGATCCCGCCGACACCGCCCTCGTGCTCTTCACCTCGGGGTCGGAAGCGCGCGCGAAGGCGGTGCTGCTCACCCACGACGCGGTGCTCGCCGGCGTGGCCCAATTGCGCGCCGTCATCGATTTCGGGCCCAACGACAAGTATCTCAACGCGCTGCCCCTCTATCACATCTACGGGCTGGTCGCCTGCACCCTGATGCCGCTTCTGACCGGCACGCGGCTCAGGCTCCATCTCTCGCCCCTGCATTACCGGCAGATCCCGGACATCGCCTACGCGAGCGGCTGCACCTATGTCTTCGGTACCGGCACCTTTCTCGCCCATTACGCGCGCCACGCTCACCCCTACGACTTTCACCGGGTGCGCAGAGTGATTTCCGGGGGCGAGAAGCTCGATCCGGAAGTGGCCGAGCTATGGGCGACCAAGTTCGGCCTGCGCGTCATGGAAGGTTACGGCGCCACCGAATGCGGGCCCGCGATGGCGCTCAACACGCCGCTCGCCTACCGCAAGGGCACGGTGGGGAGATTCCTGCCCGGGATCGAGTACCGCCTGGAGCCGGTGCCGGGGATCGGGCGCGGCGGCGCGCTGCACGTGCGCGGCCCCAATCTGATGCGCGGCTACTATTTTCAAGAAGCGCCGGGAGTGCTGCAGCCTCCGCGCTCCGCGCTGGGCCCCGGCTGGTACGACACGGGCGACGTCGTCGAGGTGGACGAGGAGGGGTTCGTCACGGTGCTGGGGCGCCTCAGGCGTTTCGCCAAGGTGGCGGGCGAGATGGTCTCACTCGAGCTCGTCGAGCGCATCGCCAAGCTCGCCTCCCCCGGATACCTTCACGCCGCCACCGTGGAATCCGCAGCCGGCGGCGAGAGCACCGTGCTCTTTACCACCGACCCCGCGCTCGACCGCATCCGGCTGCACCAGGCGGCGCGCCGGCTCGGCGCGCAGGAGCTCGCGGTGGCGCGGCGTATCGTGCACGTCGCCGGGCTGCCGTTGCTCGCGAGCGGCAAGACCGACTACACGCGGTTGAGGGCCATGGCCGAGGCGCCCCCCGAGAACCCTCTGATATCATGAATGCCCGCGCGATCCCGCGCGGGCATTGATGCAAGGAGGGGGATATGGCACGGGGCAAGGGCAGGGCAAGCGTCTACCGCATCACCGAGCTCGTCGGCACCAGCAGCGACTCCTGGGAGGATGCCGCGCGCAACGCCGTGCAGACCGCGGCGCGCACGTTGCGCGACCTGCGCATTGCGGAGGTGACCCGCACCGACCTCGTGGTCGAGAACGGCAAGGTGGTCGCCTACCGCGCCCGGGTCGCCCTGTCCTTCAAGTACGAGCGTTGATCGTCGCGCAGCTCTCGGACCTGCACATCGGGGTCGAGGCCCGGTCGGCGTACGCGCGCTTCGACACCGCAGCCTCGCTCGCGCGCTGTGTGCAGCACTTGAGCGGGCTCAAGCCGCGGCCGGACGCCGTGCTCGCGACCGGAGACCTCGCGGACGGCGGCAGTCGCGAGGAGTATCGGCGCCTGCGCGCGCTGCTCGCGCCGCTGCCCGCGCCGGTGTACCTGATCCCGGGCAATCACGACCGGCGCGAGGAGCTGCTCGCCGAATTCGGCGATCACGATTACTTGCCGCGCCGGGGCGCGCCGCTCGCCTACGCGGTGGAGCACCACCCGGTGCGGCTGATCGCGCTCGATACCGTGGTACCGGAGGCGGAGGGCGGTGCGCTCGACGCCGCGCAGCTCGAATGGCTCGCGCGCGCGCTCTCGGTGGCCCCGCGCCGCCCGACGCTCATCTTCATGCACCATCCTCCGTTCGCCACCGGCCTCGGCCGCATGGACGCGATCGGGCTCGCGCCGCAGAGCGCGGCGCGATTGCGCGAGATCGTCGCGCGCCATCCCCAGGTCGAGCGCATCGTCTGCGGTCACGTGCACCGCCCGATCCAGGCACGCTGGGGCGGAACCGTGGTCTCGATTTGCCCGAGCACCGCGTATCAGTGCCGGCTCGATCTCGACACGGGGCGCTTCGAGCCCGCGCCCGAGGAGCCTCCCGCCTATCAGTTGCACTACTGGAACGGTGCCGAGCTCGTCACGCACACGATCGCTGTCACCGCCCCTCCTGGCGAGTGATCCGGCGCGTCCCACCTGCTGGCGTTGCCGACCGCGCGCGGCGGGCGGCGGAGGCGGGAAACGGGGAACGCTATTCGGGCAGCGGCGGCAGGGAGCGCAGGTAGGCGATCAGCGCTGCGAGGTCCTGGGCGGTGAGCTGGCTCGTGGTGTTGCGGATCACCTCGCCCATGGCCTCGGAGGGCACATCCCCGTCCGGCCTCGTGCCGGTGGTGAGAAAATCCGCGAGATCGCGGTCGTTCCACTTCTTGAGCCGCGTCGGAGTGAGGTTCGTGACTTCCTTGCCTTCCGGCGTCTTGCCCCCGGCAAGGAAACGGCCGCGTTTGAACCCGCCCAAAGCATTGCGCGGCGTGTGGCATTCCCCGCAATGCCCGAGCGCCTGCACGAGGTAGGCACCGCGATTGACGATCGCGGAGGCGCCGGGATCGGGCGCGAACGGGCCGGGTGTGAAGAACAGCCATTTCCACACAGTGACCAGGAAGCGCCACCGGAGGTAGAACGGCAGCTCGTGATCGCGGTTCGCCCGCGCGCTCGGGGGCAGCGAGCGCAGGTAGGCCCACAGATCGCGCAGATCGCCGTCCGTGATCTTGGTGAATGAAGTGTAGGGAAAGACCGGAAAATAGTTCGCGCCGTCGGGACGCCGGCCCTCGCGCATCGCGCGGATGAAATCGGCCTCGGACCAGCGCCCGATGCCGGCCTGCGGGTGCGGCGTGATGTTCGGTCCGTAAAAGGTGCCGAACGGCTTCTTGAGCACACGGCCGCCGGAGTAGGGAACGGCGTCCTTGCGATCCTCGGTGTGGCAGCCGAGGCAGCCTCCGGCCTTCGCGAGGTACTCGCCGCGCTTGGCGTCGCCCTGCGGCCAAGCGGGACCCGTCGCGGCGGCGAGCAGCGTGGCGAGCACGGCCGATGGCAGCAGCAGGAATCGCATCGAGCGTTTTCCCTTGCAGCACTTTGCGGGCAACAAAAACCCCGCCGCGGCGGGGTGGCAAGGCGGCAGGCGCGGGCTACTTGGCGCGGAACGAATCGTGACAGCCACCGCAGGCCTTGCCGACCTCGCCCGCCGCCGCCTTGAACGCGCCCTCGTCCGTCGCCGCGACGAGCTTGGCGATCGCGCCGCGCAGCCGGTCCTGGGCCTCCTTGAATTTCGCGGGATTCTCGTAGATCGCGGGCAGCGCGCGGCTCTTCTCGTCCCTGGTGCTGGGGTCGAAGCCGTCCCACGGCATCTGGCTCAGCGCGTCGAGAAAGCGCGCGTTGCGGGCCACGATCTCCGGGTTGTAGGGAATCTTGCCCTGTGCCATGCCGTTCAGCGGACCCCAGTATTTTCCGATCAGGGTCAACGCCGACTGGCGCTGCTTGACCAGGATTTCGGGTTTCTGCTGAGCGTGCGCCAGGTGTGCGAGCACCGCTCCAGCGGCGACTGCTGCGAGGGACATGCCGAATCGCTTGATCATGTCTCCCGTGTGATCGAGATCGGTCGGGGGTGCTGGGCGCACTCGGGGTGCGACACATTCCCGCCCGCTGACAAACAGACCCTGCTGCCCGTTTATTCCAGGGCAACCATCCGGCGCGCGAGTATAGTGGCCGCTGGCAGTGGCCGTCAACCTGGCGCTCGCCTTTCGTCATGCGAAATCGGGGCGGCCGCGCAGGCGCTTGATTTCGCCGCGCCGCCGTTTGGCCTGCAGCCGCCGCTCGCGCGCGGCGGGCGTGGGTTGCGTCGCTATTCGCCTGCGCACCGGGCGCGCCGCCTCCCGGATGAGAGCCGCCAAGCGCCCGAGCGCGTCCCTGCGGTTCGATTCCTGGCTGCGGTGGCGCTGCGCGGTCAGTGTCAGCACGCCCGCGCCGCTCGCGCGGCGCCCCGCGAGCGCGAGCAGGCGCTGGCGCACCGGCTCCGGCAGCGAGCGCGAACGGGCGATGTCGAATTTGAGCTGCACCGCAGTGCAGGCCTTGTTGACGTGCTGCCCGCCGGGGCCCGAGGCGCGGATGAAGGAGAACGTCACCTCGCGCTCGTCGAGAAAGAGGCCGGGCGCGATCCGGATCATGCCGGCAGTGTACGGCGTCGCGGTCGCGGGGCACAACGGAGATCGGGTAAACTCCCCGTTCCCAATGCGGACGGATGATCGCCTACCTCTGAGGCTGCGACTCGGCTACGCGCTCGGCTTCGCGGCGTGCACGGGGCTGATCGGATTCGCGTATTACCTCGAATACTTCGAGGGGCAGATCCCGTGCCCGCTCTGCATCCTGCAGCGCGGCGCGTTCATCGCCCTCGGCGCGGTGTTCCTCGCGGCGGCGCTCCACGGCCCGGCGCGCTTGGGCGCCGCGCTCTACGGCGCGCTGGCGATGCTCGTTGCGGCCGCCGGGGCGGCGATTGCCGCCCGGCAGGTCTGGCTCCAGCACCTGCCGCCGCACCGGGTGCCCGAGTGCGGGCCTGGGTTAGAATACCTGCTGCGGAAGTTTCCGCTGTCGCAGGCGCTCGGCAAGATCCTCGCGGGCACTGGCGAGTGCGCGGAGGTCGGCTGGACGTTCCTGGGCCTTTCGATCGCCGGCTGGTCTCTGGTGTGGTTCGTGTTGCTCGGAGCGCTCGCGATCGGGCTGGCGGTGGTCGCGCTGCGCTCGCGGCACTGACGGTGGTTCAGGATCCGGTGCTCGGAGTTCGGCGTTCAGGACCCCGGGCGATCTGCAACGTGGCGCCCGGAACCCCGCACTCGAGACTCGACACGTGCAGCGCGTTCAGGCCGGTATATCGGGCTCGAGCTGGCGCTCGAGCATCGCGATCTGGTCTTTGAGGTAGAGTTTGCGTTTCTTGAGGCGCTGTAACTGGAGCTGGTCTTGGGCGGGGCTTTGCGAGAGGCGGGAGATGACGTCATCGAGGTCTCGGTGCTCTATCTGCAACTGGTGGATGCGTTGCTTCAAGGCCTCGATGTCGGTGGCTTGTACCATGGGCGGCTTCCTCCTGCACACCAGCGACTGACAATGCAGAACGCTTTCCCAGTATAGACCCAAATATTTCAAAAAACGAGCCCTGCGGCGCAGGCGCACATCTGCTCGCATCCAGCGCCCGGGTGGCCAATAAACCACTGTTTTTCTTGACAAGCTGGCCGATCCCGGAAGTATGGCTGGCGGCAAGCGCGGACTGGAACACATGGGTATCACGCTCGAAGTGAACGGCAGGAAGCACGAAGTGGCGGCGGAACCCGAGACGCCGTTGCTCTACGTGCTGAGAAACGATCTCAAGCTCAAGGGCGCGCGTTTCGGCTGCGGGCTCGGCCAGTGCGGCGCGTGCACCGTGATCGTGGACGGCAGGGCGGTGCCCTCCTGCGATCTGCCGCTTTCGGCCGCGGCGGGCAAGCGCATCACCACCATCGAGGGGCTCGCCGCGGACGGGAAACTCCATCCGCTGCAGCAGGCCTTCATCGCCGAACAGGCGGCGCAGTGCGGCTACTGCGTCTCCGGCATCATCATGTCCGCTGCTGCGCTGCTCGGCTCGAACCCCGATCCGACGGAGGAGGAGATTCGCGCGGCGTTGAAGGGCAACCTCTGCCGCTGCGGGACCCACCACCGGATTCTGCGCGCGATCCGCCGCGCGGCCGGGGAAATGAGGAAAGGAACATGACCGACAGGCAGAGCGCTGCGCGCAGGCTTCCGGGCAGCCTCGACACCAACCGCCGGCTCGACCGCTGGCTCAGGATCAATCGCGACGGCACGGTGACTGCGTTTCCAGGAAAGGTCGAGATCGGACAGGGGATCCTCACCGCGCTCGCGCAAATTGTCGCCGAGGAGCTCGACGTCGCGCTCGAGCGCGTGCGGCTCGCGCCGACCGATACGTCCTACAGCCCGGACGAGGGCGTGACCTCGGGCAGCCGCTCGATCCAGGAGGGCGGCGTCGCGCTGCGCCACGCGGCGGCGGAAGCGCGCGAGCTGCTGCTCGCGCGCGCGGCGGCGAAGCTCGGCGTCTCGCTCGAGCAGCTCTCCGTCGCCGACGGCGTCATTACCGCGCGCGGCGGCGCTTCGGTCACCTACTGGGAGCTCGCCGACGAGAGCCTGCTCGCGCGCGAGGCGAGCGCGGACGCCGCTCCGAAGCCCCCCTCGCAGCGCAGCCTCGTCGGCACCGCGGTCCCGCGCCGCGACATCCCGGCCAAGGTGACCGGCGCGCCGAGCTACGTGCAGGATCTCGAGCTGCCGGGCATGCTGCACGGGCGCGTCCTGCGGCCGCCGAGCTACGGAGCGCGTCTCGCGGGGCTCGACGAGCCCGAGCTGCGGGCGCTGCCGGGGGTGGTCGCGGTGGTGCGCGACGGCAGCTTCGTGGGCGTGGTCGCCGAGCGCGAGGAGCAGGCGGTGCGGGCGCTCGCCCGCGCGCGCCGCATCGCCCGCTGGGAGGAATCCGAAACGCTTCCCGCCACCACCGATCCGCGTTTCCTGCTCGGAGAGCAGACCGAGGACGAGGTGATCAGCCGGAAGGGCGATCCGGCGGCGGCCCCGGCCGCGAAGCGGCTCGAGGCCGAATACACGCGCCCCTATATCGCGCACGCCTCGCTCGCGCCCTCCTGCGCCGTCGCGATCTTCGAGGCGGGGCGCTACACCGTGTGGACCCACAGCCAGGGCGTCTTTCCGCTGCGGCGCGATCTCGCCCACGTGCTGGGAGTGGAGGAGGAACGCGTCGCCGTGATCCACGCGGAGGGCGCGGGCTGCTACGGCCACAACGGGGCCGATGACGTCGCGCTCGATGCGGCGCTGCTTGCGCGCGCGGTTGCCGGCCGGCCGGTCCGGGTGCAGTGGATGCGCGAGGACGAGTTCATGTGGGAGCCGTACGGCCCGGCCATGGTGGTGCGGATGTCGGGCGCGCTCGACGCGCAGGGCAATATCGTCGCCTGGACTCACGATCTCTGGAGCAACGGGCACAGCACGCGGCCCTCGGGCCGGGGCGGAGGGGTGGCCGGCACGCTCGCGGCGCGCCATCTCGAGCGGCCCTTCACGCCGCAGGCGACGGGCAATCCGCCGCTGCCCGGCGGCGGCAGCCACCGCAACGCGATCCCGCTCTACGAGTTTCCCAATCAGCGCGTTACCAACCATCTGGTGAAGCGCACGCCGCTGCGCGTCTCCGCGCTGCGCTCGCTCGGGGGCAACGCCAACGTGTTCGCGATCGAGTCGTTCATGGACGAGCTCGCGCATGCCGCCGGCGCCGACCCGGTCGAATTCCGGCTGCGTCACTTGCGCGATCCCCGCGCGCGCGCAGTGATCGAGACGGTCGCCCGCCAGGCCGGCTGGCGCGCGGGCGAGAAGGGCGACGGCGTGCGCGGGCGGGGCATCGGCTTTGCGCGCTACAAGAACCTCGCCTGCTATGTGGCGGTGATCGTCGAGGTGGAGGCCGGCAACGAGATCACGGTCAGGCGCGCCTGGGCTGCGATTGACGCGGGCATGGCGGTCAATCCCGACGGCCTCAAGAACCAGACCGAGGGCGGCATCATCCAGACCGTGAGCTGGACGCTCAAGGAAGCGGTACGCTACGACCGCACCCGCATCCTCACGCGCAGCTGGGACGATTACCCCATCCTCGCGTTTCCCGAGGCGCCGGAGGTGGAGGTGACGGTGATCGACCGGCCGGAGGAGCCGCCGCTCGGCGCGGGCGAGGGTGCCCAGGGACCCACCGCCGCCGCGATCGCCAACGCGATCCACAACGCGCTCGGCGTGAGGCTGCGCGACATGCCGTTCACCCGCGAAAAAGTGGTCGCGGCGCTCGCGGGATGAGCGAAAAAAAAGCGGGCCGCCACAAGGGCGCGGCCCGCCTCCCGGGGAGTTCGCCTATCGAGTCTCGGATAAATGGCTGGCGAGCCATTTTCCGCCGGTATGCCTGCCCACTCGGCAGAAGAGGGAAAGGGCGAGCGGCCGAGCGCAGTCGGGCATTTTCACGACGCTCGTCAGATCTGGCTCGCCAGCGCGTGGACGCGGTTGAGAAAGCCCGTCGCGTCGAGGCTGGCGAGGTCAGCGGGCAGTTGCAGGCTCCATTCTCGCTCGTTCTGGTGGCGGGACAGCGCGAACGCGCTCGCCACGAGATTGCAGTTCGCGCACGGGGGCGCTTCGTTGTAGCGGGCGCCGGCGGGTTTCTTCGCCTTGGCCTTGCGGTAGTCGTCGAGGTAAATCACCATGGCGGCCTCCACGAAAGCAGTCCTCTTCCTGCGAGTGTTTCTGCAGCTTCCGTGCCAAGGACGGGCGGGACAGGGCGCTTCGCATAACTGATTGAATTTGAAAGATTCCGCTGCGTGCCATGAGGCTCGGCCGGCGCCGGCCGGGTTGCAGGGATGTCGGGCGGCGGACAGCTGCGCAGCGCCGCTCGACAGCAGGGCGCGTCATGGGGCGCGCTTGCACCTTGCGCGCGTGAAATACGCCACGCCGCCTGCCGCCTTTCGGTTTCCTGACCGCCGTGCTGCAGCGGCGGATATTCGCGGGGCGCGCTGTACGCCGCGCCGCGGGCGCGGGGCGATGAAGAAGCGGGGCGGTGCTCGCCGAATTTTCTTTGAACGCTGCGCATAAGCTGCTAGATTGGCGGTCTTTCATCGTCTGCCATTTTCCTCGCTCCGATCCGATGCTCCTCCACGCCGCGACCATCTTCCTCAGCGCCTTTCTGCTGTTCCTCGTCCAGCCCATCATCGCCAAACAGATCCTGCCGTGGTTCGGGGGTGCGGCTGCGGTATGGGCCACCTGCCTCGTGTTCTTCCAGTCGGTGCTGCTCGCAGGCTACGCCTACGCCGATCTCACGACGCGCTATCTCGCACCGCGCCGGCAGGCGTGGCTGCACCTCGCAGCGCTCGCGGCGAGCCTCGCCGTGCTACCGATCATCCCGGACCCGCAGTGGAAGCCCGGCGGCGCGCAGGAGGGCAGCCCGACGCTGCTCATCCTGGGGTTGCTCGCCGCCACCGTCGGGCTGCCGTATTTCATGCTTTCCACCACCAGCCCCTTGGTGCAGGCCTGGTTCTGGCTGAGCTTCCGGCATGCCGTCCCCTACCGCCTGTTCGCGCTGTCGAACTTCGCCTCGCTGCTCGCGTTGCTTTCCTACCCGGTGCTGATCGAGCCGTTCCTGCCGCTCGCTCTGCAGTCATGGTCATGGTCGGCCGCCTACCTCGTGTTCGCGCTGCTGTGCGCGGCGACCGCGCTCGCGAGCACCCGCGGCGCGGCACCCGCTGCGGCCGTGCCTGCCGCAGCCGAGGCCGACGAGCCCGCGCCCGCGATCGGCGAGCGTCTGCTGTGGGTCGCGCTCTCGGCGATGGGCTCGTGCCTGCTGCTCGCGATCACCAACCACCTCACCCAGAACATCGCCTCGGTCCCGTTCCTGTGGGTGGTGCCGCTCTCGATCTATCTCATCACCTTCATCCTGTGCTTCGATCACCCGCGCTGGTACCGGCGCGGGCCGATCCTCGCTGCGGTGGCGCTGCTGCTTCCGGCGATGGCCTGGTACGGCGACTCGCTCGACCTGTGGACGGCCACCCCGCTCTACGCCGCAGGGCTGTTCGCCTGCTGCATGTTCTGCCACGGCGAGCTCGTGCTGCTCAAGCCCAGGCCGCGCCACCTGACGACGTTCTATCTCATGGTCTCGCTCGGCGGCGCGCTGGGAGCGCTCGCGGTCGGCATCGGCGCCCCCATCCTGCTCAACGGCTACTACGAGCTCGGCATCGCGCTCGTCGCGTGCGCGGCGCTGCTCTATCACCGCGTGCTCGGCGGACCGTGGTGGGCCGGCGCCGGAGCGCTCGCGGTGGTGGCGGCGACCGCCACGTTCACCGTCACGAGCATAACCGAGTACCTCTCCGGCACGCGGGTGATCATGCGCAACTTCTACGGCGTGGTGCGCACGCGCGACTATCTCGATCCGGTGCCCTTCCGCGTGATGTATCACGGGGCGATCAATCACGGCGGGCAGCTGCTCGATGCCGCCTACCGCAACCGCCCGAGCAGCTACTTCGGGCCCACCAGCGGCTACGGGCGGGTGTTCGCGAGCCTGCCGCAGGGGCCGCGGCGGGTGGGCGTGATCGGGCTGGGGGCGGGCGCGATCGCGGCCTACGCCCGGCGCGGCGATCACTTCCGCTTCTATGAAATCGATCCCCAGGTGGCTGCGGTCGCGGTCACCGAATTCACCTTCCTGCGCGACAGCCCCGCCCAGGTGGATGTCGTGCTCGGCGACGGGCGGCTGTCCCTCGAGCGCGAGCCCGACCAGGGCTACGATCTGCTCGCGATCGATGCCTTCTCGGGCGACTCGATCCCGATGCATCTCATCACGCGCGAGGCGATGGCGACCTACGTGCGCCACCTCAAGCCCGACGGCGCGATCGTGTTCCAGGCGACCAACCGCTTCGTGGACATCGCGCCGGTGGTGGCGCGGCTTGCCGCCGAGTTCGGCATGAGCGCGGCGCTGGTGTCGGATTCGCCGGAGAGCAGCACCGGGCCGGACTACTGGATTTCGGGCACCGACCAGATCATCGTCACTCGCAACCAGCGGCTGCTCGCCGCGGAGCCGGTGCGCTCGGCCGCCCAGCCGCTTGCGCCGCGGCCCGATTTCCGCCTCTGGACCGACGATTACTACAACCTGCTCCGCATCCTGAAACGTTGATGAAATTTTGGGCGGGCCAGGCGCCGGCCGCGCGGTTGCGCGGGCTGCGCGCCGGCGCCTCGCGGTTACCCACAAAGTTATCCACAGAATCTGTGAATTGTCGCGGCCGCGCTCCGGCGCGGCGAAAATCGGCCTAGAATCCAGCACATGGCATCTGGCGGGTGGCGCGCCTTGGCGGCCGCGCTGATCGCGGCGGTCCCTCTTCCGATTTGCGCGGCGGAGATCGCCGCAACGGTGCTGGGGGAGGACATTCCGCGCTCGGCGTTGCCCGCGCCCGAAGGCGGGCCGGAGCGAGCGCGCAAACTGCTCGAGCTCGCGTGGCCGCGGCTCGCCCGCCACTTCATCGAGGAGAACGGGCTCGCCGCCACTGCCGCCGAGATCGCCGAGGTGGCTCGCTACCACCGGGAATTCGAGCGCCGGGACCGCGCGCAGCGCGCGCGCAAGCTCGAGGAGCTCGAGCGGCGTCTCGCCGCGGGCGGGCTCGATGAGGAGGAGCGCCGGCGGCTGGAGGCGTTCCGCGCCGTGCTCGCGCGCCTTGCGCGGCGCGACGCCGAAGACGACGCCCTGCCTGCGCCCGACCCCGCGGAGAAAGCGGCGCGCCACGCGCACGAGGTCGAGGCCTGGAAGCTCGACCGCGCGCTCTACGAGCGCTACGGCGGCGTGGTTGCGCTGAGCCCCTCCGGCGCCTCCCCCCACGGCGCCCGCGCGGCGTTGATCGCCGAGTACGAGCGCCGGGGGCTGCTGCGCTTTCCGGACGCGCGCTTGCGCAGCAGCGTGTACGCGCTGCTCGAGACGCGTCCCGCGACGGTCTTGCCCCCCGAGCAGGTGGACTTCACGCCGTACTGGAGGCGGCCGATTCCGCCCTCGTACTATCCGGACTGAGCCCCGCGCGGCTATTCCGTCACAGCCCGCGCACGAAGGTTTCGACGCCGCGCAGCAGCATCTCTACCGCGATCGCGGCGAGGACGAGCCCCATCAGCCGCTCGAAGGCGAGCAGCGCACGCTCGCCCGCGAAGCGCGCGATGCGCTCGGCGAAGAGCAGGGCGAAAAAGGTGATCAGCATCGCGACCGTGACCGCCGCGATCCATTCGAACAGGCGCTGCGGCGCGCGCGAGGCGAGCAATATCACGGTCGCGATCGCGGCCGGCCCGGCGATCGAGGGGATCGCGAGCGGCACGATGAGGGGATCGCCGCCGGGCTCATCGCCGAACACGCCCTCCGGGTGCCGGAAGATCATCCTCACCGCGATCAGGAACAGGATCACGCCGCCTGCGATGGTAAGCGAGGAGTCGGAGATGCCGAACAGGCCCAGGATCGAGCGGCCGAACAGGACGAAGGCGAGCAGCACTGCGAGCGCGATCGCGCATTCGCGCGCGATCACTCGTGTGCGGCGCGCGGGCTCCACCTGCCGCAGCAGGGAGACGAACAGCGGGATATTGCCGATCGGATCCACCACCAGCAGCAGGATCACGATGGCCGAGGCGAACGAGAGGTCCATCGGAGGGGGTCAGGCGAGCTTGCGCTTGAGCGCGGCGAGCTTTTCCTCGCCGAGCGTCTCCTTCTCGAGCAGCTCGCGTGCACCTTCCTCGAGCACGGCGCGGTTGCGATCGAGAATCTCCACCACGCGGTCGAAAACCGCGTTCACGATGTCGCGCACCGCGCAATCGATCTCGCGCGCCGTCTCCTCGCTGTAGTTTCGTTCGTGCGCCGCCGGCGCGCCGGGCAGGAACTGCGGGCGCTCGCCGTCGTAGGAGATATGGCCGAGCTTCTGATGCATGCCGTAGCGCGTGACCATGCTGCGCGCGATGTCGGTCACCTTGGCGAGGTCGTCCGCGGCCCCGGTCGAGAGGTGCCCGAACACGATTTTCTCGGCGGCGCGGCCGCCGAGCAGAACCGCCATCTTGTTCTCGAGCTCCTCGCGCGTCATCAGGAAGCGGTCCTCGGTCGGGCGCTGGATGGTGTAGCCGAGCGCGCCGACGCCGCGCGGAATGATCGAGATCTTGTGCACCGGGTCGGCGCCAGGCAGCGACATCGCCGCCAGGGCGTGCCCCATTTCGTGATAGGCGACGATCTCGCGCTCGCGGGCATTGAGCACGCGGTTCTTCTTCTCCAGCCCGGCGACGATGCGCTCGACGCCGATCGTGAAGTCCTCGAGCGCGACGGCCTGCGCGCCGCGCCGCGTCGCGAGCAGCGCTGCCTCGTTCACCAGATTGGCGAGGTCCGCGCCCGAGAAGCCTGGCGTGAGCGCCGCGATTTTCTCCGGATCCACGTCGGGCGCGAGGTGGATCTTCTTGAGGTGCACCTTGAGGATCTGCACGCGCCCCGCCTTGTCGGGGCGGTCCACCAGCACCTGGCGGTCGAAACGCCCGGCGCGCAGCAGCGCCGGATCGAGGATCTCGGGCCGATTGGTGGCGGCGAGCAGCACCACTCCGCTTGCCGGGTCGAACCCGTCCATCTCGACCAGCAGCTGATTGAGCGTTTGCTCTTTCTCGTCGTGGCCGCCGACGGGATACGCCCCGCGCGCGCGCCCGAGCGCATCGAGCTCGTCTATGAATATGATCGCCGGGGCGAGACTGCGCGCCTGCTCGAACAGATCGCGCACGCGCGCGGCGCCCACGCCGACGAACATCTCGACGAACTCCGAGCCGCTGATCGAGAGAAACGGCACGCCCGCTTCGCCCGCGACCGCCCGCGCGAGTAGCGTCTTGCCAGTGCCGGGCGGGCCGACCAGCAGGATGCCCTTGGGCACGCGCGCCCCGAGCCGGCCGTAGCGCTGGGGATCTTTCAGGAAGGCGACGACCTCCTTCAGCTCCTCCTTGGCCTCGTCAACCCCCGCCACGTCGTCGAAAGTGACGCCGGTCTGCTTCTCCAGATAGACCTTGGCCTTGCTCTTGCCGATCGAGAGGAAGCCCCCGCCGAGCCCCTGTTTCTCGGCGAAGCGCCGGATGAGGTACATCCAGATCGCGAAGAACACCACCGCCGGGATGATCCACGACAGGAGATCGCGCAGCCACGTGCTCTCGATCACGCCGCTGAACCGCACCCCGTACTGCTCGAGATCGCGCGCGAGTTCGCTGTCCACGCGCACGGTGACGAAGCGCCTGCCGCCGCCCTGCGCCGCGCGCAGCTTGCCGTGGATGACGTCCCTCGCGATCGCGATCTCCTCGACGCGCCCTTCCTTGAGCAGCCGCTGGAATTCGCTGTAGGCGATCGGTTCGACCTGGCGCGAGTGCTGCCACAGGTCCTGGAGCAGGAGGATGCCGATGACCGCGGCGATCAGGTACCAGATGTTGATTTGGGTCTGTTTTTCCATGCCATCGCTCCGCGCGCAGGGGCCGCTTCCGTGCGCCCTCCAGCCCGCAATGCGGAGCACGGCCCGCCCGATGCCTCTAGATGGGTGCGCGGGGGTGCAAAATCAAGCGGCGGCGGGCGGGCGACTAGAAGCCGAACAGATTGCGCCGCGCGTGCAAGAGGTGGGCGAGGATCGCGGAGCGCGCGCGCTCGGCGTCGCGCGCCTTGAGCGCCCTCACGATGTCGCGGTGCTCCTGCTGGTAGCGCAGCCGCCGCTCGGGGGTGACGATGCGGTCCTTGAGCTTGCCCCATTCGGACTGCTGGCGCACCGCGGTCACCATGTCGAAGACGCGGATCACGAAGCGGTTGTGGGTCGCTTCGGCGAGCGCGTGATGAAGCGCCGCGTCCCACAGCTCGAATTCGTCGAGCGTGGCCGCCTTCTCCGCTTTCTCGAGGCACGCTTCCATGCGCTCGAAGTCGGCGGCGGTGGCGTTGGTGACGACGAGCTCCGCGAGTGCTGGCTCGATGCGCAGCCGCGCTTCCATCAGCTCCGCGGGACTGGTGTGCGCCACGCTCGCCGCCGGGGCGTCCAGCCCGGCGTCGGGGCGCGCGGCGAGGAAGGTTCCGCGCCCGACGTGGCGGGTGATGGAGCCCTCGGCCTCGAGCTGGGCGAGCGTCTTGCGCACGGCGTTGCGCGGCAGCCCGAAGCGGCGCGCGAACTCGCGCTCGGTGGGCAGCCGCGCGCCGGGCGCGAACGCGCCCCCGGCGGCGCCGGCGAGGATGAACTGGCGCAGACGCTGCGCGTTCTCGCGCGTGCGTGCGCGGGGGCTGTTCGCGGCCATGCGGGAACCTCTGTCGCGCTGCGCGCCGAATGCGCCCAAAATAAACCAATTTGACCGGTTGGTCCAGTTCGTCCGGAAAATGGTTGACACCGCAACGGGGGCTCCCTACCATGTGAGCCCACGCGATTGACTGCGCCGCGCGGCGGCGCGGACGCGGACCGAAAATCCTGTCAGGTGGCCAAGCCGATGCCGTTCGAGCGCGCGGGCGCATCACGCGCAAGCTCCGTCCGCCCGCCTCGGTGCTGCGCCCGGAGAACCGCGACGTGAGGCTCGCCGTCATTTCGGAAGGTGTCGGCTACTGGCCGCTCTACGCCGCGCAGGCGCAGCGGCTCTTCGAGCGGCAGGGGATCGCGGTGGAGGTGACGCTCACCCGCTCCTCCACCCGCCAGCTCGAGGCGCTCGCGCGCGGCGACTACGACATCGGTTTCCAGCAGTCGGACCATATCGTGCGCGCGGTGGAACGGGGATCGGACCTCTTCGCTTTCATGGCGAGCGGCCACGAGCCGCGGCTGTCGCTGATGGCGGCGCCCTCGATCTCCTCGATCGAGGCGCTGCGGGGCGGGACGCTCGCGGTGGACGGAACGCGCTCCGGCTACGCGCTGCTGTTGCGCCGCCTGCTCGCTGCCCACGGGCTGCGCGAGTCCGACTACACCCTGGCCGAGTTCGGCGGCTCCCGCGAGCGCTTCGAGGCGCTCTGCGGGGGGCGCGCCTGCGCCTCCTTCCTCAATCCGCCCTTCGATGAGCGGCTCGCCGCGGCGGGGTTCCGCAGCCTGGGCACGATCGCGCAGTTCTTTCCGGATTATCCCGGACCGGTCGCCGCGGCGCGGCGCGCGTGGGCACGCGCGCACGAGCCGGAGCTGATCGGCTTCATCCGCGCGTTCGAGGCGGCTTTCGACTGGTTGCACGAGCGCTCGAACCGGGAGGCAGCCATCGCGGTGCTCGTGCAGCGGATCGGAGCCGACACCGCGGAAGCGGCCGCCGCCTACGAGCGCTTCGTCGCTCGCCCGCGGCCGCAGCTCGTGCCGCAGCGCCTGCGGCCGGTGATCGAGGCGGTGTGGGAATCCGAAGGATTCGCCGCTCCTCCGGGCGCGCCGGAAAAATACATTGATCTCAGCTATTTCCGGAAGGCCGCGGGATGAGCCGGACGGGCGCCGGAGCGGCGGTGCATAATGTCGCAGCATCCGGGCTTGCAAATGCCGAGGGCGGAAGGCGAAAGGAGCGAGCATGAAGAGCGAGTCGGTTCCCGCGCTGCGCAGATCCTCCTGCATTCTTCACCCTTCGTCCTTGGCGGCCGGAGTCGCCGCCGTTTGTATTGCGGCCTCTTGCGCATTGGCCGCAGCGCAGGATTATCCGGCGCGCCCGATCCGCATCATCACCGGCTCCCCGGGCAGCACCTCGGACCTCGCCGCGCGCTTCATCGGGCAGAAGCTCACCGAGGCCTGGGGCCAGCAGGCGGTGGTGGACAACCGCCCCGGCGCGGGCGGCATCATCGGCGTCGAGATCGCCTCCAAGGCCGCGCCCGACGGCTATACCCTCGTCGTGGGGCATGTCGGCACGCACGCGAGCGCGCAGGCGCTGTTCAAGAACCTCGCGTACGACCCCGTCAAGGATTTCGCTCCGCTGTCCAACGTGGTGAACGTCGCCATCGCGCTGGTCGTGCACCCGTCGGTGCCGGCGGCGAGCCTGAAAGAGTTCGTGGCCTACGCGCAGGCGAAGGCGGGCGGCGTCAACTACGGCTCCCCCGGCGGCGGCACGAGCGGCAATCTCACCGGCGAGCTTTTCAACCTGGTGACCAAGGCGCGGATGCAGCACGTCCCGTACAAGGGCGCCGGTTTTGCGCTGACCGGGGTCGTGGCGGGCGAGACCCAGGCGTCGTTTCTCTCCACCGCGACGGCGGCGGCGCACATCCGCGCCGGGCGGCTGCGCGCGCTCGCCGTGATCCGCAAGACGCGCTTTCCGGGGCTGCCCGAAGTGCCGAGCGCCGCGGAAGCAGGCTACCCCGAACTCGACGCCAACGCCTGGTTCGGATTGTTCGCCCCGGCGAGGACGCCCCGGACGATCGTCGCGAAGCTCAATCGCGAGATCGTGCGCGTGCTCGAGCACAAAGAGAACCGGGAGTTGCTGCTCAAGCAGGGAGCGGAAGCCGCTCCCACCAGCCCCGAGGCGTTCGGGGCCTACGTGAGGAGCGAGATCGAGAAGTGGACGCGGGTCATCCGGGAGTCTGGGCTCACCGCGAAGTAGCGCGGCCGCCCAGCGGGCGTCGAGCAAGGATTCGTTCGGAGGCGGGTAACACATGGACACGGCAGCAAAATCGAAAGATCCCCGCGTGCAAGCCGCGATCGCGCACTGGGCGCCGCGCTTCGTCGCGAACGGGGTTCCGCTCAGCGATTTCGAAGAGGTGACCGCCAGCATCGAGCGCTGGGAGGAGTGGTGCGGTGCCTGGAGCGCGCGCGCGGCGATCCACGAGGCGCTCGGCGACAAGGCCCTCGCCGAGGGCTTCCGGCTCTCGGCCGGGGAGCACTATACGCGCGCGGCGGTGTGCTACCACTTCGGCAAGTTCCTGTTCGTGAACGACCTCGCGGAAATGCGGCGCGCGCACATGAAGGCGGTGGAATGCCGCAACAAGGCGCTGCCGCTGCTTCGCCCGCCGGGGGAGCGCGTGGCGATCCCGTACGAGGGCAGCTATCTCTACGGCAACTTGCGCAAGCCCTACGGGGTCGAGAAGCCGCCGGTCGTGGTGATGTGCATGGGGCTCGATTCGGCCAAGGAGGAGATGGACGACTACGAGAACCGGTTCCTCAAGCGTGGAGTGGCCACGCTCGCCTTCGACGGCCCGGGGCAGGGCGAGGCCGAGTACGATTTTGCGATACTCCCCGAGTACGAGCGTGCGGTGAAGAGCGTGATTGACTTCATCGAGACGCGCCCCGATCTCGACTCCGGCCGGGTCGGCATCTGGGGCGTCTCGCTCGGCGGCTACTACGCGCCGCGCGCCGCTTGCTTCGAGCGCCGCATCAAGGCCTGCGTCGCGCTCTCGGGGGCGTACGAGCGCACCGGCAGCTTCGAGGGGCGACCCGTGATCAACGTGGAGGCGTTTCGCGTGCGCTCCAAGAGCAGGGACCTCGAGGAAGCGGGGCAGGTCGCGAGGCGCATGAGCCTGCGGGGAATCGCGAAGAACATCACCTGCCCGATCTACATCGTCGCCGGCACGCGCGACCGGTTGCTGCCGCACACGGAAGCCGAGAAGCTCGCGGCCGAGGTCTCCGGACCGTGCGTGCTCGACGTGATCGAGGGCGGAAACCACGTGGTGAACAACTACTGGTATCGCTACCGCGACCAGACCGCGGACTGGATGGCGGTGCAGCTCGGCGTGCCCAGGAGCTGAAGGCGGAAACCGCGAACAACGAGTCACGAGCGACGAATCGCTTTACGGAAGCTCGCTTATGGCAGGCAAGGTCAAGCAGGTCGAACCGAAAAACGTGAAGGCTTCGGACATTGACCCGAAGCGCCGTCCCCAGGAGGCGCCGGACGTGCTCTACGACCCGGCCGACCCGGGACACCGCTGGGAGCGCCCGCTTGCTGCGCCGGGGCGCATGCAGGTGGACTTCGAGGAGCGGGTGGACTTCCGGCGCCTGCACAACTACCGCCTCGCGCGCACCCGCAACGCGCTCGCGAAATCGGGGCTGGGCGCGCTGCTCGTGTTCGACCAGTACAACATCCGCTACATCTCGAGCACCGTGATCGGCGAGTGGGCGCGCGACAAGCTCACGCGCTGGTGCCTGCTCACCGGCAACGGCGAGCCCTGGGTGTGGGACTTCGGCTCGGCCGCGCGCCACCACCGGCTCTACGCGCCGTGGCTGCCGAAGAACCACTGTCTCGCAGGGCTCGCGGGGCTGCGCGGTGCGGTCTCGCCCAAGGTGGGACTGTTCGAGCAGGCGGCCAAGGAGATCCACGACATCCTGGTCCAGGAAGGAGTGGCCAAGATGCCTCTCGGCGTGGACGTCGTCGAGCCGCCGTTCCTGTTCGCGCTGCAGAAGCTGGGGATCGAGGTGCGCGACGGGCAGCAGGTGATGCTCGATGCGCGCGAGATCAAGAGCCACGACGAGATCACGCTGCTCAACATGGCGGCGGCGATGGGCGATGGCGTCTACCAGGACATCTACGAACGGCTGAAACCCGGCGTGCGCGAGTCCGAGATCGTGGCGATGGCGACCCAGCGCCTCTACGAGATGGGCTCGGACTGCGTGGAGGCGATCAACGCGATCGCCGGGGAGCGCTGCAGCCCGCATCCCCACAACTTCACCGATCGCCTGATTCGCCCGGGCGACCAGGCCTATTTCGACATCATCCAGACCTACGTGGGCTACAAGACGTGCTACTACCGCACCTTCGCGGTGGGCTCGGCGACCCCGGCGCAGCACGATGCCTACCGCAAGGCGCGCGAATGGATGGACCGCGCGATCGAGCTGCTCAAGCCGGGAGTCTCGACCGACGAGGTGGCGAAGGCGTTCCCGCAGTGCACCGAGATCGGCTTCGAGACCGAGATGGCGGCCTTCGGGCTCAATTTCTGCCACGGGCTGGGGCTCGGGCTGCACGAGCGGCCGCTCATCTCGCGCGTGAACTCGTTCAAGGATCCGTACGAGCTCAAGGCCGGGATGGTGTTCGCGGTGGAGACCTTCTGCCCGGCGACCGACGGCGTGTCGGCCGCGCGCATCGAGGAGGAGGTGGTGCTGACGCCCGACGGCGCGAAGGTGATCACGCTGTTCCCGGCGCAGGAGTTGCCCATCGCCAACAGGTATTAGGCAATCGCTCGCCGCAGCAGACGCGGAAGAATCCAGTAATTGGCGGGATCGAGATTTCCGCCGTCGCCCCCCGCGTCCTCGGCGCCCGCCGCGATCGGAGTCGGAGGCAGATTGGATACGAAGGCGAAACACGACAGAGACGGAGCCGGAATCGAGATCGGGCGCGAGACGCGGCTCGAGCTCTTCCGGCTGCTCGTGGAATTGCGGCTTGCGGAGAAGCGCGCCTACGACCTGTTCCTGCAGAATCTCATCAAGGGCACGAGCCACCTCTCCCTCGGCCAGGAAGCGATTGCCGCGGCATTCGGCGTGGCGATGCGCCCCGACGACTACACCTTCTGCACTTACCGCGGGCACGCGCACACGCTCGCGCGCGGCGCCCCGATGGCGGGAGTGCTGGGCGAGCTGATGGGGCGCGAGTGCGGGCTGCTCGCCGGCAAGGGCGGCTCGATGCACCTCACCGACGTCGCGCACGGGGTGATGGGCTCCTACGCGATCATCGGCGCGCATTTGCCGATCGCGGCCGGCGCGGCGTGGAGCGCCCAGTACCGTGGGAGCGGCCAGGTCGCGGTGTGCTTCTTCGGCGACGGCACCACCAACATCGGGGCCTTCCACGAGGCGCTCAACTTCGCCGCGGTATGGAAGCTGCCCGTGGTCTATGTCTGCGAGAACAACCTCTACATGGAATACACGCCGATCGCCTCGGTGACCGCGGTCGCGCATCCGGCCGCCGACCGCGCCTCGGCCTACGGGCTCGAATCCGTGATCGTGGACGGCAACGACGCGGACGAGATGTACCGCGCGGCCGTGCACTACCTGGAGCGCGCGCGCTCGGGCGGAGGCCCCGCGCTGATCGAGGCCAAGACCTACCGGCACAGCGGCCACTCGCGCGCCGATCCCGCGAAGTACCGTCCTGCGGGCGAGCTCGAGCGCTGGCTCGAACGCGACCCGGTCAAGCTCTACCGCGAGCGGCTCGCGAAGCTCGGCATCGCCGAGCAGACGCTTCGCGAGATCGAGGCCGAGGCGCAGCGCAAGGTGGACGAGGCGACGGCGATCGCCAAGGCTTCGCCCCCGCCCCCGCTCGATCTGATCGAGCGCGACGTGTGGGCGGATGGAGGCTCGGCATGGCGGAACTGACCTATCGCGACGCGGTCGCCGCCGGCATCGCGCAGGAGATGGAGCGCGACGAACGGGTGGTGTTCCTAGGCGAGGACGTCGCGGCCGCCGGCGGCGTGTTCAAGGCGACCGTGGGGCTGCTCGAGCGCTTCGGGCCGAAGCGCGTGCGCGACTGCCCGATCTCGGAGCAGGCGATCGTGGGCGCGGCGATGGGCGCGGCGATGACGGGACTGCGGCCGATCGCCGAGATCATGTTCTCGGACTTCCTCGCGGTGTGCTGGGACATGGTGGCGAACGAGATCGCCAAGGCGCGCTACATGACGAACGGCCAGATCTCGCTCCCCCTGGTGATCCGCACCGCGAACGGCGCGGGCTCGCGCTTCGGCGCCCAGCATTCGCAGGCAGTCGAGAACTGGGCGATGGCGGTGCCCGGGCTCAAGGTCGTGGCGCCCGCCACTCCGGCGGACGTCAAGGGGCTGATCGCTGCCGCGGTGCGCGATCCGGACCCGGTCATCGTGTTCGAGCAGAAATCGCTCTATTCGATGAAGGGCGAGGTGCCGGACGGCGAGCACGTGGAGGAGCTCGGGCGCGCAAAAGTGCTCAGGCAAGGCAAGGACTGCACCATCGTCGCGCTCGCCCTGATGGTGCATCGCGCGCTCGAGGCGGCCGAGATTCTGGAGCGGGAGCACGGCATCGCGTGCACCGTCGTCGACGTGCGCTCGCTGGTGCCGCTCGACACCCGCACCATCCTCGCCGAGGTCGCGAACACCGGCCGGCTCGTGACCGTGGAGGAGAACCCGCGGCTGTGCGGCTGGGGCGCGGAGATCGCCTCGATCGCCGCCGAGGAGTGCTTCTGGGACCTCGACGGGCCGATCGTGCGGATCACCACGCCGCACGTGCCGCTGCCTGCCGCCGACCGGCTCGAGGACAACACGATTCCGTCGGTGGAACGGATCGTGCGGACGATTCGCGAAAGCATGGACTGAGAACCAGCTCTGAAGGAGGGAACGATGAATTTCGGGAATTCTTTTCGGATGGCCTGGCTCGCCGCCGTCGCGGCCGCCGCGCTCGCGGCGGCGGGATGCGCTCAGACCGACGCCCGCCGCGGGGCGAGCCGCCCGGCGGTGCCCGCCGCCGCCGGCCCTGCCGATACGATCCTCGTCAACGGCAGGATCGTGACGGTGGACGACTATTTCAGCATCGCGCAAGCCGTCGCGATCAAGGGCAGCCGCATCCTGGACGTGGGCGGCAACGACGACATCCGCCGCCTCGCGGGCCCGGGCACGAAAGTGATCGATCTCGGCGGCCGCATGGTCATCCCGGGGCTCATCGACAATCACGCCCACTTCATCCGGGTGGCCGAGAAGTGGCACTACGAGATGCGGCTCGACGGTGTCACCTCGCGATCGCAGGTGCTGCGGATGATCGCCGACCGCGCGCGCGTTGCGCGCCCCGGCGAGTGGATCGTCGCGCTCGGCGGCTGGTCCGAGGAGCAGTTCACAGACGACCCGCGCGGCTTCCCGCTGGAGGAGCTCGACCGTATCGCCCCGAACAACCCGGTCGCGCTGCAGGCGGTCTACCGCCACACCTATCTCAACACTGCCGGGCTCAAGGCGGCCGGCATTGACGAGAACACGCCCGATCCGCGCGGCGGCACGATCGAGAAAGACAAGAACGGCAAGCCCACCGGAGTGGTGCGCGGCGCGGGCGGCGTCGCGTTCGTCGCGGCCAAGGTGCCGCTCGCCGAGAAGCAGCAATGGCTCAAGAACGCGCGCGATGTCGTCGCCTACCTCAACTCGGTCGGCATGACCGCATGGATGGACGCGGGCGGGCGCGGCATGAGCGACGCGCACTACGGGCCGTACCGCGAGCTCGCCGACCGCGGCGAGCTCAACATCCGCGCCTTCTGGCTCACGATCCGCCAGCCGACGATGCCGCAGCACGTGGACAAGGTGGTGGCAGAGATCCGGCAACTGAAACCCTTCCAGGGCACGGATTATTTCAACCACGTGGGCTACGGCGAGACGGTCTACGGCCCGGCCAATACGGCGCTGCTGAGCAAGACCTGGACGGTGAAGCCCGAGGACATGCAGCAGGTGCGGCGCATCGCCGCGGCGCTCGCCGAGCGCGGCATCTATCTCAACGCGCACGTCGAGCACGACAACATGATCCACGCCTTCCTCGACGAGTTCGAGGCGGTGAACCGCGAGCACCCGATCAAGGGGCTGCGCTGGTCGTTCTCGCACCTCGACCAGATCAACGCCTCGCACATCGAGCGCATGAAGCGGCTCGGCATGAACGCGCAGATTCACACCCGGCCCCTGATCCAGGGCGTGCTCATGCACCGGGTGCACGGCGAGCGCGCCTGGGACATGCCGCCGATGCGGCTGGTGCAGGACAGCGGGATCATGTGGGGGCTGGGATCGGACGCGACCGCCGTCACCACCTCCAATCCCTTCTACAACCTGTGGTTCGCGGTCACCGGCAAGATGGTGGGCGGCCACAAGGTCAATCGCCAGACGATCACGCGCGAGGAAGCGCTGATCGCGCACACGCGCAACAACGCCTACATCATCTTCCAGGAATCGAACCTGGGCTCGATCCAGAGGGGCAAGTATGCGGACCTCGTGGTGCTCGACCGCGACTACTTCGCGATCCCGGAGGACGAGATCAAGGACATCAAGCCCCTGATGACGATGGTGGGCGGCAAGATCGTCTACGAGAGGAAGTAGGGCGCGAAACGCGAGACGCGAGATGCGCGAAGGCCGTGGTCGTGGGACACTGAAATAGGGCAACCCTACCGATGGACGTAGTGATGCCGCAGCTCGGCGAGACGGTCGCCGAGGGCACGGTCACCCGCTGGTACAAGAAGGTCGGCGACACGGTCAAGGCCGACGAGGCGCTGTTCGATGTCGAGACCGACAAGGTGAGCACCGAGATCCCGGCGCCCGTTTCCGGAGTCCTTGCCGAGATCCTGGTCGCGGAAGGCACGACCGCCAAGGTCGGGACCCGGCTCGCGGTCATCCGCGAAACGCAGGCGGTGCAGGGGCAAGCGCCAGCCGCTCCTGCGGCCGCGTCCCCGGCGGCGGCACGGCTCCCGCAGGCGCCGCCCCGGCAACACCGGGGCCCGGAGGCGGGGGAGCGGCTCTCCCCGGTGGTGCGCCGGCTGCTCGCCGAGCACGGGCTCGAGGCGCGCGCGATCCGCGGCACCGGGCGCGACGGGCGCATCACGCGCGAGGACGTGCTCGCGTACCTCGCGCAGCGCGGCGCGGCCCGGCCCGCCACTGCGGCGCCCGGCGGGCTCCCGCCGGCGGCCGCCGCAGGGGAGGCGGCGGAAACCGTTGCGCTGAACAGCGTGCGCCGGCGCACCGCCGAGCACATGGCGAAGGCCTGGACGACGGTGCCGCACGTGCTGCAGGCGGTCGAAGTGGATTTCTGCCGCGTCGAGCAGGCGCGCCGGGCGGCGGGCGAGCAGTGGAAGCGCCGCGAAGGATTCTCGCTCACCTACCTGCCTTTCATCCTGCGCGCCGTCTCGATCGCGCTCGGCAAGTTTCCGCGCCTCAACGCCACCTTCGCGGGCGATCGCCTGGTGGTGCACCGGCGCATCAACCTCGGCATCGCGGTGGACCTCGGTTTCGAGGGGCTCGTCGTGCCGGTGCTGAAGGACGTGCCGCTCAAGTCGCTGCCCCAGATCGCGCGCGAGGCGAACGATCTCGCGGCCCGCGCGCGGGCGAACCGGCTCAAGCCCGACGACCTGACCGAGGGCACCTACACGGTCACCAACAACGGCGCTTTCGGCACGCTCCTCACCGCGCCGATCATCAACGCCCCGCAGGTGGCGATCCTCTCCACCGACGCCGTGCGCAAGAAGCCGATCGTGGTCGAGACCGAAGCAGGCGAGGCGATCGCGATCCGGCCGGTGGGCATGATCGCACAGAGCTTCGACCACCGCGCGCTGGACGGCGCCTACGCCGCGGCCTTCCTGCGCGAGGTGAAGGCGCTCATCGAGACCCGCGACTGGGTGCAGGCGCTGCAGGCGTGAGGGACGGGGGAGTGATGAGCGCGAAGGATGAGAGGTGATGGGAATGCCGGTGCGGATCGAGCAGCTCGAGGGAAAGCGCCTGCGCGGCACGGTGCGCGGGCACACAATCGTGGCGGACCGCCCGCGGGAGGAGGGCGGCGGCGACGCCGGGCCGAGCTCGGGCGAGCTGCTGCTTCTTGCGGTCGGCTCCTGCGCCGCGGGCTCGCTGCGCGGCTTTCTCGAGGCCTGCGGCAGGCGCCCCTCCGGGCTCTCGGTCGAGGTCGCTTGGGAGCCAGCTCCGGGGCAGGATGCGCGCGAGCGGATCGTGATCACGCTCGGCGTGGACCCCGAGGCGCTGCAGCTCGCCCCGCAGCAGATCGCGGAGGCGGCGGCCGGCGGCGGCGTGGTGAGCCGGGTGCGTCTGGGCTCCGAGATCAGCGTGCGATTCGCAGCGCGCAAGTAGAGGGGAGGCGGCGTGGCGGGCGGATCGAGCGCGCTGGTGAGTCCGGCCTGGGTCGAGCGGCGTCGCGGCGACCCCAAGGTGAAGCTGATCGAGATCGCGGGCCTGGGGCAGGAGGAGATGCAGGCCTATCGGGCAGGCCACGTGCCGGGGGCGGCGTGCTGGAAGTGGAAGGAGATGCTGTGGGATTCCCACCGGCGCGAGTTCCCGGAGCCGGAAGAGTTCGCGCGCCGCTGCGCCGAGTCCGGGATCGCCAACGACACGACGGTCGTGTTCTACGGCGAACCGGTGCAGTTCGGCATCTACGCCTGGTGGGCGTTCCGCTACTGCGGGCACCGCAAGGCGAAGGTGCTCGACGGCGGGCGCCACCGCTGGGCGGCCGAGGGCCGTGCGCTCGTGACCGAAGAACCGCCGCCTCCGGCCCCTGTGCATTACCGGCCGGTCAAGCGCGTGGAGCGCATGCGCATCCGGCGCGACAAGTTGCTCGCGGCGCTGCGCGCGAACTCGGTCCTGATCCTCGACGGGCGCTCGCCGGAGGAGTACCGCGGCGAGCGCGTGGGCGGACCGGGGGGGCCGGATGTGGGCGCGGTGCGCTACGGGCGCATCCCCGGCGCAAGGCACCTTTACTTCGAGGAGCTGCTCGACGGCAACAGGGCCTTCAAGCCCGTGTCGCAGCTGCGTGAACTCGTGGCCGCGCGCGGAGCCTCGCCCGACTCGGAGATCGTCACCTACTGCCGCATGAGCCATCGCGCGACCGTGCTCTATTTTGCGCTGACCCAGCTCCTCGGCTTCCGGAAGGTGCGTGTCTACGACGGTTCGTGGACGGAATGGGGAAACCTCGTCGGCGTTCCCATCGAACGATGACGAGCGGGTCGAGCGGCAGGAGCGGCGTTTGCGTTCTTGCTTCCGACCTGTTTCGATGAGGCCTGCTGAATCGTTGACGGAGATTATCGGATGGCGACGGCAAACTTGAGGGCGCACCGGCTCGGCTGGATCGGCATCGGGCGCATGGGCTACGCGATGGCGGAACGGCTCGCGACGGCGGGCTGCGACCTCACGGTGTGGAACCGCACGCGCGAGAAGGCCGAGCCGCTCGCGAAATGCGGCGCGAAGATCGCGACAGCGCTTCCCGAGCTCGCCGCCTGCGACATCGTGTTCACGATGGTTTCCACCGGCAAGGACGTGAAGGAGGTGCTGTTCGGCCCGAACGGGGTGACTTCCCGCGGCGGGGCCCCGAAAATCGTCGTGGACTCGACCTCGATTTCGATCGAGGAATCGGCCGAGATCCGCGGCCGGCTCGCCGGGCTGGGCGTGAAGCTGCTCGCCGCCCCGGTCTCGGGCAATGCGAAGGTGATCCGGGCGGGCAAGCTCACGGTGGTCGCCTCGGGCCCCAAGGAGGCCTTCGACGCGGTCTCCCCGTACCTCGCCGCGATCGGCCAGGGCGTGTCCTACGTCGGCGAAGGCGAGCTTTCGCGCATCGCGAAGATCTGCCACAACGTGATGCTGGGGGTGGTGATCCAGAACCTGTGCGAGATCACGGTGCTCGCCGAGCGCGCCGGCATGAAGCGCCACGCCTTCCTCGATTTCCTCAACAAAAGCGTGATGGGCTCGATGTTCACGCGCTACAAGACTCCGGCGCTGGTCAACCTCGACTTCCACGTCACCTTCACGCCGGAGCTGCTGCGCAAGGACCTGGATCTGGGGCTGTCCGCGGGCCGGCAGCTCGGCGTGCCGATGCCGCTCGCCTCGGTCACGCGCGACATGGTGCAGACGCTGATCGGCCACGGCTACACCGATCAGGACTTCTCCGCCCTGCTGCTGCTCCAGGCGAAGGCCTCCGGCGTCGAGCTCGAGCCCGAGCACGTGGAGGTCGGCGACGGCTTGTCCTGAGAACCATTTGGCCGCAGAGAGCACAGAGATCCCGGAGAAAGCCCTCCGCAGGTGGCGCCGAGGAACGCAAGACGGCGAATGGCGGAGGCGAGACCGAGATCCGAATCCCGAATTCTCTGTGGCAAAGCAGCCCTGGAGATGAAAGGCGATGGGTGAGCGCTATCCGGTGGTGAAAGTCGCCGCGGTGCAGGCGGCCTCGGTCTTTCTCGATCGCGAGGGCTCGACCGAGAAGGCGTGCCGGCTGATCCGCGAGGCGGGAGCGAACGGCGCGCGCGTGATCGGCTTTCCCGAGGGCTTCATCCCCGCGCACCCGGTGTGGTACCACCATCACCCCGCGACCAGCGCCGTCGCGAACCGCCTCGCCGTGGAGCTGTTCAAGAACGCGGTCGAGATCCCGGGGCCCGAGATCGAGCGGCTGTGCGAGGCGGCGCGCGCCGCGAACGCCTACGTGGTGGTGGGCGTGTGCGAGAAGATGCCGCGCACCTTCGGCACGCTGTTCAACACCCAGGTGTTCATCGGCCCAGACGGCCGGCTCCTCGGCAAGCACCAGAAGATCGTGCCCACGGTGGGTGAGCGGCTGGTGCACATGGGCGGCTTCGGCGACACCCTACGCGCGGTGGACACCGAGTTCGGGCCGATGAGCGGCCTTATCTGCGGCGAGAACTCCAACCCTCTCGCGATCTTCGCGATGACCGCCGAGGGCACGCGCATCCACGTCATGAGCTGGCCCAACCACTTCCCGACGAGCGGCGACCCGATGCGCCATCGCGTCGCGATCGACTCCCAGGCCTTCGCCCAGATGAGCAAGGCCTACGTGATCTCCGCCTGCGGCACGGTGGACGAGGAGATGATCGCGAAGCTCGAAGTCGGGCCGGAAGCGCAGCGTTTCCTGCGCGATCCCGACTGCTGCGGCGGCAGCGTGATCGTCTCGCCCGCGAGCCGCATCATTGCCGGACCGATGGGCGCGGAGGAGGGCATCCTGTACGCCGAATGCCCTCTCGAGGCGGGTATCCTCACCAAGCTGCGGCACGATTTCGCGGGCCACTACAACCGCCCCGACATCTTTCAGCTGCAAGTCAACCGCACCGCACCGCGCATCTATACGGTGCGCGAGGAGCCAGCGGGGCTGCCGCCGGCAGCCGCGCCGGAGCGCCTGCCGCGGCGCGAGGCGAAGCGTCTGCCCCGCACCGCGGCCCCGCGCACACCGCGCCCAGTCCACAGCAAGCGCGTGCGCCACAAGAAGCGTTGAGCGGAACGCCGAGAGACGAGCCGCGGATCAACATGTAAGATGAGGCGGGCGACGCCGCGCTAGGCTCGCCTTCTCCGCCGCCGCGCGGGGATTCGGAGGGACACGGGTGACCACGGATGATCGAGCTCGACTGCTGCGGACAGGGTGCCGCTGCTGGCCGCAGGCTGATTGACTGCTACAACGCGTCCGAGGCGGGCAGCCGCTTCATCGTGCGGCTGGACAGCTATGGCGCAGGCCTGAGGATGTGGCTGCTCGAGGCGGGCGTGCGCCACCGCGCGGTGCGCTCGGCGAACGGGAGCTGGGAGCTGCTGGTCGCGCGCGGGCTCTCGCCCGCCCAGGGCTCCCTGCCCGGCATGCACCACGCCGTGTCGGATGCACGGGGCTCGGTCTGGACCTGCCGGCGCGACTCGCGCGTGCTCCGAATCGACGCCTCCGAGCGCCGCGTCGTGGCGGCAGCCGACGTGGCGAGCGCCGCGGCGCACCTCGCGCTCGACGGGGAGCGCGGATTGCTCTTCGTCGCGGACGCGGGCGGCGACCGCGTGATCGCGCTGCGCGCCTCCGATCTCGGAGTCCTCGCGCAGTGGCCGGCGCCGGGCGCTCCCCAGTTGCCGCTCGTCTCCCCGGAGGGCGTCGTGTGCGTCGCCGGCGGGGCGAGCGGAACGCTCACCATCGCGCACCCGCGCCGCGGCGCGTACGAGCCCCGGACGATCCAGGTCGGCAACTGTCCCCATGAAGCGGCTCTCACGCTCGACGGGGGACACGTCTTCGTGTCGTGCGCGGGCGAGGGCGGGCTCGTCAAGGTGCGGCTGCGCGACGGGGCGGTGGTCGGCCGCTGCAGGACCGGCGACGGCCCGGCGCATCTCCAGCCGCTCGGCGCGCGCCTGTATGTCGCGCACAGCTGGGACGGCACTCTCGCCTGCGTGACCGAGGAGGGCGAGGTGCTCGCGCGTGCCGAAAGCGGCGGCGGCGCCCACGCGCTGCGCGCAACGCCCGACGGGCGCTGGCTCTATTGCGCGAATTTCCTGGACGACACGCTGGCGGTATTCGATGCGGCGGATCTTAGGCGCGTCGCGCTGCTCGAGACGGAGGCCTATCCGCACGGGCTCGACATCTCGCCCGACGGCCGGCGCGTGGTGGCGACCGGATACTCGTCCGATTTCGTGCGCGTCTACGACGCCGCGCGGCACGCCGAGCTCGCGCGCATCGAGGTCGGGCGCGGCTCCTCGCATACCGCGTTTTCCCCGGATTCGGGCACCGCGTTCGTCGCCTGCTCGGTGGACGATCATGTGGCGTGCGTGGACCTCGCCGGCCTGCGCCGCGAGGCGGCGATCGGGCTGCAGGAGGGGCGATGAAGTACCGGCGGCTGGGCAGCAACGGACCGCGCGTTTCCGCCATCGGGCTCGGCCGGGGCGCCCAGCCGGTCCGATTCGAGGACGAGGCGCTGGTGCGCGCCTTCGACGACACCGTTCGCCGCGCCTACGAGCTCGGCATCAATTTCTTCGACTCCTCCGACGCCTACTGGGGCTCGCGCCACGAGGTGCTGCTCGGGCGGGCGATCCGGGGCTTCCGCAACGAGGTGCTCGTCGCCAGCAAGTTCGGCAACATCGACCTTCCCGGCGGCGGGAAGGCGGTGGACGGGCGCCCCGAATACGTGGAGCGGGCATGCGAGGCGAGTCTGAGGCGGCTCGGCGTGGAGGCGATAGATCTCTACTACCTCCACCGTGTGGACCCCGCGGTGCCGATCGAGGATACCATCGGCGCGATGGCGCGCCTGGTCGAGCGCGGCAAGGTGCGCTGGCTCGGCGTGTGCGAGGCTTCTCCCGAGATCCTGCGGCGCGCGCACCGCACGCATCCTGTCGTCGCGCTGCAGACCGAGTACTCGCTATGGTTCCGCGACGTCGAGCGCGCGATCCTGCCGGCGTGCCGCGAGCTCGGTATCGGCTACGTCGCCTATGCGCCGCTCGGGCGCGGGCTGCTCACCGGCCGCATCAAGAGCGTGGACGATCTGCCCCCGGGCGACCGCCGCCGCACCCACCCGCGGTTCCAGCCCGAGAATCTCGCGCGCAACGTCGAGCTGGTGCGCGAGCTGGAGGCGCTCGCGAGCCGCCGCGGCGTGACGGCTGCGCAGCTCGCGATCGCGTGGCTGCTCGCGCAGGGGGAGGACATCGTGCCCATCCCCGGCACCAACCGCGTGGCGAATCTCGAGCACAACGCGGCTGCCGTGGAGATCGCGCTCACGCCGCAGGAGATCGCGCGTCTCGACGAGGTATTCGCGATCGGCGCCGGCGCCGGCGAGCGCTACCGGCCGCAACTGCTCGAGAAATGGGGCATCTGAAACGGGAATGACGAATCTCGAGCGCGGTGCGGGCGCGGAAAGCGGAGGGCGGCAGCGGCCATGAATTACCGAAAATCGGAGGCGAAGGAGGCGGCACGGGCGCAGTTCCGCGGCGTGTGGGCGGCGATTCCCACGCCCTTCACGCCGGAGGACCGGCTCGACGAGGCGGGCCTGCGGCGCAACATGCGCCGCTATATCGAAGAGCTCGGCGTGGACGGCGTCTTCTGCGCCGGCACGATGGGCGAGTTCTGGGCGCTCACCAAGGAGGAGCGCAAGCGCGTGGTCGAGATCGTGGTCGAGGAGGCGCGCGGCAGGTGCGGGGTGATCGCGCACACCGGCCATCATTCGCCGAACGAGACGGTGGACCTCACGCGCCACGCGCAGCAGGCCGGCGCCGATTTCGCGATCGTGATCAACCCTTATTATCCGTGGGCGTCCGAGGATACCCTCTACGAGTGGTTCGAGCGCGTCGCCTCGCGGGTCGAGATCGGGATCTGGATGTTCGACACCCCGTACTCGGGGGTGGCGCTCTCGCCGCAGTTGACCGCCCGCATCGCCCGCATCGAGAACGTCTGCGGCATCAAATGCTCGCGCCCGCTCGACCATTACGAGCAGGCGCGCAGGCTGTGCGGCGACCTGATCGTGTTCTCGCACCCTTCCGAGACCGAGTTCCTGAAGCTCGTGCGCGAGCACGGGATGCGGGTCCATATGTCCTCGGCCGCGCCCTACCTCTTGCAGGTGCCGGGCCACACGCCGCTGCGCGACTACGCAGAGCTCGCGCTCAGCGGCCGGCACGGCGAGGCGGCGCGCGTGCGCGAGGCCATGCAGCCGGCGAGGGACGTGCACGAGGAATGGATGCGCAGGCCCTGGCTCGAGCGCAAGATCATCCCCGTCCACTACCTCAAGGCCTGGAGCGAGCTGCTCGGCATGGCCGGCGGGCCCGTGCGCCCGCCGCTGCCGCAGGTGACGGATGCCGAGCGCGCGGCGCTGCGCTCCGATCTCGAGCGCTGCGGACTGCTCGCGAGGCTTTCCACCGCTGCGCGCGCCGCGTGATGCGGCGGTGACGCAATGACGGAGTGACGAAAATGCCCCATTCATCGTTCATCGTTCATCGTTCGGCGCTGGCGGCGCTGTGCCTCGCGGCCCTCGCCGCAGCGCCTGCCGCCGCGCAGTCGTACCCGGCGAAGCCGATCCGTTTCATCGTGCCCTGGAGCGCGGGCAGCGGCACCGATCTCATGGCGCGCGCCTTCGCGCAGGAGCTCTCGAAAGCGATCGGCCAGAGCGTCGTCGTGGACAATCGCGGTGGCGCGGGTGCGACGATCGGCACCGAAGCGGCCGCCAAATCTCCCCCCGACGGCTACACGATCTACGTCGGCGGCTCGGTCTCCATGGTGATCAGCCCCGTGCTCTATCCGCGGGTCGGCTACGATCCGCTGCGGGACTTCGTGCCGGTGTCGCTGGTGTCGCGCTTCTACAACGTCGCGACGGTGCACCCCTCCGTGCCGGTGAAGTCGGTGAAGGAGCTGATCGCGCTCGCGCGTTCCCGTCCCGGAGAAGTGCTGATGGGCTCCGCAGGCAGCGGCTCGACCAGCCACCTCGCGGGCGAACTCTTCAAGAGCCTGACCGCGACCCGCATGTTGCACGTGCCGTACAAAAGCGGCGGGCAGCTCGTCACCGCGGTGCTCTCGGGAGAGGCGCATCTCTCGTTCTCGCCGGTCTCGACCATGATCGGGCACGCGAAGAACGGCAAGGTGCGGCTGCTCGGGGTCTCGAGCCCGAAGCGGCTCGCAGCGCTGCCCGAGCTGCCCGCGATCGCCGAGACCGTGCCCGGCTACGAATTCGGCGGCTGGCAGGGGATCCTGGTGCCGGCGGGCACCTCACCGGAGCTCGTGCGCCAGCTCCACGCCGCGATCCAGAAGGCGATCCATACCCAGGAGTTCCGGGACTACCTCGAGCGCGAGGGTTCGGTGCTGGTCGGAAGCTCCCCGGAGGAATTCGCGAAGTTCATGCGCGCCGAGGTCGAGAAGTTGACGCCTATCATCCGGGCGAGCGGGGCCAAGGCGGAATGAACCGGAAGGGCGGGAGCGCGGGAAGTCCGGCGCCTCGCAAGCGAAAGGCGTACCTCTCTCGATCTCGCGATTTTCCCTCTTCTCAGGAGTGGCTATGGCGGACCGCAACGTCGAAGTCGCGCTCGAGCGCTTCACCTGGCGCATGCTCTCGCACTACGTCGCGCCGTGGGAGTTCGAGCAGCTCAAGAAGAAAATCGAGCGCTGGGACCAGTGGTGCGAGGAGTGGTGCAAGGCGGCGCGCCGGCACGCCGAGATCGGCGAGCGGGCGCTCGCACAGGGGCACCGCCTGACCGCGGGCGCAGCCTACGTCCGCGCCGCGCTCTACTATCACTGGGCGACGTTCCTCTTCGTGCACGACCAGAAGCAGTGGCGCGCCGGCATGGAGGCGATGGGCGAGTGCTGGAAGAAGGCGGCGCCCTTGGTGGAGCCCCCGATGGAGCTGCTGGAAATCCCCTTCGAGGGCACCACGCTGCCCGGCTACCTGCGCAAGCCCGCCGCGGGCGCGAAGCCGCCGCTCGTGATCCTGGTGCCGGGCGGGGACTCGACCAAGGAGGAACTCTACGACTTCGGCGAGCACATGGTGCGCCGCGGGCTCGCGGTGCTCGCCTTCGACGGTCCAGGGCAGGGGCTCGTCAGCGCGCGGCTCAAGATCCGGCCCGATTTCGAGGTGCCGATCCGCGCGGTGACCGATTTCATCCTCCGGCGCCCCGACCTCGACGGCAAGCGGCTCGCGGTGGGCGGCATCTCATACGGGGGGCTCTTCGCCTGCCGCGCGGCGGCCTTCGACGAACGCTTTCGTGCGGTGTTCTCGGTCTCGAGTTGGTACACGCCGGCGGGACGCTTTCCCGGGATGGACCCTCTTTCGCAGACGGGTCTCAAGCAATACATGGGCGAGAACGCGGAGTCGGTGCAGAACGCGATCACGATGGCGGGCGCGGCCGAGCGCATCAGGGTGCCGCTGCTGCAGATCTACGGCGGGCTCGACAAGGCCTCGCCTCCCGAGCACGCCTACCGCGTGGAGCGTGAAGTGAAAGGGCCGACGACGACGCTCGTGTTCGAGGACGGGGTTCACGTCTGCAACAATCTCCATCACGTCGTGCGGCCGCTGATCGCCGACTGGCTCGCGGATCATCTGCGATGATCGCCGCCGGAAAAGGAAGAGGGACCGGGATCTCGGCAGATCGGGAGGCCGGATGGCCGCTCCCGCTCTCCCGCTCTCGCGCCCTCGCGCACGCTCGGGGCCCGGTATGACCGTGATGCTCGGCGCCGACGCGCTGGAGGGCGCGCTTTCGATGCGCGAAGCGATCGACCTTCTCGAGGAAGCGTCGCGGCACGAGGCGGCGGGCCGGACGTTCGTATCGCCGCGGCTCAACACCAGCTTCGAAGGCGGCTGGATGCGCATGATGTTCGCCGCGGACTACGTGGCGGGCTACGCCGCCACCAAGGCCTATCACCTCGTGCAGGGCGCGGGCGTGCGCTACTTGGTGACGCTCTACCGCCTCGCCGACGGGGAGATCCTCGCCATCATGGACGGGCGCCTGATCACCGATCTTCGCACCGGTGCGGCGAGCGGCGTGGTGGCGCGGCGGGTGCCGGTGGCGGAGCCCGTTTCGATCGGAGTGATCGGCTCGGGACACCAGGCGCGCATGCAGCTCGCAAGCCTCGCCTCCGTCTATCGGATCGCGTCGGTCGCCGTGTTCAGCCCCACCACCGCACATCGTGAAGCGTTCGCGCGCGAAATGTCGGCGAGGCTCGAGCTTTCCGTGACCGCGGTTGCAACGGCGCAGCAGGCGGTGCGCGGAAAGAGCGTAGCGGTCGTGGCCACCAGCCACCGGGGAGGCGATCCCGTGCTGCGCGCGGCCTGGCTCGAGGGCTGCCGGCTGCTGTGCGGGGTGGGCAGCACGCGCCCGCAGTCGGTGGAGCTCGACCCGGAATGCTTTCGTGCCGCACGCCTGGTGGTGGTGGATTCCGCGCGCGCGGCGGAGGAGGCGGGCGACCTCCAGCAGGCCGGTCGCCTCGGCGCGCTCGCGAGCGAGCGCCAGGCGACGCTCGCGCAGCTCGTGGCCGGGCAGGCCCGCGCACCGCGAGAAGGCACGGTGCTCTTCAAGTCGGTCGGCACCGCGCTCCAGGACCTCGCGCTCGCGGCGCGGCTCTACGAGCGGCTCGGCGCGCGCCCCGGTGTGCCCGCTGCGCCGCGGCTCGCGAGCCTCAAGGAGCCCCTGAGCGCGGCGGGCCGCGCCGGTGGCTGAGATCCAGGGAAGGGGAGAAGAGGGGAAGGGGAGCATGAGCCACGACAACGACTGGAACCAGGTACGCTACGAGCTCGACAGGTCGGACAACTTCGAGGCGATCTGCAATTCGCCGTGGTACTCGGACGCGGTCTACGACAGGTTCTCCGACGCCGAATTCGCACGGCGCCACGCCGCGGCGCGCGCGCTCATGGCGCGCGACGGGCTCGACGCGCTGGTGTTGACCGGCGGGCCCGACATCTACAGCCACGGCGGCGGCGTCACCTGGGGCTCGGGCCTGATCGACGAGCGGGGCCTGTGCCAGTATCTGGTGCTGCCGGCGAGGGGCGAGCCTACCCTGATCTATCCCCACTACGGCTGCCACATCGAGGCGGCGCGCAAGATGGTGTCGGTGCGCGACGTGAGAAGCGGCCAGCACGGCAAGTACGGCAAGGCGGTCGCCGAGCGGCTGCTCGAGCTCGGGCTCGAGCGCGGCCGCATCGGAATCACTGCTGCCGACCGCACCGGCCCCGAGTACATGGGGGTGCAGGCGTTCCAGGATATGCAGAGGCTCATGCCGCGGGCGAGCTTCGTGTTCTTGCCCAATCTCCTGCACGAGCTCACCTACCGCAAGAGCCCGGAGGAGCTGCGCGCGATGGCGAAGGCCGGGCGCCTCGCGATCAAGGCGCTCGAGGCGGTACGGGCGGCGGCGCGCCCCGGCGTGCGCGAGTACCAGCTCGCAGGCGCGGTCGCGAACGCGGTGCTCTCCGAAGGCGGGCGCTGCCATCTGCTGATGATCGGCTCGACCTCGATGCACGATCCGAAGCTGATCTTTCCCAACCCGAACCCTTCCGCGCGCGTGCTCAAGGAGGGCGACATCGTGCTCTCGGAGCTCGCCATGTCCTATCTCGGCTACTCGGCCAAGATCGGCCATCCGGTCTCGGTCGGCCGCCCGACCGAGCGCTATCGGGCTTTTTTCCGCGACGTGGTGCTCGCCGGTTTCCGCGAGATCGCGGCGCAATTGAAGCCTGGCAACACGCTCGAGGACGTGCGCCGCGTCGGGGCCAATGCGTTCCGCAGCCGCGGCGCGCAGTCGCGCCCGACCATCATGCACGGGCTCGACCTCATCACCTCGGTGCCTTTCGTGCGCTGCGACCGCGTGCGCGCCGAGCCGTGGGAGATGACGATGCAGCCGGGCATGACCTACAACATCGAGATCACTCCGGTGGACCGCGAGGGCGTGTTCGGCATCTTCTATTCGCGCTCGTTCGCGATCACCGAGGCGGGTGCCGAGGAGCTCACGCCCTTCCCGGTGGACGAGATCCTGGTCGCCGGATGAGGCGCGGGGAAATGCGCTCATCCGGCCGCGCCCCGCGCGCGCACACGCACCGACAACCGACACGGGAGGCTCGCATGAAGACGGGGATGTCCATGCTCCGCGGGTCGAAACCCGCGCTCGCGCTGGCGCTCGCCTGCGCTCATGCCGTTTCCGGGGCCGCGGCCGACCCGGCGCGCGATTATCCGAGCCGCCCGATTCGATTGATCATGCCGAACGCTCCCGGCAGCTCCGCCGACACCATGGGGCGGATCGCGGCGCAGCGGCTGGGCGAGTCGCTCGGGCAGCAGATCGTGGTGGACAACCGCGCGGGGGCGGGCGGCGCGCTCGGTCTCGAGATCGGCAGGAACGCCACGCCCGACGGCTACACGCTGATCACGACCTCGCTCGGCGCGCTCACGGTCTCGCCCCATATCCGCAAGAACCTCGGCTACGATCCGATCCGCGACTTCGAGTACGTGGCGCTCTACTCGCGCCAGGGCAACGTGCTGGTGGTGAACCCGGCCGTTCCCGCGAAGAGCGTGAAGGAGCTGATCGAGCACGCGCGGGCGAAGCAGGGCCAGATCAACATGGCGACCGCCGGTCCCGGCTCGCAGAGCCATCTCAACGGCACGGCGCTGATGATGGCCGCGGGCTTCAGCTCGCTCCACGTGCCGTACAAGGGCGGCGGGCCCTCGATGGCGGCGGTGATCGCGGGCGAGGCGCACTGGTCCATCGCCCCGGCCGGCGCGATGATGTCGCACGTGCGGGCGGGTCGGTTGCGCGCGCTCGGGCACAGCTTGCCGCAGCGCTCGCCGCTCTACGGGGATCTGCCCGCGATCGCGGAGACGGTGCCCGGGTTCAAGTACGTCGCGTTTTCCGGATTCCTCGCGCCGAAAGGCGTGCCGCGCCCGATCCTCGACAGGATCCGCGCGCACATGGCGAAGGCGCTCGCTTCTCCCGAGATGCGCGAAGCGCTCGCGGCCCAGGGCGCCGAGCCCGCCAGCGGCACGCCCGAGGAATTCCGCCGCGCGATCCAGGAGGAGCTCGTCGAGATGGGCAGGCTCGTCAAGGCGATCGGACTTAAGGTCGAATGACAGGAGCAGGAAATGGCAGGCAAGGCAGCGAAACCGCGGGCGGCTGGAGAAAAGCCGCGCAAGTACCCGAAGATTGACGAGCGCGCGGCCGCAGGCTTCGTCTCGCTGCAGGAGATCGTGGCCGCGGCGCGCAGGAACCTCCCGCAAGACCTGTGGGACCACCTCTCGGGCGGGTCGGATTCCGAGACCACGCTCTGGCGCAACCGCCTCGCGCTCGACAGCTTGGCGCTGCGCCAGCGGGTGCTGGTGGACGTGCGGGAGATCGACATCACCACGACATTGCTCGGACAGAAGCTCTGCACGCCGGTGTTCCTCGCTCCGGTCGGCGGCTTCGTCGGCTTCGTGCACCCGGAAGGCGCGCGCAACGTCGCGCGCGCGGCGGTGGCGCACGGCACCACCGCCTTCATCAGCACCGCGGCAAGACCGGGCCTGGAGGCGGCGGCCGAGGCGGTCGCGCAGCCGCTCATCTTCCAGCTCTACGTGCGTGCCGACCGCAAGTGGGTGGAGGACATCCTCGACCGCGCAAGAGCTGCAGGCTACCGCGCGCTGTGTGTGTGCGTGGACCGCAATTACTACGGGCGGCGCGAGCGCGACCTCATCGCACGCGCCGACGTCCGCGAGGGATTCGGCGATCCCACCTACCAGATGGCGCTCAACTGGGAAGATATCGGCTGGATGAAAGAGCGCATGGGCAGGCCGCTCATCCTCAAGGGCATCGCCACCGCGGAGGACGCGCGGCTCGCGGTCGAGCACGGGGCCGACGCGGTGTACGTGTCCAATCACGGCGGGCGCCAGCTCGACCACGGGCAGGGCTCGATCGAGGTGCTGCCCGAGGTCGTTGCCGCAGTGGACGGGCGCGCGGAGGTGTACTACGACGGCGGCGTGCTGCGCGGCACCGACGTCGTGAAGGCCCTTTGCCTCGGCGCGCGCGCGGTAGGCATCGGCAAGCTTCTCGGCTGGGGGCTCGCGGCTGCGGGCGAGGCGGGCCTGAAGCGCGTGCTGGAGCTGCTCGACGTCGAGATCCGCACGGCGCTGGGGCTGATGGGCGTGACTTCCATCGCGCAGCTCGACCCCTCCTGGGTGCGGCCGGCGCAGCCAGTGCGGCCCGCGACCCAGACGAGCGCCTATCCGTGGTACGAGGAACAGAGGAGCAAGCGCCGATGAACGCGCCTGGACGCGCTTCCGGGACGCGCAAGCCGGCCCGGGACTCGACCACCGGGCCGCAGGGCGTTCCCTTGAGGCTCGATTCCCGGCTCAGGGCGATCATGCGCCAGGAATACCCGCGCTTCTCGGAAGCGGAATACGCGCGCCGCCACAGGGCGCTCGCCGCCGTGATGGAAAAGCACGGGCTCGATCACCTGCTTGTCATCACCGACCACCGCGCGGGCAACGCCCCGCAGTGGGTCACCGGCTGGCCAGGCACGGTCGAGGCCTATGTCATTTTCCGCCCGGGCGAACGAATGTGGATGTCGGTCGAGTGGGTCAACCATTATCCGCTCGCCAAGAAGATGTGCCCGCACATGGAGGTCGTCTGGGGCGAGCACCGGGGGCTCGCGAAGATGATCGAGGAGCTCGAGCGCCGCGGAGCGCGCCGGGTGGGCATCATCGGACCGCTCGTGGTCGCCAAATACCGCCAGCTCGAGGCGCGCTTCCAGATGGTCGCGCTCGACGCCGAGTACGTGCGGCTGCGCCAGATCAAGTCGGAGGAGGAGCTCGACTGGCTGAGGATCGGCGCGGCGCTCTCGGACGCGGGCCTCGCGGCGCTGCTTGCCGGCACGCGCCCGGGGATGACCGAACGCGAGCTCGGGGCGCTGGTGGAGAGCGCCTACATCCGGCACGGCGGCACGACGATGATCCACTATATCGGCGTCACTTCCATGAAGCGCCCCCACATCTACGTGCCGCCGCAGCACCACTCGCCGCGCAAGGTGCGCAGCGGCGACATCGTGTTCTGCGAGCTGTCGGCTTACTGGTGGGACTACCCGGGGCAGGTGCTGCGCACCTTCACGGTGGGGGCGGAAGCGACGCCGCTCTATCGCGACCTGTGGCAGACCGCCGAGGACGCCTTCGACGCGGTGACCCGCGCCGTGCGCCACGGCGCGACGATGCAGGAGATCCTGGATGCGACCGGGCTGATCGAGGAGCGCGGTTTCACGATCTGCGACGATCTCGTGCACGGCTTCGGCGGCGGTTATTTTCAGCCCATCATCGGGTCGAAGAGCCGCATGGCGGGGCCGCTTCCCGAGATGGTGCTCGAGGAGAACATGACGATCGTGGTGCAGCCCAATGTCGTCACGCGCGACTTGAAGGCGGGCGTTCAGGTGGGCGAGCTCGTCCGCGTGACGAAGACCGGCTTCGAGCGACTGCACCGCGCGAAGCGGGGGCTATTCCGGGTCGGATGACCGCGTCGGCGGCGAAGCGGCGCGTCATGGTTTCCAGGCGAGCACCCTCGAACGGTGCCGGCCTCCGGCTCGGCTCAAGTTCTGGCTCGGAGGGCAGCGCGGGGTAACGTCCAATGCCGTCCACCGAGCAGCCGGGGCTGCGGATTGCCGCGATGCGGTGACATTCGCCGCGGCGGGGCGCCGATGCCGGCCGCCTGCCGATATTGCGCCAGGCCGCGAGATTCGATTCTTTCCGTGGGATTTCGCCGGGGGCTCGAGTCTGGGCGAGCTGCCGGACAGAAGCGAGCGCGGCTGCGAGGCCGAAGGCGAGGACGGCGTTCCGGCGCCGTCCTCGTGCCCTCCTCCGCCTTTTTTCGATTTCCATGCTAGCATCGGCGCGCTGCCTACATCCATGCTGCGTGGCGGTCGCGCCCATGAGACGCCGGCTCGGGCGGTTTCGCGCCATCGCCGCGGCGTGTCTCGTCGCCGCGGCGGGCTCCTGTTCCGCAGCCGCGTCCTCGCTCACGGACGAGATGCTGGCGCCGCTTGCGGCCGCCTATCTGAGGGCGGTCGCGCCCGGCGAGAAGGCCGAGCGTCATCGCGAGCTTCTCGGCGCCGTGCTGCGCCAGGTCGAGCGCGGTTATGCCCGGGAGGTGAACGCGCCGGCACTGATCGCCGCTGCGCGGAAGGCGCTCGAGCCGCTGGCGCCGGGGTCGGGCGAGCCGGAGGCGGTCTTCGCCCGGGCCGTCAATGCAGCGCTCGGCTCGCTCGATCCGCATTCGCGCTACCTCGACCCGCGCGCAGCCGCCGCGTTGCGCAGCGCCATGAGAAGCAGCTTCGGCGGCCTCGGCCTCCAGCTCGAGATGGTGGACGGGCTGCTGCGCGTGGTCGCGCCGCTGCCGGGCACGCCCGCGGCGCGCGCAGGGCTGCGCAGCGGCGATCTCATCGTCCGCCTCGACGACCAGCCGGTCGAGGGCATGACCCTGGAGGAAGCCCTCTCCCGGATGCGCGGCGAGCCGGGCACTCCCATCGCCTTGACGATCCGCCGCAGCGGGCAGGAAGAGCCACTCGTGGTTTCTCTGGTCCGCGAGCCGATCCGCCAGGAAACGGTGCGCTGGAGCATGGAGGCGGGGGTGCTGGTGCTGCGCATCTCGAGCTTTGCCGCAGCGGTATCTGCGCAGATCGAGCAAGCCGCCGCCGAAGCGGCCGCCGAAGGCGCTCCGCGCGCGATCGTGCTCGATCTGCGCGGCAACACCGGAGGGCTGCTGCGCCAGGCGGTGATGACCGCGGACGCCTTTCTGTCCGGAGGGCAGATCGTATCGCTTCAGGGCCGTAGCGCCGCCAGCCGGCGCAGCTGGCGGGCCGACGCCAGCGAGCACTTCGCGGGCGTGCCGATGGTGGTGCTGATCGACGGCCGCACCGCCTCGGCCGCGGAACTGGTCGCCGCGGCGCTGCAGGAAAACGGCCGCGCTACCGTCATGGGGCAGCGCAGCTTCGGCAAGGGGAGCGTTCAGTCTTTGATCTCGCTCGGCGAGGGCAAGGGCGCGCTGCGCCTGACCACCGCGTTCTACCACGGCCCGTCCGGCCGCACCGTCGAGCGCACGGGAGTCGGCCCGGACGTCGAGCTGGTGTACGCCGATGGGAGCGGCACCGGCAGCCGGCGCCGCGAAGCCGCCCAGGGGCATGCCCTGCCGGGCGCCGGCGAGCCGGTGCCGCCGAAGGCCCGCCTCGAGGCGTCGCGCTGTGCACTGGCACGGCAGGACCTCGATCCGGCGCTCGCCTGCGCGCTGGCTTTCGTCCAGGCCGGCGGGATCGAAGCTTTTGTCGAGGCGTTCGAGGCGGCGTGGGTGGAGGCATCCGAGCGCTGAACGGCGTTGATCGCGGAGCGCTTCGGCGGGCCGATGCTCGAGAGGCGGCCACTGACGGCATGGACCGATTTCCCGCGGGCCGGAGTCTTGCGGCCGTGCCCGCGATCCTTCATCCTTGATCCCGTTTCGCGTCACTCGAGCACGACATGAACGACGTCACAGCCCACACCAGCGAGACCAACCTGCGCGTCGCCGGCCGGCGCGACAGGGCCGACGTGCCGCGCCGATTCAGGAACATCCTCTGTCTCGACGATTTCGAGGCGCCGGCGCGCCGCATCCTGCCGCGCCCCATTTTCGGCTACATCGCGGGCGGCGTCGAAACCGACTCGGCGCGCGACGGCAACCGCGCCGCTTTCGCCGACTGGCAATTCGTGCCCCGCGTGCTGGTGAACACCCGCGGCCGCCACCAGCGAACGACGGTGCTCGGGCGCGCCTACGATTTGCCGTTCGGCTTCGCGCCGATGGGCGGCACCTCGCTCGCCGCCTACCTGGGCGACTGCGTGCTGGCGCAGGTTGCGGGAGAGCTCAACACCGTGATGATCCAGAGCGGCGCTTCGCTGACGCCCATGGAGCGCGTGCGGGCGGCGGGACCGACCGCTTGGTTCCAGGCCTATCTGCCCGGGCAGCGCGAAATCATCGTGCCGCTCGTCGAGCGCGCGGCGCGGGCGGGCTTCGACACCCTGGTGCTGACGGTGGACGTCCCGGTGCCGGCGAACCGCGAGAACAACGTGCGCACCGGGTACAACTCGCCGCTCAAGCCTACCTTGCGCCTCGCCTGGGACTGTCTCATCCGGCCCCGCTGGCTCCTCGGCACCTTTCTGCGCACTGTGCTCACCCGCGGCATGCCGCACCTCGAGAACATGGGTTTTCCGCGCATCCCGATCGTGGGCTATACCGAGCGCCCGCGCATGGCGCGCGACGCCCTCGCTTGGGAGCATGTCGCGCTCATGCGCAAGCTGTGGAAAGGCAAGCTCGTGCTGAAGGGCGTGCTCTCGCCGCGCGATGCGCGCATCGCACGCGAGAGCGGCGTGGACGGGATCATCGTGTCGAATCACGGCGGCCGCCAGCTCGACTACAGCGTTGCGCCGCTGCGGGTGCTGCCCGCCATCGCCGCCGAGGCGGGCGGCATGGCTGTCATGATGGACGGCGGCATCCGCCGCGGCACCGACGTGTTGAAAGCGTTCGCCCTGGGTGCGCAGTTCGTCTTCATCGGCCGCCCGATTCTCTACGCCGCGGCGATCGGGGGCGCCGAAGCGGTTCGCTACGCCGCCTCTCTCCTGCGGGACGAGATCAGCCGCGACATGGCCATGCTCGGCATCGCCGCGCTCTCCGAGATGAGCCGCGATCTGCTCGTGCCGGCGCGGGGAGCGATCGAGGGAACGAGTTCCTGAGGGCGCCCGCCACGCGCGCTCGCCGAAATCCGCGCAGGCCAGCTCACGGCGCCGGCGACCGCCGGATCGGAGCGCACCGCGGCGTTGCCTGGCGTGCCCCACGGTGCGCGAGCTCGGCAACCCCTCGCTCGAGTTCGAAGGCTGGAGCGCACGGGGGGAAGGGATGGGAGCCAGACAGCGTGGCTCGCCCCGTTTCGCTGCTGCGGCGCCGCAATCCCGGACATGTTTTCGACAAGGGCGGCGTTTTTCTCGCGCAAACGGCCGCGTTGACCGGAAATCCCCGGCGGCGCGGCTTCGCTGCAGCGAGGCCCTTGCGCGGGCCTTGCGCAACGGGAGTAGAATGACCCCGCGCGCCGGCGACGACTACAACGCCTCCGAGGAAGAACGGCGGCGCGACCGAGCCCTGCACCCCGCGTACAATTCCAGAGCGCGCGGGGCGCGAGAGGCTGGGGCGGGAGCACTCCCGCGGCAACCGAGGCTGGAGGAGAATCATGTCTCAGAAGATCACGACGACACTCACCGTCAACGGCAGGCGCCACACCGTCACCGCGCTGCCCGACACCCCGCTGCTGTGGATCCTGCGCGAGGAGCTGAAGCTCACGGGCACCAAGTTCGGCTGCGGGGTGGGCCAGTGCGGCGCCTGTACCGTGCACATTGACGGCAGGCCGAACTACGCCTGCCTCAACAAGATCGCCGACCTCGAGGGCCGCAGCGTCACCACCATCGAGGGGCTGTCGCCCGACGGCAGCCATCCCTTGCAGCGGGCCTGGATCGCCGAGCAGGTGCCGCAGTGCGGCTACTGCCAGAGCGGCCAGATCATGCGCGCTGCGGCGCTGCTGCGAGAGAAGCCGCGCCCGACGCGGGCCGAGATCGTCGAGTACATGAGCCCGAATATCTGCCGTTGCGGCACTTACTACCGGATCGTGCGCGCGATCGAGCGCGCAGCGAGGGAGGCATAGCCATGCCAGGGACGAGCGATGAGGTCAGAGGGATGAAGATGGTTCTGCGCAGCGCGGGAGCTCCGGAAACGAGGCCCGGGGAACAGGCCGCTTTCGACCCGGGCCGGCGGCGCTTCATGGTAGGCGCAGCCGGGCTCACGTTCGGAGTCGCTGCCGGGGTGCCGGATTTCCTCGGGCTCGGCGGGCGCCAGGCGCGGGCCTCCGGCGTGCAAGAGGTCGTCCTCAACCCGTGGGTGACGCTCTCGACCGACGGCACGGTGTTCATCATGTCGCCGGCGGCGGAGATGGGGCAGGGCTCGCTCACCGCGCTGCCCGTGATCCTCGCCGACGAGATGGACGCCGACTGGGCGAAGGTGCGGATCGTGCCGGCGCCCCCGCGCGGCAAGCTCTACGGCAATCCGCTCTTCGGCGGCGAGCAGTACACCGCGGGCAGCGCCACCGTGCGGGGCTACTTCGACAACCTGCGCCGCTTCGGCGCGCAGGTGCGCTACGTGCTGATGGAAAACGCCGCGCGCCACTGGAACGTGCCGCTCGCGGAGCTCGCCACCGAGCCGGGCGCCGTGGTGCACGCCAAGTCCGGACGCAGGCTCGCCTACGGCGAGATCGCCGCCTTCGCGAAGATCCCCGAGCGGGCGCCGGAGGTCCAGGTCGAGCCGGTCGCGAAGGCGCAGTTCCGGCTGATCGGGCGCGACGTCGGGCGCATCGACGTGCCTTCCAAGGTGAACGGCACCGCGACCTACAGCATAGACGTGCAGGTGCCGGGGATGCTCTACGGGGCGATCCTGCGCCAGCCGGTCGAGGGCGCTGCGCCCGAGAGAATCGAGGACGCCGCCGCGCGCGCGGTCGAGGGCGTGATCGGGATCGTGCCGCTCAAGTACGGCGTGGGCGTGCTCGCCGAGACGCCGTGGGCCGCGTTCAAGGCGAAGGATGCGCTCAAGGTGACGTGGAGCCGGAGCGCGCGCGGCTGGGGCTTTTCCAACGAGAAGGGATTCGAGCAGTTCGCGGCGATCGCAAGAGACCTCGCCAAGAAGGGCGTCGCCTGGGATTCGAAGGGCGATGTTGCCGCGGCGATGGCGCGGGCCGCGACCGTCGTCGAGGGCGAGTACCGTGCCGACTACTGCTACCATGCTCAGATGGAGCCGCTCAATTCGGTGGCAGCGGTCTCGGCGAAGGGCGATTCGGTCGAGGTCTGGGTCGGGACCCAGAGCCAGACGATCACGGTCGCGGCGGTCGCGCAGGCGCTCGGCATTCCCGAGAGCCGCGTCAAGTTCCACAACTTCCTGCTCGGCGGCGGTTTCGGGCGCCGCGGCAACCGCGACGTGGAATTCATCGTGGATTCGGTGCTGATGTCGAAGGCCGCGGGCCGCCCGGTGAAGGTGATCTGGACGCGCGAGGACGACGTGAAGAACGGACGCTTCCGCCCGCTCTACGTGAACCGCATCCGCGCGGGGCTCGACGCCTCCGGCCGCATCGTCGCCTGGCACCACCGCGTGGTGTGCGACGAAGTGCTCGCCTTCATGGATCCGGTGCGCTACAAGGTATCGAAGGGGCGCGACAACATCGCGATGCGCGGCACCGAGCTGCCGACCTACGCGATCCCCGATCAACTCGCCGAGGGGCTGCAGCAGCCGACCGGCATGCGGACCAACCCCCTGCGCGCGATCGGCGTCGGGCAGAACAGCTTCGCGAACGAGGTATTCATCGACGAGCTCGCCGCGCGCCAGGGCGTGGACCCGGTGGAGTTCCGGCTGCGGCTGCTCGCGAACACCCCGCTCGGCGAGCGCGCCCGCCGCGTGATCGAGGAGGTCGCGCGCATGGCCGACTGGAAGAGAAAGCGTCCGGGGCGCGGTCTCGGTGTCGCCTATCTCGATTACTCGGGGACGCAGCTCGCGGGCATCGCGGAAGTGTCGGTGGACCGGGCGAGCGGCGCGATCCGGGTGCACCGCTTCTGGTGCGCCATTGACTGCGGGCTGGCGGTGCAACCCGACAACGTGATCGCGCAGACCGAGAGCTCGATCGTCTACGGGCTGGGGCTCGCGCTCACGGAGCGCATCACGATCGAGGACGGCCAGGTGAGGCAGTCGAACTTCAGCGACTATCACGTGCCGCGCATGCGCGATTTGCCGCAACTCGAGATCAAGCTCGTTCCCACGCGCAACCCGCCCACGGGCGCCGGGCAGATGGGGACACCGCTGGTCGCCCCGGCGATCTCGAACGCGGTGTTCCAGTTGACGGGCGTGCGGCTGCGCCAGCAGCCGATGCTGCCCGAGCGCGTGAAGCTCGCGCTCGCCGCGGCGCCAGGGAGCGCGTGACCGCAGCTTCGGCAGCGTCATCCGCCCTCCGGCGGAGGACGCTCGGCGTTTCAACCAAAGGGGGGATTTATGAAGGTGTTTTGCGGGAGCGGTGTTCTGGCCTCGGTCATCGCGTGCGCGGCGTTCTCCACTCCGGCGTGGGCGCAGCACGCGGCGGAGGCGAAGGACATGCGGCTCGTCGGCTTCAACGATCTGCAGGCGCGCAGCGCCTATCAGCCGGTGATTCATCGGCAGGGCGGGCGCTGGATCGCCTACGTCGGGCACCACGGCGGCTCGGCGCTGAACCCGGCGACGGGACAGGAGGAGCTGAACGGCACCTCGATCGTGGACGTGACCGATCCGAGGAAACCGAAGTATCTGTACCACATCCCCGGCGCGAAACCCGCCGGCGCGCAGATGGTGCGCGTGTGCGACGGCAAGACGCTGCCCAAGGGCGACCCCGGCAAGGTCTACATGCTGCGCTCGCTCGGCAACATCGCGCACGAGGTGTGGGACGTCACCACTCCGGAAAAACCGGTCAAGGTCTCCACCGTCGTGGACAAGCTCAAGGGCACGCACAAGAACTGGTGGGAGTGCGACACCGGCATCGCCTATCTCGTCTCGGGCGCTCCTGACTGGCGCTCGACGCGCATGACTCAGGTGTACGACCTCTCCGACCCGGCGAAACCGGTCTTCATTCGCAACTGGGGCGTGCCTGGACAGGAGCCCGGCGCATCGGGCGAGCCGCCGGCCTTCTCGCTCCACGGCCCGATTTCGACCGGGCCCAAGGGCAACCGCATCTATTTCGGCTACGGCACGGTGAGCAACGGCCTCATCCAGATCGTCGACCGAGAAAAGCTCGTCAACGGCCCGAGGGAGCCGACGCCGCAGAATCTTCTGTACCCGATCGTCGCGCAAGTGCAGACTCCGCCCTACATGGGTGCGCACACGACGCTGCCCGTGCTCGGGGTCGAAGTGCCCGCGCTCGCGAAGTACGGCAAGGGGCCGAAGCACCGCGACCTGCTGGTGGTGGTGAACGAGTCCACTTCCAACGAATGCCAGGAGCCGCGGCAAATGGCCTATATCATGGACATCACCCACGAGCGCACCCCGTTCACCATCTCCAGTTTCGACGTGCCCGAGCAACCGCAGGGCTTCTGCTCGCGCGGCGGGCGCTTCGGCGCGCACGCCTCGAACGAGAACCAGCCGCCGATGTACGCGAAGCGGATCGTGTTCTTCTCCTGGTTCAACGCCGGAGTGCGCGCGGTGGACATCCGCGATCCCTACAACCCGCGCGAGATCGCCTACTACATCCCGGCGACGACCGAGAAGACCGACAAGCGCTGCGTGAAGACGGCCGAGGGCGAGCGCTGCAAGGTCGCGATCCAGACCAACAACGTGGAAGTGGACGACCGCGGCTACATCTACATCGTGGACCGCGCCAACACCGGCATGCACGTGCTGGAACTCGCTGGCGCGGCGCGCAAAGTCGCCGATTTCAAGTGACACGGGGCGGCGGGATTGCGCGGCGACGAAGCTCTCGCGTGACGGCTTCGCGAAACCCGCCGCCGTCGCGCCCGCGCGCGCGAACGACGAGGCCGCCTGTGCGGCAGGCCGAGCGCGCGGCCCGAAATCGCGGGAATCGAGCCCGGAGGCATTCCGCGAGTCGAGTGGAGCCGATTTCCATCCGTCCGAATGCGCGGGATCCGGCGCCGGCCGTCGCGTCACCGCGTCACTTCGTCACCGCGTTATTCGCTCGCCGCGCAATCGCGCCGCTCCCGTTTGCTAGAATTTTCCGATGGCGAGAAAGAAGCCGCCGCGCTGCGAGGTCGCGCTGCTGGTGGACGAGGAGACCGGCAGGTGGTCGAGTGCAGGACATTTCATCCCCGAGGCCGACGACGTGGAGGAGAAGGTGCTGCGCGCGTTGCGCCGACGCTACCGGCGCGTCGAGGTGGTTCCGTTCTCGCCGCAGGTGGTGCAAACCGTCGAGCGGCTGCGGCAGCTGAAGCCCCGCATCGTGTTCAACCTCACCGAATGGGTGGACGGCGACCGCAAGCTCGACGCGGCGGTCACCGGGCTGCTCGAAATGATGAAACTGCGCTACACCGGCACCGGACCCGACGGGCTGCGGCTCGCGCGCGACAAGGCGCTCTCCAAGCAGATCGTCGCGGGACTGGGCATCGCGGTGCCGCGTTACTTCTCGGTCTACGGCACGCGGCTCGGGCGGGTGAGCGAGCTCGAGTTCCCCGTCATCGTCAAGCCGCAGTTCGGAGACGGCTCGGAGGCGATCAACCAGCGCTCGGTGGTGCGCAATCCGCGGCAGCTGCGCGCGCGCGTGGCCGCGATCCGCAGCCGCCTGAAGGAGCCGGCGGTGTGCGAGGAATTCATTCCCGGGCGCGACCTCTACGTGGGGCTGCTCGGCAACCGCCCGCGGGTGCTGCCGCCGGTAGAAATGGTGGTCCGCAGCCGCCATCGCTCGGCGCCGCGCTTCGCGACCTATCGGCTGAAGCACGACGCCCGCTACCGCGCGCGCTGGCGCGTGCATTACCGGCGCGCGCGGCTCGACGGCCGCAGGATGCGGGAGATCGCGCTCCTCAGCCGGCGCATCTTCCACGCGCTCAAGCTGCGTGACTATGCGCGGCTCGATTTCCGCATCACGCCCGCGGGGCGGCTCTACTTCATCGAGGCCAACCCCAATCCCGACCTCGATCCCCACGCCTTCAACCGCAGCGGCTGCTTCGCGGGCGTGCCCTACGAGCGGCTGATCGGCGCGATCGTGGAGGCGGCGCGCGCGCGCCATCCGCGCAGGGCGCGGGCGCGCCGTTCGCGCGCATAACCGCTTGAATCGGCGGGCTCGCCGGCAGGCGGCGGGCCCGATGGACAGGGCCGGGCGAAAGGCGCAAACTCATCCGATGCCACGCCCCCCGTTCGCACCGGCGCTCGCGGCGGCTTTCCTGCTCGCCGCGGGCGGGGCTCCGGCCGCCGAGGCCCCGCACGAATTCACCAGCCTGGTGCAGTCGCGCTTCGTGCACTGCGCGTTCTACCGCAGCTACGAGGTGGACCGCCTGACCGGAGACCTGCTGCTCGTCGAGGGGCGCTCCCACTCGCTCACCCACTTCCAGGGCATCGAGGGCGGCCGCGCGCGCCAGATCACCACGCGCATGGCGGGGTCGCGCCCGGTGCGGGTGGTGAACGGGCGGTACCTGCACTTCATCGACCAGGTGGCCGGGATGTACCTCCTCACCACGGTCTACGGCTGCATAGACCGCGACCGCAACGGCGTGTGCGTGACCTATGGCGCGATGCAGTCGCGGCACTTCGATTCGCGCGTGCTGACCGATCCCGACACGGTGTACGAGGCTCTGCGGGAATCCTCCGACCCCGGCTTCTGCGACCACAGCTTCATCGGCGTGCAGGAAGCCGCGCGCGGGCGCTGAAGACCGAGGGCAGGAGGCGGAAGTAGCGGGCGCGGACGCGCCAGATCGCCTGCGCTGCTTCTGACCTCGGATTTTCGTCTCCGCGCCATCCCGCCGGCGCGCCGGATCCCGGGCTCACTCCCTCAAATACGGTTCCACCCTCGCTTGCAGCAGCTCGACGAGAGCGGGGTCCATGAACCAGTATTCGTCGGGGATTTCCAGGCAAATCACGCGCTTGTCGCCGAGCAGCGGCCCGAACCGCCCGATCAGGGCGTCGCGGTGCCACGGTTCCATCACGAACACGAGATCGGCCCACCGGATGAGCTCCGGAGAAACCGGGGTGACGGCGTCGCGCGCGATTCCCGCGGAGGCGACCTCGAGCCCGGGACGGCCCGCGAAGACGCGCTCCGCGGTCGGGCTGCGCTGCAGGTTCTGGGTGCAGACGAACAGCGCGCGCTTCACTGCACCTGCTCGACGATGCGCCCCATTTCAGCCTCCCCGAAGGCGCGCATCGTCGTGCTGCGGACGTTGCCCTTCGTGCCCAGCGACAGCACGAGCCGCATCGCCGTCTCGTCCTCCGGCGCCTCGAAGATCAGCACCACGTCGTGCTCGCCGAGCGTCCAGTAGACGTCCACGAAACGGCCGCCCGCCGCCTCGAATGCCCGGCGCGCGGCCTGCGCCCGGCTGACGGTCTCCTTGACACCGCGGATGCCCTGATCGGTCCATTTGAGCAGGGAAACGTATCTGGCCATATCGTCCTCCTCCTGTTCCGCGCGCCGCACGGCGCGCGAGCGCTAGAGACCGAAGCCGGAAAGCGGAAGGCGAAAGCGGGCTGGCCGCCGCGGCGCGACTGCGCCCTCGCTCGCTTGCGCCTTGCGCGTGGCGCCTCAGCTCTTGCGGGAAGTCTTGGCGTAGAAGGGTGCCGGCACCCACTCGACGTTGGCGCTCCCGCACTTCGGGCAGTTGGGGGCGGCCGCGTGCTCCGACACGCGCTCGACCCGCTCGAATTCGTGCCCGCAGTCCTTGCAGCGATATTCGTAGGTAGGCATGTCGCTCCTCCGCTCTTGGCGATCGGATGCGCGCCCCGGTGGTGCAGGCGGCATCCTTTCGGGCCTTAGACCGGCGGGTGCCGGATTTGTATCCCGCGGGGGCCGGCCGGCGCACGGGGCGGGGGGAGCCGGAAATGCAGCCGGGGCGGCTCAGAAGACCCCGAGCGCGAGCCCGGCGGCGAGCGTCGCGCCTGCCTCCTCGCAGCGGGCGAGCTCGGCGGGGGCGATCGTCTTCGGGGCGAGGATCGCCTCGGGCGTCTGGGCGTGGGTGCAGACGATCAGCGGCTCGCGCACCGGCTTCAGCCGCCAGCCGGTGCAGATGCGCTCGATCTGGCGCGCCGCGTTCTGCCCGTCGCTGCCCGCGCACACCAGCGTCGCGTAGGGGCGGCCTGAGATGCGCTCGAGCACCGCATAGTAGGTGCGGTCGAAGAAGTCCTTCATCACGCCCGAGATCGCGGCGAGGTTCTCGGGCGTGACGAAGAGGTAGCCGTCGGCGGCGAGCACGTCCTCGGCCCCGGCATCCGCGGCGTGCCGCAACCGCACCTCGACCGCGGGCTCGGCCGCGGCACCGCGCGCGGCCGCCTCCGCCATCTGGCGCGCGCCGCCGGTCATCGAGTGGTAGACGATGAGCAGCGTTTTCACGCTCCGCTAATGCTTCTTCTGCAGCTGTTGCTCTTTCACCAGCGCCGCGATCACGCGCTGGCGCTTGGTCTCGATCTCGCGGGCAAACCCCGGGTGGCGCTGCTCGACGAAGCCCACGGCCATGCCGAGCTTGAGGAAGGCGACCGCGAACACCGCGGAAAGATCGTCGAGATCGGGGCTCTGCTTCGCAAGCTGCATTGCCTCGCAGGTTTCGTCGCACAACTGCTCGAGCGCCTTGACCGTTTCCGGGTCGAATAGGGACTTCATTTTCGCGGCCCTTTGAGTGTGTTCGTTGCTCGCCTCTCGTGCTCCGCCCCCCGGCCCTGGCGAACGCAGGCGCGCTCCCCGGCCAACGAGCGAGGAGAAGCGCTCGCGATTCGTCAGCGGCGGGCGAGGACCTCCGGATTCACCACGTTCTGCGGGGAGCCGGCGATGAACGCGAGAATGTTGTCGAACGCTTCTCCGAAGTAGAGCTCGTAAGTGTCCTTCTCCAGCCACGCCGTGTGGGGCGTGCACAGCGCATTGTCGAGCCCGAGCAGGGGATGATCGCCGCCGAGCACCGGCTCGTTCTCGTAGACGTCCACCGCCGCGTATCCGGGCCGCCCTCGGCGTAGCGCCTGCTCGAGCGCGCCAGGGGCGATCAGCGCGGCGCGCGCGGTGTTGACGAGGATCGAATCGGGCTTCATGCGCGCGAGGTCGGCAGCGCCGACGATGCCGCGGGTGGCGGGGGACAGACGCGCGAGCAGGCACAGCACGTCGGAGCGCTCGAAGAGCTCTTCCTTCGAGCCCGCGGCCTCGTAGCCGGCTTGCCTTGCTGCCGCGAGCGAGCGCTCCCGCCCCCACACCAGCACCTTCATGCCGAAGGCGGGGGCGGGCGCCGCGACGAGCCGCCCGATCGTGCCCAGGCCGAAGATGCCGAGCGTGCGTCCGTTCAGCCCGAGGCTGAACGAAGCGCGCCAGGCGCCGCGCTTCATGAGCGCGGCGTCCTCGGGCAGGCGGCGCGCCGCGGCGAGGATGAGCGCCCAGGTGTGCTCGGCGACGGTGTGCGGGGAGGACTTCGTGCCGGCGGCGACCGCGATGCCACGCTCGGTGCAGGCGGCGAGATCGATATGATGCGTGCTGCGCCCGGTCTGGCTGATGAGCTTGAGCCGCGGCAGCAGCTCGAGGAGCTCGCGCGTGAAGCGGGTGCGCTCGCGGATCGGCACGATGGCGTCGGCTCCGGCGAGGTGGCGGGCGAGCCTCTCGCGGTCCTGGGCGGCGTCGCGGAACACGCGCACCGTGTGGCCGGCGAGCTTCGACAGGCAATCGAGGCGGGAGACGACTCCGTGGTAGTCGTCGGGAATCGCGATGATCACGCCGCGATTCTACCGGAGAGGCGGGCGAGGTGCGGCGCAGGGGCGAGGTGACGCGGTGGCGCGGTGACGAGGGAATGATTTCCCCTCGGACGGGGAGGGGAGAAAAGCCGGGCCGCTCACCCCCAGCAGCGGAAGGGGCGAAGCCGGATCGTCGTTTTGCCGGGCGTTCTCGTCGCGCGACCGGCCTCCGCAGCTCCATCGCTGCCTCGCTTCGTCGCGCTCAGGTTGTGTCACAATCGCATCCTCATCGTGAATGGAGGGCGAAAGTGGAGCTGGGTCTGGCGGGAAAGGTGGTGGCGATCACCGGCGGCAGCGAAGGCATCGGGCGGGCGACCGCCTTTCGCTTCGCGCAGGAGGGCGCGCGGCTCGCGCTGTGCGCGCGGCGCGCCGACGTGCTGGAGGGCGCGGCCGAGGAGATCCGCAAGGCGACCGGGGCGCAGGTGATGACGCTGGTGGCGGACGCCGCGAAGGCCGAGGACATGCCGCGCTTCATCGCCGAGACGGTGAACCGCTACGGGCGCGTTGACGCGGTGGTCAACAACGCGGGCGGAACCGGGCAGGAGCCCTTCGATTCGGTGACGGACGAAGCCTGGCAGCGCGACCTCGACATCAAGCTCTTCGCGCAGATCCGCACCGCGCGCGCCGCGATCCCCCACATGAAGAAGCAGGGCGGCGGGCGTATCATCAACCTCAACATGGTGGGCGCGAAGCAGCCCTTCGCGGGGGGCTTCCCGACCACCATCTCGCGCGCCGCGGGGCTCGCGCTCACCAAGGCGCTGTCCAAGGAGCTCGCTCCGTTCAACATCCTGGTGAACGCGGTGGCGGTGGGCAAGATCAAGTCGAAGCAGCAGGAGCGGCGCGCCGCGCGGCTCGGCATCACGGTGGAGGAGCACTACGCCCGGACCGGCAGGACGATCCCGCTCGGGCGCGTGGGCGAGGCGGAGGAAGTGGCGAACGTGATCGCCTTCCTCGCCTCCGACGCGGCGAGCTATGTCACCGGCAGCTGCATCAACGTGGACGGAGGGTTATCGGGCGTTCTGTGAGCGCCGGCGACGGGGCGGCGATGCGATGAGGCGGGCGGCGCCTCGCCAGGCGCCGCTGTCGGCCGCTGCCCGGCACCGCGTCATCTCGTCGCTCGCGACATCTCAGGGCCCGAGGTGCTGCGCGAAGAACGCCAGCATCTCGCTCCACGAGCCGCGCGCGGGGCGCGCGCGGTAGCGCGCTGCGTCGAGAAAATTCTGGAACGCGTGGCCGGCGCCCTCGTAGAGGTGGAACTCGTGCGCCTTTCCCAGGCGCGCGAGCTCGGCCGAGATTCTCTTCACGTCCTCGGGCGAGGGGTTGGTGTCCTCCACACCGAAGAAGCCGATCAACGGGCAGGCGATGTCCTTCGTGCGCTCGAAGGGCGTGGGCGGGGCGCCCCACACCTTCATGATGTTGCCGCCGTAGAACACGGCGCAGGCGCCGATTTCGCGCGAGGCCGCCGCCATGAGGTAGGCGACGCGCCCGCCCATGCAGAAGCCCACGATCCCGATCGGGCCGACGGCCGGGGTCTCGAGGCTTTTCAGGTGGGCGAGCGTGGCGTTCATGTCGGCGATGATCTCCTCGTCGCGAAGCATGCCGATGCGCGCGAGGTTGTCCTTCACGTCGGGGGGCTGGCGGTGATAGAGCTCGGGCGCGGCCGCGACATAGCCCTGCCGGAAGAGCCGGTTCACGACGTCCTGCACGAACCCGTCCACGCCCGCGCCGTGCTGCGCGACGAGGATTCCCGCGCGCCGCGGCGCGCCGTCCGGCACGCCGATGTAGACCCGCATCGGCTGCCCGTTCACCTGGATCGTGTCCCAACGCACAGGCATGGTTTCCTCCCGTTTCGGCGAATGACGAGCACTGCCTGCCGCTGCGCTCGCCGCGCCGGCTATTTTCTCGACTTGCGATAGCCCGCGGCGCGCGCCTCCTTCTCGCTCCGGAAGCAGACCCGGTGGTCTTCGCCCCGGCGGTTCGCCTGGAGCAGCCGGCGGTAGGAGTCGCTCGCGGGCGTATGGTAGATCATCGAGCGGCTGTTGCCGATCACCGGGCATTCGCGCCGAGTGTAGTCCTTGGCCCAGGTGGCCGTGCCGGGCGACATCAGCGCGCCCAATACCAGCAATGACAGGGCGTTCATGAAAGTATCTCTCTCGCCTCGCTGGCGATGAGCCGGAATCGGAGACGCCGCCATCTCGCCGCCCGTTGGCTCGTCAGAACTTCTCCACGTAGGGCCTGAGGTCGAGCTCGAGCGTCCAGGCGCTCGGTGGCTGGCGGTGGAGCTGGTAGTAGCTCTCCGCGACCGCCTCGGGCGAGAGCACGGCGTCCGCCCCCCGCTCGGCGGCGCTGCGGCCCGGGAGCGCGCTCTCGATCTGGCCGTCAATGACGACGTGCGCGACGTGGATGCCCTGCGGCTGGAACTCGCGTGCCAGGCTCTGGGCGAGCGCCCGCAGCCCGAATTTTCCGACCGCGAGATTTTGGAACTGCGCGCTCCCGCGCAGCGAGGCGGTCGCGCCGGTGAACACGAGCGTGCCGCGGTGGCGGCTTCCGGCCCTCGCCCCGAGCATCGCGCGCACCGCCTCGCGCGCCACGAGAAAGCCGCCGAAGCACAGCGCGCGCCAGCAGCGCTCGAACTCCTCTGCGGTGGTATCCAGGACGCCCTTGCGCACGAAGACCCCGGCGTTGTAGACCACGAGCTGCGCCACGCCGAACTCCTGCGCCACCTGCGCGAAGAGGCGCTCGACGTCCTGCTCGCGCGTCGCGTCGCACTGCGCGGCGATGCAGCGGTGCTGGATGCCGCTGTACTCGCAGGCGAGCGCCTCGATGCGCGCGGGATTGCGCGCCGCCATCACCACGTTCATCTCGGCGCGCGCGAAGCGGCGCGCGAGCGCTGCGCCCAGCCCCGGGCCGGCACCGACGATGACCGCGGTTTCGGTCTGTGCCATGAGGTGACGGGCGGGGCTGTGGGTCGTGACGAGTGGCGCGGTGGCGCAATGACGCGGTGACCGAGCCGGGGACCCGCTATCGCGTCACTGCGCCACGCCGCAGCTCAGGCGGCCTGCGCCGGCGCGGCGGCGAGCGCCGCCTTGAGGCGCTGCGGGGTGAACGGCAGCTCCCTCAGCCGCACGCCGGTCGCGTGCGCGATCGCGTTGGCGATCGCCGCCACCGTCGGCCCCTGCGAGCCTTCGCCTGCGCCGAGCGGGGGCTCTTCGGGACGGTTGATGATGTGCACCTGCACTTCCGGGACTTCCGGGAAGGTGAGGATGGGATAGTCCGCCCACGAGCGGGTGGTGATGCGGCTGCGGTCGAAGGCGACCGCTTCCTTGAGCGTCCAGCTCGCCGACTGAATGATGCCGCCCTCGATCTGGTTGACGAGCCCGTCCGGATTGATGACGAGCCCTGAATCCACCGCCGAGACCGCGCGCACGACGCGCACCTTGCCGGTGCGGCGGTCCACCGCGACATCCGCCGCGACCGCGACGTAGCAGGCGCTGTTCTTGTACTGCGCGAACCCGAATCCGCGGCCGCGCGTGCCGTCGCCCCGGGCGCCCGGCTTCCAGCCCGCTTTGTCCGCGCACAGCTCGATCACTGCGCGCGCCCGCGGGTCCTTCATGTGGCGCAGCCGGAATTCCACCGGGTCGGCGCCGGCCGCGGCCGCCGCTTCGTCCATGAACGATTCGAGCGCGAACACGTTGGCATACGCCCCGAGCGTGCGCAGCGCCGAGGTGCGGATCGGCATGTCGTTGATGTAGTGCAGCACGATCCGCTGGCCCGGAAAGTCGTAGAGCGGCACCGCGTTGCGCTCGGCCTGATTGGGCGGGGCGGGCGGCCGCTTCACGACCATCTGCGAGGGAACCGGATCGGCGAGATGCCAGCCGGCGAGGAGATTCCCGCCGCCGCCTGCGGTCGGGCGCGTGGAATGGGGGTGGCTCCAGACGTCGTGCCGCCAGTCCACGATGCGCCCGTCGGCGTCGAGCCGCGCGCGCAGCTTCATCACCATCGCCGATCCGTACGGCTCCCAGCCGAACTCGTCCTCGCGCATCCACTGCAACTTCACCGGACGGCCGCCGGTCGCCCGCGCGACGAGCGCCGCGTCGAGCGCGACGTCGTCCGCGCCGTTGTGCCCGTAGCAGCCCGAGCCCTCGACGTGGATGCAGGTGATCGCGGCCTCCGGCACGCGCAGCGCCCTGGCGAGGTCGCGCCGCAGCGGGAACACGCCCTGGCTGTGGGTCCAGACGGTGTACTTTCCGTCGCGGTACTGCGCCACCGCGCACGAGGGGCCGATCGAGCCGTGCGACTGGAACGGGCGCGTGTAAGTCGCCTCGAGCGTGGTGATCCTTCCGCCGGCGGGCGCCGCGGGCGCCTTCTCGCTCACCACCTTCTCCTGCGCGCGCATGCTCTGCAGGTGCTCGTAGAGCGCCGGCGGCGGGGGCGGCAGGTCCGCGGGCTCGCGCCATTTCGCCGAGGCGCGCAGCGCCTGCGCGGCGCGGATCGCCTGTTCCTCGCGCTCGGCCGCGACGCCCAAGAAGTTGCCGTCGCGCACCACCGCGACCACCCCCGGCAGTGCGCGCACCGCCGCCTCGTCGAAGGAGAGCAGCTCGGCACGGTAGGAGGGCGGGCGCACCACGCGCCCGAACACCATGCCGGGCAGGCGCAGGTCCTGCACGTAGGCCGGCCCGCCCGTCACCTTGGCGGGTATGTCCCGGCGCGGCACGCTCCTGCCGATCACCTGGTGCCGTGCGGCCGGCTTGGGCTTGACGCGCGCCGTCGCCTCGCGCCGCAAGCTCGCCTCGCGCGCGAGTTCCGCGTAGGTGAGCTTTCTCGCGCCATCCGAGATCACGCCGTCGGCGACCGTCAGCCGCTCGGGCGCGACGCCGAGCCTCGCCGCGGCGGCCGCCAGCAGGATCTGGCGCGCTTCCGCACAGGCGTAGCGCAGCGCCGTGCCGCTGTTCTCGACCGACAGGCTTCCCGCGGTCACACCCTCGTCGGGCGTGCGGGAGGTGTCGGCGGAGACGATCTCGATGCGCTCGTAGGCGACGTCGAGCTCATCGGCCGCGATCTGCGCGAGGGCGGTGAGGATGCCCTGGCCCAGCTCGCACTTGCCGGTGAAGATGGTCACTTTGCCGTCGGTACCGATTCTCAGCCACGCGTCGAGCATGCGGTTGGTGTTGAGGCTGCCGGGCAGCCGCGGCAGCGTCGCCTGCTGCGCGAGCACCCCTGGTACGCTCCAGCTGAAGCCGACGACCAAGGCGCCGGCGCTCTTGAGAAATTCGCGGCGCTTCATACGGCCTCCTTCGCCGCACGTTGCACGGCCCGTACGATGCGGTTGTGGGTCCCGCAGCGGCAGAGGTTGGCGGCGAGCGCCTTCCTGATCTGCGCCTCGGTCGGTTTCGGATTGCGGTCGAGGAGCGCCTTGGCGCTCATGATCATGCCGTTCGTGCAGTAGCCGCACTGCGCCGCCTGCTCCTCGATGAATGCTTTCTGGAGCGGATGGAGCTGCCCGCCGGAGCCGAGCCCCTCGAGGGTCAGCACGGCCTTGTCTCCGATCGCCGAGACCGGGATCGCGCACGAGCGCACCGGCCTGCCCTCGATCAGGACGGTGCAGGCCCCGCATTGCGAGAGCCCGCAGCCGTAGCGCGGGCCGTTCAGTCCGAAGTCGTTGCGCAGGATGTAGAGCAGAGGGGTGTCGGGCTCGACGCTCACGCTGCGCGCGGCGCCGTTCACCCGCAGCGAATAAGCCTGGGGCATGGTCTCCTCCTGTGACTGCCCCGCGCCGCCGTTCCCCCCTCGCTGTTGTCGTTGCCTCTCGGCCCGGCGCCGGGCGCACCTATGATAGATCAGAGGCGGGCGCTCGATCAAAAGGGTTGCACTGCGAGCCGCCCGACCCCTCCTGCGACGCACGGGGAACGGAGATCATGCCTTCCTTTGCCGGCATGCCCGGTTGAGCGAGGGGGGCGTGGCTCGCGCGGGCCCGCACGGCGGGGTGGAAAAACACCTGCGGGTCGCGATCTCTATCCCATCGGCGGGGACGGAAGCGACCGTTCCGCGGCCTGCATCGCCGCGCTGCGGCGCGAGGTCCTCGAGCCGGTCGAGGGCTGCTTCAGGCAGGAAGCGCGGCGCCGCCGGCGCGCCCTGCGCCATCCGGTGGAGCTCATGGCCGGCCGCATCCCGCTCGCCGGGGGCCGCGCGCAAACGCCGCGCGACCTCTCCGGGGCCCTGATCGGCGGCAATGCCGCCCGCCAGAACTGGATCGGAAAGCCACGCGGCGCGAAGCGTGAAGTGCGAAACGCTTGCCGCCGGCGCCCCCGGCGCTCATCCGCGCGCTTCCGTGACCTGCGCTTTGATTTTCTCCGTGGTTCTCGATGCGCCCCGTGGCCGATGCTTCTCGCCTTCGATCGTACCGGCGTTCCTCGGCGGTCCGGTTCAGATTTTGCAGAGGATCTCCGCTCCGCGCCGGAGCGTCTCGTCAGACTTCGCGAAGCAGAAGCGCAGCACCCGGTGCGGCGGTGGCTCGCGGTAGAAGACGGAGATCGGGATCGAGGCGATCCCGTACTCCTTGGTGAGCCGCACCGCGAGATCGGTGTCGCGTTCCTCGCTCACCGCGTCGTAGGCGAGGTTCTGGAAGAAGGTACCGCGCGAGGCGAGCGGCCGGAAGCGCGAGGCCCTGACGCCTTCGAGGAAGAGGTCGCGCTTCCTCTGGTAGAAGGCGGCGAGCGAGAGATAGGCGTCGCGGTTTTCCATGTAATCGGCGAGCGCGTACTGGAGCGGGCCGTTGGTGACGAACACGTTGAACTGGTGTACCTTGCGGAACTCCGCCGTGAGCTCGCGCGGCGCGAGCACGTAGCCCATCTTCCAGCCGGTGACGTGGTAGGTCTTGCCGAAGGAGGACACCACGAAGCTGCGCTCGGCCAGGCCGGGGAAGCGCGCCACGCTCTGGTGCAGGTGCCCGTCGAAGACGATGTGTTCGTAGACCTCGTCGCTCACCACCACGATGTCGGTGCCGCGCAGGAGCCCTTCCAGCAGGCGCATGTCCTCGCCCGAGAACACGCTCGCCGTGGGGTTGTTCGGCGTGTTGACGACGATCATGCGCGTGCGCGGTGTGATCGCGCGGGCGACCTCCTGCCAGTCTATGGCGTAGTCCGGATAGCGCAGGCGCACGTACACCGGCACGCCGCCGTTCACCTCGACCGAAGGCGCGTAGCTGTCGTAGGCGGGCTCGAAGAGAATCACCTCGTCGCCCGGGCGGACGAAGGCGGCGAGCGCGGTGAAGATGCCGTAGGTCGCGCCGGGCACCACCGTCACCTCGTGCTCGGGATCGTAGTGCGCCCCGTAGAGCGCCTCGACCTTCTCGGCGATGCGCTCGCGCAGCCGCATCACCCCGGCCATCGGCGGGTACTGGTTGAGCCCCGCGTTGATGTAGCGGGCGACCAGATCGCGCAGCTCCTTCGCGCAGTCGAAATCCGGGAAGCCCTGCGAGAGGTTGATCGCGTTGTGCTCCTGCGCGAGGCGCGACATCACCGTGAAGATCGTGGTGCCGACGTTCGGCAGCTTGGACGCGATGCGGCCGGGAAAGCGGGACATGGGGGGATTTTAGCAGCGGGCAGGAGCCCGCACGGAGACGCCGGGCGTGAGGCGGTGCGGGGCGCGAACGAGCGCCTGAAAATACCTGGCGACGCCGGCCTCTCGCCCCTTCCTCCTTCGCCGCCGGCGACGGGAGGCGAGAAACGAGCGGCGAGAAACAGGGCCGGTCAGCGGCTCGCCGCGGCGGCCTGGGTCTGCGCGCCCTGCCGCGCGAGGCGAGCGAAATCCTCGGCGTAGTCCTGGAGCCGGCGCGCGGCCGTCGCGCGCTGCGCGGGCCGGAGCATGCGGTCGGCAGCGACGTAGAGGGCGCTGTGCCCGCGCCACCACGCCTCGGAGGCGCGCGCGTATTCGGGTGCGCGCCCCTGTTCCCAGTCGAGCAGCCAGCGCCTGAGCCTGCCCCGGAAGCGCGCCGGATCGTCGCGCTGCGCCATCAGATCGAGAAATTCGCGCTGGCGTCGCAACCGGTCCTCGTGGCGCAGGCGCGCGATGAGCGGCAGGGCATCGGCCATCGCCGCGAGGCGGCCTTCCTGCTCCGGGTCGAGGGCGCCCACCCAGTCGCGGATGCGAGAGAGCAGCTTTTCGGTCTGCACGCGGCGCTGGGCTTCGGGTCCGGCCTCCAGCCGGTGCTCGCGGATGAAGCGGCGGTTGTCCCGCTCCCAGCGGCGCTT
>DATLZE010000081.1:0-13534 GCA_035574195.1 Burkholderiales bacterium | reverse complement strand
CGAGCGTCGCCGGGCATGAATTCTCCGAGCCGATGTTCCACCCGTTCTGGGCCAAGGCCGAGGAGCTCGGCGTGCTCATCTTCATCCATCCGCAGAGCACCCCGGAGCTCGCCAACCGCTTCAAGGGAAACGGCTGGCTCGCCAACACGATCGGCAATCCGCTCGACACCACGATCGCGCTCTCGCACTTGATCTTCGAGGGCACGCTCGACCGCTTCCCGGGGCTCAAGATCTGCGCGGCCCATGGCGGCGGGTACCTGCCCTCGTATGCGGCGCGCTCGGACCACGCGCTGCGGGTCGCGCCTGAGATGGACACCGGCGTCAGGCTCAGGAAGAAGCCGACCGAGTACCTGCGACAGATGTATTACGACACGCTGGTGTTCACGCCCGAGGCGCTGCGCCACCTCGCAGCCGAGGTCGGAGCGAGCCAGCTCGTGATCGGTACCGATCACCCCATTCCCTGGCAGCCGCGCTCGGTGGACCATATTCTCGAGACGCCGGGTTTCACCGACGAGGAGCGCATCGCGATGCTCGGGGGCACGGCTGCGAAGCTGCTCGGGATCGAACCTTACTGAAGCGCGCGCGAGCAAGCCCGCCCGGGGTCCGCCCGGAGCACGCACATGCTGTTGCCGCTGCACGACGAGAACCCGCTCAAACGGATCCGTTTCGGCTACTGCACGGTCGCGCTCATCGTGGCGTGCGTGCTGGTCTTCCTCTACCAGATGTCGCTCGCGCCCGAGGAGGGCGCGCGCTTCGTCTTCGCCTACGGGGCGATCCCTTCGGTCGTGTTCGGGTCGAAGGCGCTGCCCGCCGAGGTCGCCCGGATACCGGCAGAGCTCACGCTGCTCACCAGCATGTTCCTGCACGGCGGCCTCATGCACCTCGTCGGCAACATGCTGTTCCTGTGGGTGCTCGGCGACAACGTCGAGGACGCGCTCGGCCACCTGCGCTTCGTCCTCTTCTACCTGCTCTCGGGGGTGAGTGCCGCGCTCGCCCACGCCTTGACCGAGCCGGGCTCGACGGTGCCGATGATCGGCGCGAGCGGCGCGATCTCCGGCGTGATCGGCGCCTACCTCATGCTGCACCCGCGGGCGCCGATCCGCACGCTCGTCGTGCGCGTGGTCGTCGTGCTGCCGGCCTATGTCGTGCTGGGTCTTTGGATCGGCTTCCAGTTCGTGAATGCCTGGCTCGCCGGGGCGGCAGGCGCGGGGGTGGCCTGGTGGGCGCACATCGGGGGCTTTTTCGCGGGCGCCGTGCTGATCGTGCCGATGCGCCAGCGGGGGGTGCCGCTGTTCGACCGGCCGGACCGCGGGTCGTAAATCGTCAACCGCAAGGCGGGAAACCGTTACAATTGCGCATCGCGGGGTCACGCAGAAAGGGGGGAATGCTCATGGCCATTCAAACGGGCGCCGTCGCGCCCGATTTCGCGCTGCCGGCGCACAGCACCGACCAGAAAATCGCGCTCTCCGCGTTCCGCGGCCGGCCGGTCGTGGTCGCGTTCATGCCTTTCGCCTTCACCGGAGGCTGAACGAACCAGGTCAACGGGTTCCGTGCGAACTACGAAGAATTCAGAAAGCTCGGCGTGGAGATCCTCAATATCAGCGCCGATCCAGTGCCGAGCCTCAAGGCCTGGGCCGAGAAGCTGGGCGGGGTGCCCTTCCCGCTGCTCTCCGATTACTGGCCGCACGGGGAGGTCGGCAAGCGCTATGGAGTCTTCAACGAGGAGCGCGGCATGGACCGGCGCGCCGCTTTCGTGCTCGACGCGAAGGGGGTCGTGCGCTACGCGCGGGAATACGCGCCGGGCACCATCCCCGAGTCGCAGGAGCTGCTCGAGGCGCTGCGCAAACTCTGAACCGGGGTCGGCGCCGAGGTGACGCGGTGACGGGGTGCAGGCCCGTCACCGCTGCTGGAGCGCCTCGGGGTTGACCACGTATTCGCGGTTGGGCTGGCCGTCGAGCACGCTCAGAAGGTTGCGCACGACGGTGAGCGACTTGCGGTCGAGCGATTCGGCCGAGTTGCCGGCCATGTGCGGGGAGACGATCACGTTCGGCAGCGTGAACAGCGGATTGTCGGCGAGCGGCGGCTCGGGGGAGAACACGTCGAGCCCCGCGCCCGCGAGCCGGCCCGAGGCGAGCGCCTCGTAGAGCGCGGCCTCGTCCACGATGCCCCCGCGCGCGGTGTTGATGAGCCGCGCTCCGGGCTTCATGCGGGCCAAGCGCGCGGCGCCGAACATGCCGGTGGTCTCCGGGGTCTTGGGGCAATGGAGCGTGACGTAGTCCGCGTGCCCGAGCGCCTCGTCCAAATCCGCGACCGGCGTGCAGCCGGCAGCGCGCACCGCCTCCGGCGGCACGTACGGATCGTAGACCTCGACCGCCATCTCCATCGCGAGCGCGCGCCGCGCCACCCGCGTGCCGATGCGGCCGAAGCCCACGATGAGCAGCCTCTTGCCGAGGAGCTCGGTCGGCAGCTCGCGGTAGCGCTCGGCCCAGCGTCCCTGGCGCGGGATGGCGTCCAGAGCGCCCCCGCGCTTGCAGAGCCACAGCATCATGTAGAGCGCGTATTCGGCGACGGTCGGGGAGTTGTCGGTGCCGCAGGTCATGAGGGGAATGCCGCGCCGCGTGAGCGCCGCCACGTCCACCGCGTCGTAGCCCACGCCGATGCGCCCGACCGCACGCAGCTGCGGCGCCGCCTCGATGTCGGCTGCGGTGAGCGGCGTCGTGGTGAGCGCGACGCCGTGCGCATCGCGCAGCAGGCGTCGGAACTCCGGCGCGGGCGCCGTGGGCGAGAAGGACACCGTCTCGATGTCCGCGCGGCTCCTCGCGAGCTCCCAGCCGGGGCGCGCCATCGTGTCGGGCAGCAACAGCTTTTTCTTGCCGGCTGTCATCGCGCGCGCCGGTCGAATTCGAGGATGTCGAATCCCTGGTAGCGATCCACGAGGTAGACGAGACCGCGTTCGTCCACGTCCACGTCGTTCGACTGCGGCGCAACCCTGCCCGGCGCAGGCTCGGGGATGAAATAGCCGACCTCGCGCGGGGCGAGCGGATCGGCGATGTCCACGATCCTGAGTCCCCCCGCGAACCAGGCGCAGTAGACGAGCGTGTCGCCGCCCTTCATGTGCTCCTGGAACTGGTGCGCGCCGAAGCGCCCGGGCGCGGCCCGGCTCCAAGGAGAATCGAGCTCGCTCACTTCGTAGATCGCGAGCGGCTGGATCTTGGGAAGCTCCGTCACGTCGAACACCCACAGGCAGCCGTGTGGACGGCCGCGGCGCCGCTCCATCTCCTCGGCGCTGTGGGCGTGGTCCTCCTCGTCGATCGCGATCGCGATTTCGCGCCCGGCCACCGGCTTGGGCAGCCCCATGAAGGTGTGCGAGGGCTCGGGGAAGGGGGGATGATAGTTGTATTCGCCGATGGTGCGCGGGCGCCGGATGTCGGAGGCGTCGATCACGCGCACCCCGGCGTGCCAGCAGCCGGCCCATAGCCGCTCGCCCACTCGCAGCGCGTGGTGCAGCCGGTGCTGGCGCCCCGGCCAGGTGGGTGTTTCGCCTCCTGCCACGTGCTGCCCCGGCAGCCACCAGCGCGAGACCTCCTCGGGCTTCGCGGGATCGCGGATGTCGTAGATCACGAGGATGTTGCCGAGATAGCCTTCCATCTCGGTCGAGATGTAGGCGTAGCGCTGGTCCATGTCGAAGCGATGCACGCCGCGCCCGTAGGTCTTGTGATGGGTGATGAGCTTCGGGCGCGTGCGCTCGGAGATATCGTAGATCTTGAACCCGCCCTGGTCATAGGGCTTGCGTTCGGCCGCCTCGACTGCCGGGATCTCGGACTCCTTCACGCCGAGACGCTCGGCGAGCTCGCGGTGCGTGGGCTCGCGCCCGAGGGCCGCGCGCAGCGTCGCGCGCAGCTTGGGCAGCTCGTCGGCCTTGCGTCCGATCGCCGTCATGTTGCGCTCGACGTTGACGATCAGGATGTCGCCCACCACGCGCGCCTTGTGGCTGTGCGAGTCCGGGTCGCCCACCGGGATCTGGGCGAGCAGCCGCGGCTTGCGGGGATCGGACACATCGAGAATGCTCGTGCCGAGCCCCTGCTGGTTGGTGATGTGGCCGACGTAGGCGTATTTCCCGTCCACGTACACCTGTCCGGCTCCGGGCAGGTCGAGGTGCGAGATGCGGGTGACGTTTTTCGCGAGCGAGGGAGTCGTGCCGGGGGCGTTCATGGGATGAGCTTCCTGTTGTGCGGATGCGGGGGCCGATTCTACACTAACGGACCGCGCGCGATCCGTGAACGAGGCCCCCGAGTCCAGGCCGTCCCGGGCGGGCGCGGGGACGAACGGGGAGACAGACTATGCGGTCCACCGTGACAGTACTGCTGTTGAGCGCATTGAGCATGGCACCGGCCTGCGCTCGGGCGCAGGACTACCCCGCGCGCCCGGTGCGGCTGATCGCGCCCTTCGCCCCCGGCGGCGCGACCGATGCGCTCGCGCGACTCGTCGGCCAGCAGCTCACCGAGCGCTGGCGCCAGCAGGTGATCGTGGACAACCGCCCCGGAGCCGGCGGCAACATCGGCGCGGAGCTCGCCGCGCGCGCGGCGCCCGACGGCTACACGCTGGTCGTGGCCGGTGCTCCGCATGCGATCAACATGACGCTCTACCGCAAGCTCGCCTACGATTTGCAGAAGGATCTCGTGGGCGTGAACCTCCTCGCCGTCTATCCGAGCGCGATCGTGGTGCACCCCTCGCTGCCGGTGAAGACGGTGCGGGACCTGATCGCGCTCGCCAAGCGGCGGCCGGGCGATCTCAACTTCGGCTCCGCCGGTCCGGGCTCGCCCAACCGCCTCGCCATCGAGCTTTTCATGATGATGGCGGGCGTGAAGATGGTCCACGTGCCCTACAAGGGCGGCTCGGGTCAGATGGTGAGCGATCTCGTGGCGGGGCAAGTGCAGCTCGCCTCGATAGGACTTCCGCCCGCGATGGGTTACATTCAAGCCGGGCGGCTGCGTGCGATCGCGGTGACCGGCGCGCGCCGCTCGCCGCTGATGCCCGAGGTGCCCACCGTGAGCGAGGCGGGGCTGCCCGGCTTCGAGGTGACTTCCTGGTACGGAATTTTCGGTCCCGCGGCGCTCGCGCGGCCTCTCGTGGCGAGAATCAGCGCCGATCTCACGGCGATTCTCGGGACGCCGGAGATCAAGCAGCGACTCGAAAAACTCGGCGCCGAGCCCGCGCCGCTTCCTCCCGAGGAGTTCGCGCGTTTCATCGGCGCCGAGGTCGAGAAGTGGGCCCGGGTGGTGCGTGCCTCGGGCGCGACCGCGGACTGAGGCGCACCGTGTGGGGATCCTGTAGAAGTGCGGGCGCCCATTGCCGCGCCCGCGTGGCAAAGGAGCTTTTATGAACGTACCGGCTGCACCGCGCAAGGCCGTCACCCGCGACGGCGCGGGAATGATCGTGGACTATCTCATCCGGGAGAAGGTGCCGTACGTCTTCGGCCTGTGCGGTCACGGCAACATCGGTTTCATCGACGCGCTCTACGCGCGCGCTGGCGAGATCAAAACGATCTCCGTGCACCACGAAAGCGTCGCCGGCTTCATGGCCGACGTCTATTACCGGGTGTGCGGGCGCCCCACCGCGACTTTCACTTCCTGCGGGCCGGGGTCCGCCAACCTGCCGATCTGCCTCGCGAACGCTTTCTTCGATTCGGTGCCGTTTCTCGCGGTGACCGGAAATGTGCCCACGAGCCAGTTCAGCCGCGGCGCGTTCCAGGAGACCTACCGGCATTACCAGGCCGACTTTCCCTCGACGGTGCGCGCCTACTGCAAGCGTGTCTACCAGCCGACGACGGCCGCGCAGCTGCCGGTGTTCGTGCGCCAGGCGTGGAAGACGATGGTCACCGGCCGGCCCGGCCCGGTCGTGCTCGACGTGCCGTTCGACATGTTCAACGAAGCGATTCCCGAGGACACGCCGCGCCCCGAGGACTGGAACGCCAACATTTCGTGCCGTTGCGGGGCCGCCCCCGAGGATGTGGCGAAGGCAGCCGACATGCTGATGGCAGCCCAGCGGCCCGTGATTCTGGTCGGACAGGGGGTCAAATACGGTGGCGCGACGCGAGAGCTGCGGGCGCTCGCAGAGAAGCTGCGCATCCCGGTCGCGATGTCCGCGAGCGGAATGGGCGCGATGGACTGCACGCATCCGCTGGCGCTCGGGCTGGTGGCACGCAACGGCACCTATCAAGCGAACCACGCCGCGCGCCAGGCCGACGTGCTGCTCGCCCTCGGGGTGCGTTTCGACGACCGCACCTCGAGCTCGTGGATCCCGGGATTCTCCTTCACCATTCCGCCGACCAAGCTCATCCACGTGGACATCGATCCGGAGGAGATCGCGCGCAACTACCCGGTGGCGCTCGGCTTGATGGCCGACGTGCGCACGTTCTTGCGCCAGCTGCTCGCCGAGGTCGAGGCGCGGCTTGCACGCGGCGAGATGCCGGCCGAGCGCGGGCCCTGGCTCGACGCGATCGCCGGCTACCGCGAGCAGTGGGAAGCGTTCATCGCCCCCGGGTTCAAGACCGATACCACGCCGATCGCACCCCAGCGCGCCGCTTACGAGATCGACCGCGTGCTGCCGGAGGACGCGATTCTCGTCTCCGACATCGGCGTGCATCACAACTGGTTGATCCAGTTCTGCAAGCCGCGGCGGCCCGATTCGCTGATCGGTTCCATGGGTTTCGGGCCGATGGGCTTTGGCGTCGCCGGTGCCCTCGGCGCCAAGCTCGCCGCGCCCGAGCGGCCGTGCGTGGCGGTGGTCGGGGACGGAGCCTTCCTCATGCACGCGAGCGTGCTCGCGACCGCCTACGAGTACGAGATTGCGGTCGTCTACGTGATCTGGAACAACTATGCTTACGGCTCGATTCGCGGACTGCAGCGCGGTTACCTCGGCGGGCGCGAGCTCGCGACCGATTTCAAGCATCCCGGGACCAACGATCCGTACAACCCGGATTTCGCGGCGATGGCGCGCGCTGCAGGCATCACCGGCGTGCGCGTGGAGCGCGCGGCCGATCTCGCCGAGGCGATCCGCGCCGGTATCGCGAGCGGCAAGCCGTACGTGATTGACGCCAACATCGACGGCGATCTCAATCCGGGAGGCGCTGGCGTCTGGGAGCTGCCCGGCATGGGCCGCTCCCAGCCGGCGATCGGCGGGCGATACGTGCCCGGGGCGCAATGAAGCGGCGCAGGCTGCAGCCCGAAGCGCTGCGCAGCCACCGCTGGTTCGGCGGCGCCGACCTGCGCGCGACCGGGCACCACTCGCGCGCGCTGCAGATGGGCTACTCGCGCGAGGATTTCCTCGGCAAGCCGGTGATCGGCATCGTCAACACCTGGAGCGATATCAATCCCTGCCACGCGCACTTCCGGGCCCGCGTCGAGGACGTGAAGCGCGGCGTTTGGCAGGCGGGCGGCTTCCCGATCGAGATGCCAGCGATGGCGCTCGCGGAGCCCTTCCAGAAGCCCTCTACCATGCTCTACCGCAACTTTCTCGCGATGGAGACCGAGGAGTTGCTGCGCTCCTATCCCGTGGACGGAGCGGTGCTGATGGGGGGCTGCGACAAGACGACGCCCGCGCTCGTCATGGGCGCAATCTCGATGGGGCTGCCCTTCATCTTCCTTCCTGCAGGGCCGATGCTGCGCGGAAACTGGCGCGGGGAGCCGCTCGGCAGCGGTACCGACCGCTGGAAGTACTGGGCGGAGCTGCGAGCCGGGCGCATCACCGAGGCCGAGTGGCACGAAGTGGTGGACGGCATCGCGCGCTCCCACGGGCACTGCATGACCATGGGCACCGCCTCCACCATGACCGCCGCTGCCGAGGCGCTCGGCCTGACGCTGCCTGGCGCCTCCTCCATTCCCGCAGCCGACGCCAGCCACCCGCGCATGGCTGCGGCCTGCGGGCGGCGCATCGTCGAGATGGTGTGGGAGGATCTGCGGCCCTCGGAGATCCTGACGCCGGCGGCTTTCGACAACGCCGTCACCGTGGTGGCGGCGCTCTCGGGCTCGACCAACGCGCTGATCCACCTGATCGCGATGGCGGGGCGCGCGGGCGTGAGGCTCCCGCTCGAACGCTTCGACGAGATCGCGCGCGCCACCCCGGTGCTCGCCAACATCCGGCCGGCGGGACGCTATCTCATGGAGGATTTCTACTATGCCGGAGGCTTGCGAGCGCTGCTCGCGAACCTGAAGGAAAGCCTCGCTCTCGACTGCCTCACCGTCAACGGCAGGACGCTCGGCGAGAATATCGCGGGAGCACGCGTCCACAACGAGGACGTCATTCGCCACCGCGGCAATCCCCTGTCCGAGAGCGGCGGGCTGGCGGTGTTGCGCGGCAATCTCGCGCCCGACGGCGCGGTGATCAAGCCGCTCGCTGCGGAGCCGCGGCTGCTCAGGCACACCGGGCCGGCGGTAGTGTTCGGCGATTACGCGGATTTGCTCTCGCGCATTGACGACGAAAGCCTGCGAGTGGACGAGAATTCGGTGCTGGTGCTGCAGAACGCAGGACCGCTCGGCGCGCCCGGCATGCCGGAATGGGGGCAGCTGCCGATCCCCAGGAAGCTGCTCGAGCGCGGCGTGCGCGACATGGTGCGGATTTCGGACGCGCGCATGAGCGGCACCTCCTACGGCACCTGCGTGCTGCACGTTGCGCCCGAAGCGCACGTCGGCGGGCCGCTCGCGCTGGTGCGCGACGGCGACCTGATCGAGCTCGACGTCGAAGCGCGCCGGCTCGAGCTCAAGGTAGGCGAGGCCGAGCTCGCGCGGCGACGCAGCGCGTGGCGGCCGCGACCGGCCTACTATCCGCGCGGCTACGGAGCGCTCTACGCGCAGCACGTGACGCAGGCAAACCTCGGCTGCGATTTCGATTTTCTTCATCACGGGCCGCCGACGCCCGAGCCGCAGGTCCACCACTAGGGCAGCAGCCACGGAGCGCACAGGGACCACGGAGAATCCCGACTCGATCGGAGGTCGGATCCTGTTTCTCATTCCCTCCGTGGCCGAAGGAGGAAATCCAGAATGGAGTTACCGATCAACAGGTTCAAGCGCGCGCTCAAGGAGGGGCGGCCCCAGATCGGCATCTGGTCGAGCCTCTCGAGCCACATCGTCGCCGAAATCCTCGCGCACGCCGGTTTCGACTGGGTGCTGCTCGACACCGAGCACTCGCCCAACGAGCTGCCGATGGTGCAGGCGCAGCTGCACGCGATGACCGGAGGGAGCGCCACTGCGGTCGTGCGCCCCGCGTGGAACGACATGGTGCTCGTCAAGCGCTACCTCGACATCGGCGCGCAGACGCTGCTGCTGCCCTACGTGCAGAGCGCCGAGGAGGCGCGCAGCGCCGTGCGCTACACGCGCTATCCCCCGCAGGGCGTGCGCGGGGTGGCCGGCTCCACCCGCGCCGCGGGCTACGGCCGGATTCCGGATTACATGAGGCGCGCGCACGAGGAGCTGTGCGTGCTGGTGCAAGCCGAGACCCGGCGCGCGCTCGAGAACCTGGAGGCGATCGCGGAGGTCGAGGGCGTGGACGGCATCTTCATCGGCCCGAACGATCTCGCCGCCGACCTGGGTCACCTCGGCAACTGGCAGCACCCCGAGGTGTGGAAGGCGATGGAAGAGGCCGCCAAGCGCATCCGGCGCGCGGGCAAGGCGCCGGGCATTCTGGTGGGGGAGGCCGACGGCCGGCGCTGCCTCGACATGGGGTTTCAGTTCGTCGCGGTGGGCGCCGATGTCGGACTGCTTGCACGCGGGGCGGACGCGCTCGCCGCCAAGTTCAAGTGAAGCTTCGCGGGCGGCGCCACACAACCGGAGCCCGGGCGAAAGAGCGCCTTTCCTTGCGCAGCGTGGGGAGTGCGCGCGCATGATGGCGGCGGTTGCACGCAGATGAGGGCATCGAACCTCGTCGCTGCCGTGGTCGTTGCCGCCGCGGCCGCGCTCTACTTCGCTCCGCCGCCCGCCGGCGTCCCCGAACAGACCGTGCACGCCGCGGCGCTGGTGCTGTTCACCGTCGGGCTGTGGGCGTCCGGCGCGCTGCCCGAGCACGTCACAGGGCTGCTCTTCTTCACGCTGGCGATGGTGCTGGCGGTCGCGCCGGCGCAGGTGGTGTTCTCCGGCTTCGCCTCCGCCACTCTGTGGCTGGTGCTGGGGGGACTCGTGATCGCCGAGGCCGTAAATCGCACCGGCCTCGCGCGGCGGCTCGCCGCAGCGCTGTTCGAGCGCTACGCGCAGTCCTACCCGCGGCTCGTCGCGGCGGTGGTTGCGGCCGCCATTGCGCTCGCGTTCGTGATGCCGGCCACGGTCGGGCGCGTGCTGCTGATCCTGCCGATCGTATTCGCGCTTGCCGAGCGCGTCGGCTTCGAGCGCGGCGGCACCGGATACAACGGCCTCACTCTCGCCGCGCTGATGGCGACCTACCAGTGCGGCACCACGATCCTGCCCGCCAACGCTCCCAACCTGGTGCTCGCCGGCTCGGCCGAGGCGCTCTATGGGATGCAGATCACCTACGCCGAGTACCTCTGGGCGCAGTTCCCGGTGTTCGGGCTGGTCAAGGGTGCGGCGATCGTCGCGTTGATTTGCTGGCTCTTTCCCGCCAAGCCGAAACCGGCGCCGGCCCCGCGCGAGGCCGCGCCGCTCACCCCGGCCGAGCGGCGCATGGCGGCGATCCTGATCACGGCGCTCGTGCTATGGGCGACCGATTTTCTGCACGGCGTCCAGTCCGGGTGGATCGCGCTCGCGGCCGCGATCGCGTGCTTGCTGCCGCGCGTCGGCGTGATGCCGGTCGCGGCGTTCCACGAGGTGCGGCTCGGGCCCTATTTTTACGTCGGCGCCACTCTCGGGCTGGGGCTCGTCACGCAGACGAGCGGATTGAGCGAGGCGCTCGGCCGGGTGCTCGAGCGCGTGCTCGCGCTCGAGCCCGGAGCGCATTTCTGGAATTTCGCCGCGCTCTCGGTGCTGACGACCGTGGCCGGGCTCTTCACCACCAACCCGGCGCAGCCGGCGGTGCTCGCCCCTCTCGCCGAGCACTTCGCGCAGGCCGCCGGCTGGCCGCTCAAGACCGCGCTGATGACGATCGGCGTGGGTTTCACTACCTTCCTGCTGCCCTACCAGGTGCCGCCGATGGTGGTGGGCATGCAGGTGGCGGCGTTGCGGCTCGCCCCGGTGATGCGGCTCGCACTGCCGCTCGTGGCTTCCGGTTTCATTGTGATGCTGCCGCTCCAGTACTTGTGGTGGCGGCTGATCGGCTACTTCGGGCAATAGCGGCGCCCCGGCGCTGCCGGGTTCGTCGGCTATCCGGAGCCGTACGGTTGCCGCACGAGGGGGGAACGCGAGCCGCACGGATCCCGGCGACGGTGGCGACCACCAGCAGACGGAGCACGCGATACGAAGGTGCCGGCGGCGAGCGGCGGGCTGGCGGTCGCGAGCCCCTGCCCGGAAAGCGCTTCTCTCCAAGTCCGGTTGCCGAGCCGGGATTTCCATCGCAAGCGAGAGCACGGACATGACCGCGTAGAGCTTGCCTGCGCGCGCGAATATCAGGCACGGCAGGAACAGCCCGAAGGGTAGAGCATCGAGCGTGCCGAGCCGCGTTATACCGAACAGGAACAAGAGGGGGCTGCAGCCAGCGGTACCGCCCGGAGACGATCCAGTCACGGGCGCGCGCGCCGAGGATGCGCCCCAGCACGAAGAGCAACGCGTGACCCGGGGACACGGACAGGGGGATTTGGCGAGGGGCTACTGGTGAAGCCCCCACACCAACGAGAGGAGAATCTCGCCGAGCACGGCGTAGAGCACGCAGGCGGCGAATCCAAACCGTTCCCGAAGTGTGCCGCGCGGCACGTCCAGTGGACAAGGCGCGTCCGCGCCGCCGCGCTGGCGCGGGGCTGTCCCTAGAAATTCCTCTTCCGATCGGCGAGGAGCCCGCCGGCGTTGGCCGCCGCGATGAGGAGCGCACGGGCGAGGCCCAGTGCATTTTCCCCGCGGCTCACCGGCTCGCGTTAGCCGACCGGCAGCAGCGGCCGGCGCCCGCTCTCTCGATCCGGGCGCGACTCCTTATAATCGCAGCGCAAGGTCTTGCAACGGAGCGAGGATGGAGGGCACTGCGGTCGTCACCGGAGCGAGCTCGGGTATCGGCGAGGCGATCGCAAGGCGCCTGCTGGAGGCCGGTTGCACGGTGATCGCGCTCCAGCGCCGTCCCCCGCGGCTGCGACACGAGAGGCTGCTGTTCGAGGCGGTGGACCTCTCCGATGCCGGGGCCGCGCGCAAAACGGCCGGCGAGATCGCCGCTCGCCACGCGGTTCGCTACCTCGTGAACAACGCCGGGGTCAACCGGCCGGCGCTGCTCGAGCAGGCGACGGTCGAGGATCTCGATTACGCGATCGCGCTCAACGTGCGTGCGGCTATGATTCTCGCGCAGGCGTTCGCGCCGGGCATGCGCGCCGCCCGCTTCGGGCGCATCGTCAACATTTCCTCCCGCGCGGCGCTGGGCAAGACCCAGCGCACGGTGTATTCGGCCGCCAAGGCCGCACTGATCGGGATGACCCGGACCCTGTGTCTGGAGCTCGCCGCCGACGGGGTCACCGTAAACGCGGTCGCCCCCGGTCCGGTCGCAACCGAGCTGTTCGATCGCGGCCACCCCCCGGGCAGCGACAAGCGCCAGCGGGTGATCGAGAGTATACCCGTCAGAAGGGTGGGCACGCCGGAGGACGTCGCGCATGCCGTGTTGTTCCTGCTCGCGCCCGAGAGCGGCTATATCACCGGCCAGACCCTGTTCGTGTGCGGGGGAACGAGCGTCAGCGGATCGGGCGGGGACTGACCGGGCTGCCGGTGTGCGTCCGATAAACCGGCGATCGCTAATGGTTTGACAAGAACCGGAAAATTAGCAAAAATACCCGGTTTCGTTCGGAGGGGTTCCCGAGCGGTCAAAGGGGGCAGACTGTAAATCTGTTGGCTTACGCCTTCGAAGGTTCGAATCCTTCCCCCTCCACCACCAGGTTACGCAAGTCGCCAGGGCACAAGGATACTCGAAGCGGCGCGGGTGTAGCTCAATGGTAGAGCAGAAGCCTTCCAAGCTTACGACGAGGGTTCGATTCCCTTCACCCGCTCCAGGAAAACCGTTATAGGCAAGGAGTCGCGGAGAGCGCGGCGGTTGCTGCAGGACTGAACCATCCGCAGCCCATGTAGCTCAGTGGCAGAGCACTCCCTTGGTAAGGGAGAGGTCGCGCGTTCAATCCGCGCCATGGGCACCAGAATTCATTTCGACTTTCGTCCCCGATGAATTCTGATTGGAGAGACCGTTTTTTACGCGAATTCGGGGCGGGGTCGGGGTTCAGGCCGGCGCTGATGGGATGCGGATCGAGTTAGCTTAGGACTACACAGCAGAGCGGAGCGAGAAAAATGGCCAAGGTGAAATTTGAGCGCACCAAGCCGCACGTGAACGTGGGCACGATTGGTCATGTGGACCATGGCAAGACGACGCTCACGGCGGCGATGACGATGATATTGGCGAAGCGCTATGGTGGGGA